>DWUT01000282.1 GCA_019120615.1 Candidatus Mediterraneibacter norfolkensis
GGTGCCGTGTACCTTCGCATCAGGTGCCGTGTACCTTGTCAAAGGTACACGGCACCTGATGCGAAGGTACACGGCACCCATGAAAAAGAGAGGATAAATCTATGGAAAAAGAGAATGAGAAGGGAAGGGCAATCGCTCTTCTTCCGATCGGGATATTCCTGGTCATTTTTCTTGGAGCAGGAATCGTTTTTGGGGACTTTTATGCGATGCCTGCCATTGTTGCGTTTCTGATCGCGCTCTTCGTTGCGTTTTTCCAGAACCGGGAGCTGAAGTTTGATGATAAGATCAAAGTAATCGCCAGAGGTGTGGGGGAAGAAAATATCATCACGATGAGCCTGATCTTTCTGAGCGCCGGAGGATTCTCCGGCGCAGTAACGGCAGCAGGCGGTGTGGACAGCACGGTGAATCTGGGACTTTCGCTGATACCTGCGCATTTCGCAGTGGCGGGACTGTTCATTATCGGCTGTTTTATCTCGGTATCCATGGGGACTTCCATGGGAACCATTGCGGCTCTGGCTCCCATTGCGGCAGGGATCAGTGAGAAAACCGGATTCTCCATGGGAATCTGCATCGCGGCGGTAGTCTGCGGCGCCATGTTCGGGGATAATCTTTCCATGATATCAGACACAACGATCGCGGCGGTAAAGACTCAGGGCTGCGAAATGCGGGACAAGTTCAAGGCGAATTTCCTGATCATACTTCCGGCTGCGGTGATCACGATCGTTTATTTCTGGTTTATCACGAGAAATGTAAATTACAGGATGAGTGAAAATCTGGAGTACAATCTGTGGGAAGTGGTTCCCTATCTGGTCGTGCTCATCGGAGCCCTGCTCGGGATCAATGTATTCCTGGTGCTGGTGAGCGGGATCGTGATCTCTCTGATCGTGGGAGTGGCAGCGGGCAACATCCTTCTGTCCGAAATGTTTACGGTAGTCGGAGACGGTGTGACTTCCATGTATGATATTACAGTTATTTCCATCATCGTTGCATGCATTGTGTCGCTGGTCAGAGAATATGGCGGGATTCAGTTCATTCTGAACCTGATCAAAAGCAGGATCAGAGGCAAGAAAGGAGCGGAAGCGGGGATTGCACTTCTGGCTCTGTTCGTGGATCTGTGTACTGCGAACAATACTGTGGCGATCGTGATGGCAGGTCCCATTGCGAAGGAGATCAGTGATGATTACGGTGTGGATCCGAAGCGGTCGGCTTCTATGCTTGACATTTATACGTCAGTGGGGCAGGGGCTGATTCCCTACGGAGCACAGCTTCTGTCCGCTGCCACGCTGACTGCGTTGACTCCGTTCGAGATCATCCCGCATCTGGTATATCCTGTGCTCATGGCGGTCTGCGGATTTCTTTCAATTTTTCTGAGAAAAAGCAGCAAGGGAGCAGAAGCGTAGGGCCGAGGTTGCGCGAAGGTTATCAGTATGCTATAATTCAGGACAGTAAACCGTTAAAAGAAAAAGAGGGTAGAAAAATGAATTTGTTATACAAAAGTACAAGAAGCAAAGAAGGTACAGTAACTGCGTCTGAGGCGATCCTGAAGGGACTTGCGGACGATGGAGGGCTGTTCGTTCCGGAATACATTCCGAAGCTGGATGTGACCATGGATGAACTGAAAGAAATGTCATACCAGGAGACAGCATATGCAGTGATGAAACAGTTCCTGACTGATTTTACAGAAGAGGAACTGAAACACTGTATCAACAGCGCTTATGACTCCAAGTTTGATACCGAGGTCATCGCACCCCTTGTGAAGGTGGGAGACGTGTATCATCTGGAGCTGTTCCACGGCGCGACCATTGCATTCAAGGATATGGCTCTGTCGATCCTTCCCCATCTTCTTACAACTGCTGCGAAGAAGAACAATGTGACCAGGGAGATCGTGATCCTTACAGCTACATCAGGCGATACGGGAAAAGCGGCTCTCGCGGGATTTGCTGATGTGCCGGGAACGAAGATCATCGTGTTCTATCCGAAGGGCGGCGTCAGCCGGGTACAGGAACTGCAGATGGTGACCCAGAAAGGTGACAATACGGCAGTTGTTGCGATCCACGGGAATTTCGACAATGCGCAGAGCGGTGTGAAAGCTCTGTTTGAAGACAAGGAACTGGAGAAAGAACTTGCAGATGCAGGATATCAGTTTTCTTCTGCAAATTCCATCAACATTGGCCGGCTGGTGCCGCAGGTTGTCTACTACGTATACGCTTACGCGAAACTGCTCCAGAATGAGGAAATCGCAGCAGGCGAGGAGATCAACGTGACAGTTCCTACCGGAAACTTCGGAAATATCCTTGCCGCTTACTATGCAAAGCAGATGGGGGTTCCGATCGCGAAACTGATCTGTGCGTCCAATGAGAACAAGGTCCTTTTTGACTTCTTCCGTACAGGCGTGTACGACAGGAACAGAGACTTTATCCTCACTTCCTCTCCGTCCATGGATATCCTTATCTCCAGCAACCTGGAAAGGCTGATCTACACGATCGCCGGACAGGATGCAGACCGAAATGCAGAACTCATGTCGCAGCTCCGGGAGAGAGGAAGCTATGAGATCACGCCGGAGATGAAGGAAAGACTTGCAGATTTCGAAGGCGGCTTTGCGACAGAAGATGAGACAAAAGAAGCAATCCATACAACATATGAACGCACAGGCTATGTTATGGATACCCACACGGCTGTGGCGTCCAGTGTGTGTGCAAAATACAGAAAAGACAGCGGGGATCAGAAAAAATGTCTGATCGCTTCCACGGCAAGTCCGTACAAGTTCATCCACAGCGTGATGACTGCGATCGATGAAAAATATGCTTCTGTGGATGAGTTTGAGCTGATCGATGAACTGAGCAGGATTTCCGGTACCGAGATTCCCGGAGCGATCCAGGAGATACGGAACGCCCAGATCCGTCACAACAGAGAATGCGATGCGGACAAGATGAAAGAAACAGTAAAAGAGATCCTGAGTGTGTAAAAGGAGCGGATAAAAATGGATGATATGCAGAGCATGTGGGGAATCATAGGAGTTATTGTCTTCTTCTGCGGAATCTATGCTCTCTATGCATTTATCATGCTGAAAAAAAACGGAGAGATCAACGCCACGCTTCTTCTCGGCAAAGACTATCTGTACAAAAAGTGCAAGGATAAAGAAAACTATACCAGAAAAGCGGGTCCGGCTTTGCTTATTTTCGGCATTGTCTCCGCAGCTTATGGCGTGCTGGACATTATACACTGCTATGTCTATCCGATGGCGTTGGTGGATACTGTGGGTATGTGCATCTTCTTTATCGTTCTGGTCTGGTTTGCTGTATATACGACAAAACTGAAACGGATGTATTTTTGACGGGTGATACAGACAGGCAAAGAGTCCCGCGGCGGAAAGGAGCAATGATGGATTACGGAAAACTGATCGAAAAGGCGCTGGAGGCAAGAGAATATTCCTACAGCCCCTACTCTCACTTCAAAGTTGGGGCGGCCCTTCTCTGTGAAGACGGAAAGGTGTATACAGGGTGCAATATAGAAAACCGTGCATATGGTCCAACCAACTGTGCGGAGAGGACGGCTTTTTTCAAGGCAGTATCTGAGGGAAAACGAGACTTTACTGCGATCGCGATCGTCGGAGGAGAAGAGGAGACGGTGTGGTGTTATCCCTGCGGTGTGTGCCGACAGGTTATGGCTGAATTCTGTGATGAGGAGAGCTTTAAGATCATTTGCGGGAAAACGGCGGATGAGTACCGGGTTTTTTCGCTGAAGGAACTTCTTCCTGAGATGTTTTAGTAAAAAATTGATTAAAAAATAACAAAGAATGCAGGATTAAAAAAGAAATCCTGCATTCTTTGCATAAAAATACGGGAGAAAATCGTTGGTGATAAGCGATAAATGAATTTATAAAAAGAAGAAACTTCAAAGTGAAAAAAATTATGGTTGCTTTTTAATATATTATCCTGTATAATATGGAGGAATTGGAAATTGCGGTATGGATTTCCTAAAATACAAAAAGAAAGAGAGAGGTTGAACGTAACATGGCGAATCTTGATTTAACTCAGTATGGTATTACAGGAACTACAGAAATTGTCCACAATCCTTCCTATGAAACCCTGTTCGAGGAGGAGACAAAGCCGGGCCTGGAAGGTTATGACAAAGGGCAGGTCAGCGAGCTCGGAGCAGTCAACGTTATGACTGGTATCTACACAGGGCGCTCACCGAAAGATAAATATATCGTAATGGATGAGAACTCCAAAGATACAGTATGGTGGACATCTGACGAGTACAAAAATGACAACCACCCGGCTTCACAGGAAGCGTGGGACGCAGTAAAAGAGATCGCGAAGAAAGAACTTTCCAACAAAAGACTGTTTGTAGTAGATGCGTTCTGCGGAGCAAATAAAGATACACGTATGGCGATCCGTTTCATCGTGGAAGTTGCATGGCAGGCACACTTTGTTACAAATATGTTTATCCAGCCGACAGCAGAAGAGCTGGAGAACTTCGAGCCGGATTTCGTTGTTTACAATGCTTCCAAGGCAAAAGTTGAGAATTACAAAGAGCTGGGGCTCGGATCAGAGACAGCGGTTATGTTCAACATTACAAGCCGTGAGCAGGTTATCGTGAACACATGGTACGGCGGAGAGATGAAGAAAGGTATGTTCTCTATGATGAACTACTATCTGCCGCTGAAGGGTATTGCTTCCATGCACTGCTCCGCAAATACAGATTTGAACGGTGAGAACACAGCGATCTTCTTCGGACTTTCCGGAACAGGTAAGACAACACTTTCCACAGATCCGAAGAGACTTCTGATTGGTGATGACGAGCACGGCTGGGATGACAACGGAGTATTCAACTTCGAGGGTGGATGCTACGCAAAGGTTATCGACCTGGACAAAGAGTCTGAGCCGGATATCTACAATGCGATCAAACGCAACGCTCTTCTTGAGAACGTGACATTGGACGCAGAGGGACACATCGACTTTACAGATAAGAGCGTGACAGAGAATACACGTGTATCTTATCCGATCGATCATATCGAGAAGATTGTTCGCCCGGTATCTGCAGCTCCGGCAGCGAAGAACGTGATCTTCCTGTCAGCAGATGCATTTGGTGTACTTCCGCCGGTATCCGTTCTGACACCTGAGCAGACAGAGTACTACTTCCTGTCAGGATTCACAGCAAAACTTGCAGGAACAGAGCGCGGAATCACAGAGCCGACACCGACATTCTCTGCATGTTTCGGACAGGCATTTCTTGAGCTGCACCCGACAAAATATGCTGAGGAGCTTGTTAAGAGAATGAAAGCGAGCGGAGCAAAAGCTTACCTCGTTAACACAGGATGGAATGGAACAGGAAAACGTATCTCCATCAAAGATACACGTGGTATCA
>DWUT01000283.1 GCA_019120615.1 Candidatus Mediterraneibacter norfolkensis
TCCCTATGCCTTTTTCTACTAACTTTGATATCACATAATTTTTTTCAAGACCGTATCTGCATGCGGTGGCACGTGACCACAAAATATATTTACTTGGAATATCGGTATATAATCTGTCATATATTTTCTTAAAAAGATATCCGTCTCTTGCCAAAAAACAAACAGAATCCAGATCGTTAATGTATGCCATTTTATGTAACCATGACACATAGCCGAGAGCAAGCAAGCCAAAATATTTGTATCCAAATTCCCAATATAAAGAATAAGCTTCGTTCCCATTATGCAATCGAAAATTAACAACAGCATTATAAAAGGAGCTAATTAGCGGCGATAAACCTTTCACCTTATTCTTATTACCAAATGTCCTGCATGCAAAGTACTGGCGGGCATTGATATTCTGTAATCTTGCATTTTCAAAATCTGATTTTCTATTATCGCCAATGTGTACGATATCTTTTTCTTCACCATAATATTTTTTAATAACTTTATATAATTCTCCACCATATCGTATTTTTGAGCACTTATAATCGCAGGAAACAAAGATTTTATCCACATTAGTATAACCGCAATTTTCTAAAAGAGCTTTCAATTGATTTTCATTAAAATACATGTCTGATGTTACACAAATAGTTTTTTTATTACTCATTAGTATATTATAAATGGCTAAAAAGTAAGGGTTTCCAATACAATGTTCCATTTCTGTCTCAAATTCGCATAATACTCCTTTATTTGCATCAATTTCTGTTTGAAAAGCCACTTCTTTATATATATCGTAAATAGATATTTCTTCATGTCCGTTTATCGCTTTGGATTTTTGCCTGGCCTTTTTTTCTGCATTAATTCTTATCTGTCTATAATTTGATATTCCCAGTTTATGTCCTACTATTTCAAATACATCTGTCGGTTCGTCCACCTTTCGAACTACTAATGTGTCAAACATATCAAATGAAATCACATCATGTTTCATGATACTTTGTGCATAATGATAAGGTTCCATTCGTCTTTTTTGTGATAAAATCGATTCTATGTACTGATCATTATCGATATCAGAATCAATTAAACTTTTTTGCTTTCCTTTTTTCTCCGTCTCTTTCATAATTGAATCATTTGTAATTGGCTGCAAAGGTACATCCCAATATAGATATGGTGTATTTCCTTTCTTTACACGATAAAACCAGTTTAATTTTAAAAGTACTCTTAAATGCCTAAACCTGTGAAGCCGATGTTCTTCCATATGTTCTCTTACATATCGCTCGTACTCATACCAAACCCTTCCATTTGTCCTCACAAAAAAATTGTATAGCTTGTCTTTCACCAAATCATTTATCCTCACATTTCATAAATATTCGTCATCTTTTACTCAACGTTTATTCTATCTATCTTTCCTAATTCTCTCAAAAACTTATCATTTACTTCTCCCTCTACCATCATCATCGCCGCATATGTATCTCTACCTGATACCGCTCTTAACAATCGGCTCTTACTGCTTACTTTCTCATACTCCCTCACAAACGCCATGATCCCCCTCTGGATCTCCATCACTTTTCCCTTTTCCCCTGTCTCCTCTTTCAACACACACTCGCACTTCCCATCCTCCCTCAGATAAAAACCTTTCAGGCTCCCGTGAGGCGCTCCCAGAAGCAGCTCCCAATACAGGTTGTGCCCCTTTCCCGGATCATGGAACTTCCACAGATCCCTGTTTTCCCTCTGGGAGTACATATAGCTGACCAGCTTCCCGGTCTGGAGGAACGTCTCACTGGCGTCAGGCTCTGCATTATGGCAGGTATTCGTCCCTGCGATGACGCCGATGATCTCTGTATCCATCTTCCAGATCCGGTTGACGATATGATCCAGCGCGATGGCTCCGCTCCCCGCCCAGCCGATATCAACTGCCACGGCTTTCCCGCATCCATCCAGGATTTCTCCGAAGTACTTCCTTCCCGCTTCAAGCTGTTCTTCATAATGATCCAGCACCCTCTTCCAGCGCATCATAAAAAACTGTTTGACCTTTTCCACATTCCTGTCTGTCAACTCTGCATTTTGAGTATATCCGGTTCTCCTGCACAGTTCCTCCAGCATATCTTCCAGTTCCATAGAAGACAGAATCTTTTTAAGGCTGTATCCCTGATTCACCTTGTGGTGCAGGAACCGGCGGAAGTAATCGTATTTGAAATATCCTGCTGCCATCTTTGCCGCTGCAAGCCGGGACCAGTAGACATATTCACAGATTTCTGCTTCTTCCGGATACAGCAGTTCATACGCCTTCTTAAGCACATAACCGTCTCTCGCCAGAAACAGGATCTTCTGTATCCCATGGGTATTGACATATTCATGGATGAACTGGCAGTATCCTGTCACAAACAGACCGCCGTAGATGAATCCGTACTCATATTCTCTGGAATACTCGTTCAGGCCATTATGAATATGTGCATTCACAATTCCGCGGTAAACACTTCCAGTGATCTCTGACATATCTTCTGCCCGGTACTGCTCTCCAGCAGCGTTCACATTTACATAGTGAATGTTGGCAAACCCGTGTTTCTTTGAATTTTCTACATCTGCTATGTAATTGTCTCCTATATGGACAAAAGTAAGCTCCCCTTTTTTCACCGCTTTCTTTTCTGATTTTTTCACCTCATCATACAGATCCCCTTTGCTTTTGGATTTCCCTATATCGCAGGACACATAGCATTCGTCAAACTCATCATATCCGCAGCGCCCAAGCAGCGTTCGAATCTGCTCTGTGTTCAGATACATATCCGAAGTGATGATGATCCGCTTACCCAGTCTGCGAAGTTCGCTTACCACGCGGAACATATACGGGTTCGCGAAGCAGAATTCGTATTCCAGTTCGACTTCACGCTTCATCGCGCTTTCTTTGTCGATTCCGGTTTCTTCCGCAAGTACGGTATAGATCTCGTCTAGGCTGACCTCATAGCTCCCTTCCTTTTTATACTTTCTCTCTCTTGCCTTCCACTCCATCTCCATGCGGATCCTTTTGAAGTCCATATATTTCAACTCATCCCCCAGCAGGAAAAAAAGATCTGGCGGACTGGAAAACGGACGTAAGACCAAAGTATCAAAAACGTCAAATGATATGACATCATACTTTGCAAGCTCTGCGGCAAGCTGCTCCGGCTTCTCTCTTTTTGAAAGCGATGATTCGCTTCCTTTCGTATAGAGGACCTTTTTCTCATAATAAGGATATTTTTCAGATGCTCCGATCTTCCGGTATCGGAACACGTGGTAGGCTGTATTAAGCCAGATCAGATAAATCCACGCCTCAATTCTCGCCGTTTTGTTTCCCCGGTAACGCACTCTTCTGTACCGTTCCCGTATTCCCGGGACCTGGTTCACAAGAGCGCTGTAGACTTTATCTGCCAGTATTCTGGTTCCCATCACACTCACCTCAACCGTCCTGATTCATTTTCTCATAAGCCTCGCATACTTCCTTCGGGTCGCCGACAGCGCGGAGGTGTCCCTTCTCGATCCAGACTGCCTTAGTACAGTTATTCCTGATCACGGAAGTCGAATGGGATACAATAAGCACTGTGGATCCGCCGTGCATCATCTCTTTGATCCGGGCCTCGCTTTTCTTTCGGAAAAACATATCTCCCACACTCAGCACCTCGTCAAGGATCAGAATTTCCGGGGTATCGCGCGCAGTTGCAATGGCGAATCCCAGTCTGGACACCATACCGGAAGAATAGTTTCTCACTTTTTCTTCCATAAATCCCTCCAGCTCGGCAAATCTAACAATATCATCATATTTCTCGTCAATGTATTCTTTCGTGTAGCCGATAATAGCTCCGTTGAGATATACGTTCTCTCTCCCGGTAAGTTCAAAGTCAAAGCCCGTCCCCAGTGTCAGGAGCTGTATTTTATTTTTATCGACCTCCACATGCCCCTCCGTCGGCGCGAGGGCGCCGGATATGATTTTCAGTATCGTACTCTTGCCTGACCCGTTTGTTCCGATGATCCCGACGACTTCCCCTTTATGAACTGTAAAGCTGACGTCATCCAGCGCCTTGAACATCTCATAGCTTCTCTGTCCTTTCAGAGTCCGGATCAGCAGTTCTTTTATACTGGTCGCTTCATCCTTTTCCCTCTTGAATTCCATAGACACATGCTGGACATTTATTTCGATTTCTTCTGTTTCTTCTGCCCCTTTCATCTTTATGGCTCTGTGCTTTCGATCCAGGTTATTTCGTTTTGGAGTATTCTCCCTCTGCACGCGCCTTTTTCTGTATCTGGCACGTTTTCTTCTTTTTCTTCTTCTTTCGCCGCGGATCACAAGGAAAAACAGGATCAGCAGTAAAACAAGAAAAGTTATGGCAAGCACTCCGGTCATCAGTGTCAAAACCATCCGCAAACTCAACATTCTCATCCCCTCTATATCTTCTGCATCACTTTATTTTTGTTTTTCCTGAATATACAGTATCCGATCGCATATACAATAAGCGCCCATGCCACCATACGAATGATTTCCCAGACGGGAGGCAAGATCCCGTACATTACCACATTACGCATCGCATCTATATAGTTGAAGATCGGGTTAAATTCGATCACCTTCCTGATCACTCCTTCCATCCGGTCAATCGGATAGAATATGGCGGAGCAGTACATCCAAAGCGTCAGAAGCACAGAATACAGATGCTTGACGTCACCGAAAAAAACATATGCCATAGCAAGGACAAACGATATTCCCAGAGAGAAAATCAGCAGAAAAAGAATGATCACCGGTGAAAACAGCATTGTCCAGTCCGGCTTCACTCCGAAAACTACAAGCATTACGATATAAGCCACTATAGAGTACCCCAAATTGACGAGCGCTGTATAAACTCTCGCCAGAATGAAGATTTCCATGGGAAGCTTCACCTTTATGAGCAGCATCTTGTTGTCGATCAGAGTGGTCATTGCCGCGTTGGTGGACCCTGTAAACATCTGCCATAAGATATATCCGGTCAGATAATAGATCGGATAGTTCTCGATCGACCGCTGGAACAGCTGGGAAAAGATCATTGACAGCACCGCCATCATCAGAAGCGGATTCAGCACACTCCACACGATTCCCAGATAGGATCTGGAATATTTCCTCTTGATCTCCCGGCTGGTCAGTTCCCTGATCACAAAGAAATACTGCTTTCTGCGTTCTTTTTTCTCTTCTATTTTTGTTGTTTTTTCAATCTCTGTCTTTTTAGTCTTCTTTTTTGCGGACATTACTCTTTCTCCACATATACATCTGTCTGATATAGAGCAGGTATTTATATAATCCGTACTGGATCAGGTGATATCCTGGTCTTTTCCCGAAGCGTACCGCGCTCCCCTCATACCAGGCGCTCTCTCTGATCTCCTTTTTGCGGATCCCGAGCATGACCAGTATCTTATTGATCACATGGTTATCCCTCAGGTCTTTCTCCTCCATCTCTTCAGCGAGCGGCCGGTCGGCGTACTCCAGCACGTCATCACAGAAGCCGAGACTTCCGTATGCTTCCGCTTCATCCCGGGTAGGGCGCCCCATGAACAGAGTGAGTATTTTCTTCATCGTCTTCTTTTCGCTGTCCGTGTCTGCGTCATCCAAATCCATGATCTGTTCCGCTGCCCTCCGTGTGTACTCTTCAAGACGGCGGCTCAGCTTTTCCATATATTTTTTTCTGTCGGATGAGACAGGCGCATAGATCGGAACATACTGCTCTCCCCGTTTCTCGTATCCCAGTGTCATGCCGTGAGGCGCGCTGAATATCGTCTCGAACAGGTTATTGTTGAAGTTTACTTTTTCTCCGAGCTGTCCCTCCGGGCCGAAGTAATAACAGTGGTACTCTTCCCTTTTCACCCCCGGCGGAAGCTCATAGATTCCCCAGTAGAAGCCTTCCAGCGGTTTCTTTCTCCCCATGTTCTCAAGGACCTGATTGAGCGTCTTCTGCATGGATCCGACCCAGCCGCTGTCAACCAGGAAATCTTCCTCTCCGTCCAGCAGACCTTCCTGGGCCAGATATCCTGTAAGCCCGGGGACCGCCTCCTTCGAGTGACGCAGCATATATTCCATAAATACTTCACAATGCCAGAGTTTCTCTTTCACTTCTGCCAGGCGTACATACGGGATTGATTCATTCCCGTGCCCTTCCTCCCCGATATCCTTCAGCACTTCTTCCTGCTCATCCTCAGTCAGGCGGCACGCCCCAGTATCCTCGACAGATTCACACCGATGCTGTCCCGGCATATGTACTCCATGGCGTCTTCCATATCCAGGCGGAACATGGGTATCCGCAGGGAATACCTGGAACAGCTCAGGTATCTGCACTCGATCGGAAGGTTCAGTCTCCTGACATAGATCTCCGCAGTCTGGTACATCAGATATCCGTCTCTTGCAAGGAAATAAAGCCTTTTCTTTCCAGCCCGGAGCGCGTTCTGAAGCACCCATATGATAAAGGCATTCAGCATCGGCCCCAGTACATAAGCACAGGTGACTGTTGGTGTGTCCCTCTGTTTTTCCTGAGTCATGACTGCTGGGCGGTACAAAATCTCTTCTTTTTTCAGATATCTTTTATACTGTTCCAGTCTTATTTTGGGCATGTCTTTCTGACTCGTCATCTCTCTCCCTCCTGCGCAGATATTTGACAAAAATGGAAGGTACCACGCTTCCCGCCAGCGGGCGAAATATGTACGGTACTGTTGAAATCTTCAGAATCCCCATCCTTCTAAAACCCCGATACCGTATCATCATTTCGTTGACACGGTACACTATTTTTCTTTTTTCGTACGACTTTGCGTCCTCCCTGTAGAGGATCAGGTTTTCCTGGATATTATATCCCCGGTATCCCCTGAGATGGAGCCGCATAAACAGTTCGTAATCCTCGCATCTAAAGGTCTTTTTTGCGGAAATATATCCGTGATTATTCACCAGCACATTCCTCCGGAACATGACGGAAGGATGGATATAAGGGGAGAATTTCAGAAAGTCTTTCTTCCCGGGAATCTCGGATACTTTCTGTATCCCCCATATACCGTTTTCATCGAACAGTTCCGCGTTCGAACCGACCCACTGGTATTCCGGGTGTGACTCCAGGAATTCAAACTGTCTTTCAAACCGCTCCGGCATGCACTCGTCATCGTCATCCATCCTGGCAATATACTTTCCTCCCGCCCGACTTATACACTGGTTCAGCGCATATGCAAGCCCATGGTTTTTTTCATTTTTGATATAGCAGATCCTGCTGTCATTTCCTGCAGCTTCTCTGACCGCCTGACTGCAGGAAGGCTTCGAACCGTCGTCGTACAGAATCATTTCCCAGTCTTCCAGAGTCTGTCCTATAACTGATCTTACAGCCCTTGCCAGCTTTTCTTTTTCCGGGTTATATACCCCCATGATCACACTTATTTTTATCTGTCTGTTCATCTTTTCCCACTTCTCGATATATCTGCTTCATAATCTTATTTGTATATTTTTTATCGAATCTCTCCACTGACTCACGACAGGATCTCGCCATCTCTTTCCTCCTGCGCGGATCCAGTTTCATCATAAATTCAATTCCTTTTATTACAGTTTCTACATGGTCGCTCTCACAGACGTATCCGTTCTTTTTATGTATCATATATTCTCTTGTGCCCCGGTTATCTGCGGCGATAAGCGCAACTCCCATTGACAGGGATTCCAGCCCTGCCATCCCAAGTCCTTCCCTGCGGGACGGAAAGACCGACGCGTCGGCGCATCCAAGGATCGGTCTGACGTCAAGGCAATATCCATACATGATCACATTTTCTTCCAGACGCAGTTCCCGGATCCATTCGTCCATGCGGCTGTGGAAAAAACCTTCCCCGCATATGCCATACCTGATACGGGAGATATCTTTTCCTTCATCCCGCATCTTTGCCAGCGCTTCCAATACGATACGCTGGTTTTTATTCTCATTAAGTTCCCCGCAGCTCACCAGAAAAAAGAAACCGTCTACTCCAAGTTCTTTTCTCTTCTTCTCCCTTTGTTCCGGAGACATCGGCGCAAAACGCTGTCTGTCGAGTCCAACCCCCGGAATCCGGTATACCCTGTTCCCGTCTTTCATCCGGAATTTTCTGGCATTCTCAAAGTCCTCCCTGTTGATCGTGATAAGGATATCAGTGTAACGGGCCAGCCATTTTTCCACAAAAAAATAAAACGTGTTATTTATCAGGGGCGCTCCCCTGTAAAAATGAAACCCGTGTGCCGTATAAACTATTCTTATTTCTCTTTTTCTGTTTTTAAAGTAACGGCCGGTTAGCCGGCCCAGCACACCTCCCACAGGAGAATGTCAGTGTATTGCCTGAATGTTGTTCTCCTCGACAATGTTTATCACCTGCCGCAGTGCCCGAATATTATTTCTGAACATGTATGGGGATCTTTCAATGTCAATATGGTGCGCTGTGATTCCCATCTCCTGAAATTCATTTGGATCAAAAATGTAATGTTGTTCCTGCATATTGGCAGCATAGTGCACACAGAAACCAAGTTCATTAAGAATCTTTACATTTTCTTTTTCGAACTTTTCCAGAAATCCGCTGACACATGCGAGTATCAGAATATGCGTTTTCACAATTTATTAATTTGTACTGTTATACAGCAAACTTCTCTCCCTGTTTTTTCTGACGACCACATTTTTAGTCATCATTGGGATAATTATAACCACGCTTTTGTGCTAATGTCAATAAAAAATAGTCATCTTTAGGATAAACATAGGGGATAAAACTATTTTGCAAGGAGAAAATAATACTATGAAACTGTACAAGTACAAGGATGGAAAATGTAATGTTTCGGGGAGCAGGATAAGAGATCTGCGTGAACTTGCAAACCTGTCCCAGGAACAGCTGGCCGCCAAAATCCAGCTTGAAGGACTGAATCTGAACCAGAAAGCGATCAGCCGGATCGAGACCGGAGACCGGGTCGTACCCGATTTTGAGCTCCTCTATTTTTCGGCTGTCTTAAACGTGTCGGTCCAGAGTCTCCTTAACCTTGAACCTTAAGAAATGTGCGCCGCCAGGCGCACACAAAAAAAAGAGTATACGGACACTTTTCTGAAATAAAGTGTCCGTATACTCTTTTTTTGTGTGCCGGATGACGCTCTCGCATAAAGCTTAGAAATCAAACAGCGACAGCTGATTGCTCTGGGGCAGATCCCCGAACAGCCCCAGGTCTGCCATCAGATCGATCACAGTCTTGCTGACTTTGGTCCGCTGCCTGAAATCATCCAGTGACAGATACGGCCCGTCCTTCGACGCCTCTTCCACCGCCTCCGCGGCCTTGTCCCCCATTCCCTCGATGCTGGCAAGGGAAGGCATGAGCTTTCCGTCGATGATCTGGAACTTCTTCGCTTTTGCCCGGTAGATGTCGATAGGCATAAAGTCAAATCCCCTCGCATACATCTCCTGAACGATCTTCATATCCTTCATGACATCCTGCTCCTTCTTGCTGAGAGAATCGCTTCGTTTTTTATAGTCTTTCATATAATAATCCAGCTTCTCCTTCCCCTGGCACATGATCTCATAGGAAAAGGCGTCCGCGCGGATGCCGAAGTACGCCGCATAGTAAGCCAGGGGATAGTTGATCTTACAGTAGGCGATGCGGTACGCCATCATGACATAGGCGGCGGCATGGGCTTTCGGGAACATGTAACTGATCTTCTTACAGGACCAGATATACCAGTCCGGAACGTCCTGAGCCTTCATTGCCTCTTCCCACTCGGGCTTGAGTCCTTTTCCTTTTCGTACGCTCTCCATAATAGTAAACGCCAGGGCGCTCTCCACCCCTTTGTTGATGAGATAAATCATAATATCATCCCTGGTACAGATCGCGGTGGAGATCGTTGCCTTTCCGGATTTCACCAGCTCCTGCGCGTTCCCCAGCCATACATTTGTCCCGTGGGACAGACCGGAAATACGGATCAGATCAGAGAGAGTCTGAGGCTTCGTATCCTCCACCATCTGGATAACGAAATCCGTTCCAAACTCGGGAATTCCAAGACATCCCAGCCTGCATCCGTCGATATCCTCCGGCTTGATCCCGAGAATCTCCGTTCCGTGGAACAGTTCGATCACCTCTTTATCATCCAGAGGGATCTCCGTCGCGACAAACGGGTGCTCTTCATTATACTCATTGTCCATAGCATCCGAAGTGATATAATCCTCCAGGGTACGGATCATAGTCGGATCATCGTGCCCAAGGATATCCAGCTTCAGAAGGTTGTGGTCGATGGAATGGTAATCAAAGTGCGTGGTGATGATCCCGCACTCCATATCATTTGCCGGATGCTGCACCGGCGTGAACTCGTTGATGTCGTGTCCATGAGGAAGGACCACGATACCTCCCGGATGCTGCCCGGTGCTTCTCCGGATCCCGGTACAGCCCTCTGTGATCCTCTCGATTTCACACCTCCGCTTTCGCTGCTCGTGCTCCTCATAGTAATTTTTCACAAAACCATAGGCCGTCTTATCTGCGAGGGTTCCGATCGTTCCCGCTTTAAAAGTATGTCCTTCACCGAAAAGGACCTCTGTATATTTGTGTGCCTTCGCCTGATAATCACCGGAGAAATTCAGGTCAATATCCGGCTCTTTGTCTCCCTTGAACCCCAGGAAGGTCTCAAAGGGGATGTCAAATCCCGCCTTCACCAGCTTCTCACCGCATACCGGACAATTCCGGTCCGGCATATCGTACCCGCAGCCTCCGGAAAAAGCGCGCACCTCCTCCGAATCAAAATCGCTGTAATGGCACTTTTCGCAGTAATAATGCGGGCTTAGCGGATTTACTTCCGTGATCCCTGCCATTGTGGCGACAAAAGAAGATCCGACGGATCCACGGGATCCTACCAGATATCCGTCCGCATTTGACTTCCACACCAGCTTCTGGGCGATGATGTACATAACGGCATAACCGTTGGATATAATAGAATTCAGCTCCTTTTCCAGTCTGGAAGAAACCTGCACCGGAAGATCCTCCCCGTACATCTCATGGGCTTTTCTATAACAGATATCGCGAAGTTCCTGATCCGAGTTTTCAATGATCGGCGGGCACTTATTAGGATTTACCGGTGAGATCTTCTCCACCATCCGCGCGATTTTATTTGGATTTTCGATCACGATCTCCCTTGCCTTTGCAGACCCCAGATAAGAAAATTCATCCAGCATCTCTTCTGTCGTGCGGAGAAACAGGGGCGGCTGGGTATCCGCATCATCAAACCCTTTTCCCGCCATGATGATACGGCGGTACACCTCATCCTCCGGGTCGAGGAAATGGACATCACAGGTCGCCACCACCGGTTTCTTGAATTTTTCCCCCAGCTCCACAATCTGTCGGTTCAGATTCCTCAGATCTTCCTCCGAAGTCACATCCGATACCTTCTCGCTCTCGATCATGAACCGGTTATTCCCGACTGGCTGTATCTCATAGTAATCGTAGAAATCCGCGAGCCGAGCGATCTGCTCCGCGGAGCGCTGCTCCAGGACGGCCCGGTAAAGCTCTCCCGCCTCGCAGGCGCTTCCGATGATCAGGCCTTCCCTGTGTTCGTTCAGAAGACTCTTCGGGATTCTGGGCCTTCTGGCGTAATACGTCAGATGGGATTCTGTGATCAGCTGATAAAGATTGAACCGTCCGATATCATTTTTCGCAAGGATGATGATATGATACGTTGCCATCTTCCGGATCGCGTTCACATTCCGGTCCCCGAAATGGTTCATCTCTTTTAACGTATTGATATTCCTGTCTTTGAGCATCTCCACGAATTTGACAAAGATCTCTGCCGTCGCTCCCGCGTCATCCACAGCCCGGTGATGGTTCTCAAGGGAGATTCCCAGTGCTTTCGCCACAATGTTCAGCTTATATTTTGACAGAGTGGGAAGGAGTACCCTGGCAAGGGCAACCGTATCCACATAGGTAAATTTCCTGTCGATCGCCTGGTTCCTGCAGTTCTCCTCGATAAATCCCACGTCAAATCCGGCGTTGTGGGCAACAAGGATACCGTCGCCTGCAAACTCCAGGAACTGAGGAAGGATCACCTCGATCGTCGGCGAGTCCATGACCATCTCGTCCGTGATGCTGGTCAGGTTCGTGATCTCAAAGGGGATAGGCCGCTCCGGGTTCACAAAGGTACTGAACCGGTCCACGATCTCCCCGTTCACGACCTTGACTGCCCCGATCTCTATGATCCTGTCACGGACTGAGCTGAATCCCGTGGTCTCGATATCAAAAACAATGTAGGTATCATCCAGCGTCTGTTCTCTGGCGTTCACTGCGATGTCAGTCAGGTCGTCCACCACATAGCCCTCCACACCGTAGATCACTTTAAAGGGGTCGTCCGCATCCAGCGTCTCTATGTAATGATTGGCATCGGGAAATGCCTGAGCCACACCGTGATCCGTGATGGCAATGGCCGGGTGTCCCCAGTCATGGGCGCGCTTCACGATGTTTTTCACTTCCGATACTCCGTCCATGTCGCTCATCTTTGTATGACAGTGGAGTTCCACTCTTTTTGCCGGACTTAAGTCCTTTCTCGATACAGTGAAATCGCCGATCTTTTTGATGCCGGTCACGGAGCCGATGGTCAGCTCACCGTCAAATTTGTCGATGGTAGTGATCCCCTTTATCTTCACAAAAACGCCTTTTTTCAGTTCCGCAAGGATCTCGGGGAGCTGATCGTTCCTTGTAAACATCTTCACCGTGATCGTATCCGTAAAGTCTGTCACCGCGAACATGATGATCGTCTTTTCATTCCGGATCTCACGGGTATCAAAGTTGATGATCTTCCCGTGGATCGTGATCTCTCCCATCTCCGTTACCACCTGGTCCAGTGTGATCGGTTCATCGTCGAAATTCTTTCCGTAGATCAGGTTCGGATCATCGCCGACCTTGACCGGACGGTAGAAATCCTTTTTCCGGAATTCCTTTTTCCCTTTCTCTCTGTGTCCGTTCCCGGATCCGGACTTTCCTGAACCGCCGTTTCCTGAACCGGAGGAGGAAGTTTTCTTTTCCGCCCCGCTCTTCTTCGTCTCGCTCTTCTGCGGGATTTCCTCGCCCCGCTGTCTTGCGCGCCGTTCAAAGATGGCGTTGATCTCCTGCTGAATCCGCTGTTCGTCATATTCTCTCGTTCCGTTCCCTTCCGGAGAGTGATAAGTGATCCTGATATCCGCCGGGATCCGGAACCTGCGGTCATAAATTTCCTCCAGCAGTTCCAGGATTTCTTCCTTTCGTCCTTCCGACACGATCGTATTGACAAGTCCCAGCTGGATCACGCCGCCTTCCTCAAAAGTGATGTCAGCCTGAGCGAACATATTTGCAGCAAGGACGCTGATCGTCTTAAGTTCCTCTATGATACTCTCTCTGTATTCCCGCATGAGCGCTTCCGCAGTATACTGTCCTGACAGTTCATAGAGTTCCCTGATCTGGACAGCTACGGATGCTGTTCCGAAAAGCTGTTCCTTGATCTTCTGCTCCATCTGCCAGATCTGTTTCTTCTGGATCAGATGCCGGCTGAAAATATGAACGTGAAGAAAATCACGACTGGAATTCGTCGTGATCTTCTGTACTTCTACATCTCCGAAGAGAATCCTTATATCGTCCTCCACTTTCAACGTGGGAAACACATTAAAAAAAGTTTTTTCACTCTTTACTGCTTCCAATCTAACAACTCCTGACGTAATGTGCTGAGAAGTTCCTCCTCTTTAACCTTCTTTACGATCTGACCTTTTTTGATGAGCAGACCTTCGCCGATCCCGCCGGCGATCCCGATATCCGCTTCTTTCGCCTCACCGGGTCCGTTGACTGCGCATCCCATGACCGCCACTTTGATATCCAGCGGAATGTCAGCCACCATTTTTTCCACTTCGTTGGCAAGTCCTATCAGATCGATCTTTGTCCTTCCGCAGGTGGGACATGACACCACTTCGATACCTCCTTTACGGAGCCCCAGTGTCTTCAGTATCAGTTTTGCGGTACGGATCTCCTCCACCGGATCGCCTGTAAGAGAGACCCGGATCGTATTTCCGATCCCTTCGTGGAGGATGATGCCCAGTCCCACAGAGGACTTGATATTTCCGGAATACACTGTGCCCGACTCCGTAATACCAACATGGAGCGGATAGGGACACTGTTTCGCGATCAGTTCATGCGCCTCGACACACATCATCACATCCGATGATTTTATGCTGACGACAAGGTTGTCATATCCCATCTCCTCGATCATATGGACTTTGTCCAGAGCACTCTCCACGATCCCTTCCGCCGTCACTCCGCCGTATTTCTCCAGCAGATGCTTTTCAAGCGAACCGCTGTTGACGCCCACGCGGATCGGCACGCCATACTCCTTCGCCTTATCCACCACAGCCTGTACTTTTTCCCGGGAACCGATATTCCCCGGATTGATCCGGATCTTATCCGCCCCGTTCTCGATCGCCGCGATGGCAAGCCTATAGTCAAAATGGATATCGGAAACAAGAGGAATGTGTATGTTCTTCTTTATCTCCCTGAGCGCTTCCGCCGCCTCCATGGTCGGCACCGCGCACCGGATAATATCGCATCCGGCAGCCTCAAGACGCAGGATCTGTTCCGTCGTCGCCTTTACATCCTCCGTTTTCGTGTTTGTCATGGACTGGATGGCGATAGGATTGTCACCGCCGATCTTTACATTTCCAACCAAAATTTCCTTCGTCTGATTTCTGTACATCTGACTTTTCTCCGATCAATTTTTCTCAAAGACCATCTGGTTTCCATATTCCCTCTCTGTCAGTGTAAGGGTCGTATTCTCAATATTATACTCGTATGTCCCTTCGATATCATCGAGCAGGTCACGGAGCTGTGTCTCGGTGACATCCCCGTCAGAATTTTCCGCCTGCTCTTTTATAAGCTCGTCACTGACATGCACGGTGAGTACCTTCGTGGATTTATCCACACTGCACTCAGTCGTTACACTGACGGATCCGCTCTGTACAGATACGCTGTCTCTCTCGTCCGTAAATGTCAGGGTGATATCTCCCTCATCACTGACCCAGGTTCCCTCCAGCGGGTTATCTGTAAACAGCTTGACAATAAAAAAAACAGCTATGATAACAATAAGGACTGATGATACCGTAAGTACCGTCCGCCAGAGTATACTTCTTTTTTCTTCGTTATTTTCGTAAATCATAATCTAAGCCCTTTCTTTTCTTGTCTTTCATTATAAAGATTTCCCCCACCACTGTCAACGCTTCAAAAAATGAACTGCTTCTTGCAAAACTGTCAGAAAAATAGTATAAATATTATGGTCTTAAAAATAAGTATATGAAAAAAGAAAGGATTTCAAGCACATGGACAAAAAAGGAAACAGTAATTTCA
This sequence comes from Candidatus Mediterraneibacter norfolkensis, assembly GCA_019120615.1. GTDB lineage: Bacteria > Bacillota > Clostridia > Lachnospirales > Lachnospiraceae > Mediterraneibacter > Mediterraneibacter norfolkensis. Next base: position 15,326 of record DWUT01000283.1, read on the forward strand.
GCCCTCTGCAGTTTTTATTCCGCATCATTCAGGGAGCGCTGATCGGACTGGGAGCCGTTCTCCCCGGAATATCCGGCGGAGTTCTGAGCGTCATTTTCGGCATATATAAGCCTATCATGGAACTCTTATCAAATCCCTTTAAAAATTTCAAAACGCATGTACCTAAGCTCATTCCAGTCTTTATCGGTGGAGTTATCGGTTTTCTCGGAGTCGCCAACATCCTGGCGTTTTTCCTGAACCGGTATCCGGATCCCTCCGTCTGCCTTTTCATCGGGCTGATCGTTGGGATGCTGCCGTCCCTTTTTCGTGAAGCAGGCGAACAGGGCCGCTCAAAAGGTTCCTGGATCTCACTTGCAGTATGTATGTGTTTTATCTTCGCGCTGCTGCTCGGGCTTCAGATGACCTCCATAGAAGTGGTGCCGAATTTCTTCTGGTACCTGTTCTGCGGCTTCTGCCTTGCCCTCAGTGTGATCGCTCCGGGTATGAGTTTCTCCACTCTGCTGATGCCGCTCGGACTTTACACCCCGTTTGTTGACGGTATCGGCCATTTTGACATGAGCGTCCTGATCCCGGCCGGCATCGGCGCCCTCGTAACCGTGATCCTGCTTGCCAAAGCAATCAACGCTCTTTTTGACAATTTCTATTCTATCGCCTTCCACGGCATCATCGGAATCGTCATAGCAGCTACCGTCATGATCATTCCTGTTGGCAGTTTCCTGACGGCGGGAACAGCAGTGGTCAATCTGATCTGCATCGTGGTTGGTATTGTCTGTGCACTTGCACTGGATAAATTCAACAGCCGCGTAAAAGTGGAATAGTTTTAAAAAACGGAATATGTGTTGACGAAAAAGAGCCGCTGTGGTGAAAAGAGAAACCCTCTCCATTCCACAGCGGCTCCTGTTATTATTTCTTTTCTTTATCCGGGCAGTTCAGGTCTCTGTCTCCTCGTAGTCTCTGAGAAATTCAAACAGCTTCTCCATCTCTTCATCCGTTCCTACCGTAATCCTAAGATACTGTCTGATTCTCTCATCTTCCCAGTGTCTGACATAGATACCAGCCTCCTTCAGTTTTGTAAAAAGTCTGGTCCCATCATACTCCGGATGGCGCACAAACAGGAAGTTTGCTCCTGAATCTGTAAACTCGAATCCAAGACCGGACAGTTCCCTCTTTGCCCGCTCCCTTGTCTCTTTGATCTTTTTGATATTCTCCTCAAAATAGTCCCGGTCTCTCACTGCCGCCGCGCCGCATACCAGCGCCGCACGGCTCATGGTGTAAGAATTGAAAGAATACTTTACATCATTCAGACAGCGGATCAAATCCGGACTGGAAACCGCGTATCCGATCCGCATTCCCGCCATGCTCCGGGATTTGGAGAAGGTCTGTGTCACGATCAGATTATCATATTTCCCGATCAGCCCCATAGCAGACTCACCGGCAAAATCCACATACGCTTCATCCACGATTACGATGGAATCCCGATTATGTCTGAGGATATCTTCAACAAAATCAAGTCCCTCGTAAATCGCTGTAGGCGCATTCGGATTCGGGAAGATGATGCCTCCGTTCTCCCTGTAATAGTCCGTCCTGACGATCCGGAAATCCCTGTCCAGGGGCGGACACTCATACGGGATACGGTACAGCTGTGCCCACACTTTATAGAATGAATACGTGATATCCGGGAACAGAACCGGTTTTTCCGAATTGAAAAATGTCAAAAAACACAGGGACAGAACATCATCCGATCCCACGCCCACGAAGATCTGATCTCCCCTTACTCCGTAATTCTCAGCAAGAGCTTTTACGAGAACGCCGGATGCCGGATCAGGATACAGACGGAAGTCGCCCGGATCCAGAGAATCAAGCTCTTTTTTTACCCCCGGAGCCGGGGGATAAGGATTCTCATTTGTGTTGAGCTTTATAACTTTCTCCTGAGGCTGTTCCCCGGGAACATACGGCTCGACAGTCCGTATGTTTTTCAGAAGTTCCTCTCTTACTGCCATTTTCCCGCTCTCCTGTATTCTTCTGCCAGTTCCTTAAACTTCGGCAGAGAGTTGACGATGGTCTCATATGCAACGCAGTAAGCGATCCGGACATATCCCGGGCATCCGAAAGATCTCCCCGGAACAAGCAGGATATTGTATTTCTTTGCATCGGCACAGAAAACCTTCTCATCCTCCACGGGCGATTTCACGAACAGGTAGAAAGCGCCCTCCGGTTTGATGCAGTCAAATCCCAGCTCTTTTAATCCGTTGTACAGCGTCTCCCTGTTCCTGTCATAAAAAGAGATATCCGTCTTCTCATTAAGACACGCTTTCACCACTTTCTGCTGGAGTGTGGGCGCGTTGACAAAGCCCAGAATACGTGTCGCCACGTTCACGGCAGAGATCAGATTCTCACTGTCCGCCGCCTCATCCGGAATGACAAGATAGCCGATCCGTTCTCCCGGGAGGGAAAGAGATTTACTGTAGGAATATCCCACTACTGTATTGTCATAATATTTTGTCAGATAGGGCACCTCAACGCCATCATAGGCCAGTTCTCTGTAAGGCTCGTCCGAGATCAGATAGATATCTGTCCCGTACTCCTTCTGCTTTTTCTCCATAACAGCAGCCATCTTTTTGATGGTCTCCTCAGAGTAGACCACGCCGGTCGGATTGTTCGGCGTATTTACGATGACCGCCTTTGTCTTAGGGGTTATCTTCTCCCCGAACTCATCCAGTTTCGGCTGGAATGTAGCGGTGTCAGGAGAGATCTCCACGAGCACACCGTCATAATTGTTTACGTAACTTCTGTATTCCCCAAAATACGGAACAAAAGTGATCACTTCATCGCCGGGGTTGAGAAGCGCCTTCAGGATCACGTTGAGTCCTCCTGCCGCCCCCACTGTCATCGTGATATTCTTCCCGGAAAAGGCTGTGCCGAACCTTTCATTAAGCGACTCAGCGACTGCCTGGCGGACATCCTCATATCCCGCGTTGCTGCTCGTATAACCGTGAAGGACAACCGGATCCTCCTCGTTCAGAAGATCAATGATCGCCTTTTTTACAGCCTCCGGAGCCGGAACATTGGGATTTCCCAGACTGAAGTCGAACACCTTCTCTGCACCGTAGATCTTCGCCAGACGGTTTCCTTCCTCGAACATCGCCCGGATTGCCGAACTGTTTGCCACCATATTTTCCATTTTCTTTGAAATCATCACTTTCACTCCATTTCTTCTGTAATCATATTTCTGTCACAATACCTTTTTCCACCATGAACGCAGGCCGATAGGAAAGCTTTGCCTTTCTCAGTCCCTCTGAACCCGCATCATCCTCCCGGTTTACATAGGTATAATCCATGCACTCATGCAGGACAAACTGCTGGTTGATCATCGGATAGGCTCCTTCGATATCGGCAAACGCCTTCTCAATATGAACTACAAATGTATCGCTGCAGAGAGGCTCTCCCATGGAGAACGCGGCGACCTCTCCGTTCACTCTCAGGATACCTCCCCGAAGCCCCAGCTCTTTATACAGCCGCAGAGAATTCAGCGTCACACACATCTCCGCATTCTTTTCCGCATCATCATCACAGCCGTTCTGGTTCCTCCACCTGAGGGCCATCTGGAAACATTCTTCCACATTGTCATCGCTCAGGCTCTCATAAGACCAGTCCGAATAAAGGTTCTTAAACTTGTTGATATGGTTTCTCTTTCCATGGAGCTTCTTTCCCGCCAGGGTCGCCAGTTTCTCTGTCTCATAGACATAGTCCGCCACATCCCGCACATATTCTATCTTGAACCGGTCCGGAAACCAGTTCTCCATCTGCTCAAAATGCTCTGGAGTCACGTTGTAGAGTTTAAAGGGACATTCTCTTTCCTTACAGTACTCCATAATGGCTTCCAGCGCCCTCTTTACCGCGTCCGGATTTCCTGCCGGATAGGAAAACGCATAATCGTTCCCCTCATTGCGGAACACCAGTGCGTCCTCGATGACAGCGAACTTTACTTTGTAGTGTCTGGACCAGAGGAACACATTTACAAAGGTTCTCTCGCAACTTCTCCCTGGAGCCTGGAAAAAGTAGTGGTTGACCAGGTCTCTGTCCTCAAGCTCCGGGCGTTTAAAATCGTATTCCATAAATCATCAGTCCTCCATCTTTGCCAGTTTGGCGGTCTGGTCTGCCGCGATCAGGCTGTCTATAATCTCATCCAGATCTCCGTTCAGCACACTGTCCAGCTTATGCAGAGTCAGCTTGATCCGGTGATCCGTCACTCTTCCCTGAGGGAAGTTGTAAGTCCTGATCTTCTCAGAGCGGTCTCCTGTCCCGATCTGGCTTCTTCTCGCTTCCGCTTCCGACGCCTGCTGCTTTTCAAGCTCCAGATCATAGAGCTTGGAACGGAGCAGACGGAATGCCTTCTCCTTGTTCTGGAGCTGAGACTTCTCTGTCTGGCTGTAGATCACGATCCCTGTCGGATAATGAGTCAGCCGGACCGCGGAGTCCGTCGTATTGACGCACTGACCTCCGTTTCCGGACGCGCGCATAACGTCGATACGGATATCTTTCTCATCGATCACAACATCCACTTCCTCCGCCTCGGGCATGATCGCCACGGTGATGGTGGATGTATGGATCCTTCCGCCGCTCTCTGTCTCAGGCACTCTCTGGACACGATGCACGCCGCTCTCGTATTTCAGGCGGGAATAGGCGCCCTGGCCTGTGATCATGAACACACATTCCTTGAAGCCGCCGATCCCGTTCTCATTGAGAGAGATCATCTCCGTCTTCCACCCGCGCTTGTCTGCATAGTGTACATACATTCGGTAGACTTCCGCGGCAAAAAGAGCCGCCTCGTCGCCGCCCGCACCGGCACGAATCTCAACGATAACGTTTTTGTCATCATTCGGGTCTTTGGGAAGCAGAAGGATCTTCAGTTTCTGCTCCAACTCCGCAACACGTTCTCTGGATTCGTTCAGTTCTTCCTTGGCCAGTTCCTTCATTTCTTCATCGGATTCTTCCTCCAACAGGGCAAGGCTGTCCTCTATATTCTGTTTGCATGCCTTATATTCCTTATATGCTTCGACGATCGGCGCAAGGTCACTCTGTTCCTTCATCAGTTTCCGGAACCGTTGAGGATCATTTGCCACGTCGGGTTCCTGCAGTTCCCCCATCACTTCTTCATAGCGAATCAGTAAGTCGTCTAATCTGTCAAACATTTTCTATCTGTCCTTTTCTCTTTCTATCTATCTGTTCTTTCGTTTCTCCTGAATCACTGTAACACGCCTGACACAACACGGTCAAGTCCTGCCAGATCCTTTTTCACGGTTATCTCCGCGTATCCGGCGTTCCGCAGAAGTTCCGTGACATCCCTGGCCTGATCGTATCCGATCTCAAATATGAGAACACCTCCGCGCTCGAGATGCGGCTGCGCCTCTTTTACGATCCTTCTGTAAAAGTACAGACCATCCTCTCTTCCGTCCAGTGCAAGGACAGGATCATGGAACCTGACCTCATCCTGGAGCCGGCTGATCTCCTCCGTCCGGATATAGGGCGGGTTGGAAAGGATCATGGAATATTTTCCTGAAATCTCCATGAACAGGTCGCTCTGGACAAGCCTTGCCTCCGGATACAGTGCGTCAGCATTCCTGCGGGCCACCTGAAGCGCCTCCTCCGAGACGTCTGCACCGGTTCCTTCTATTTTTATAGGCTCTGTACAGTGTTCATTTTTCTCTATATATTTCTCTGCATATCTCAGAACGCTCAGAAGGATGCATCCGGAGCCGGTGCACATATCCAGGATCTGGATGCATCTTCCCGGTGACGGTATCCTTTCTTTCTCCAGATACTCCAGCGCATGTTCCACAAGGGTCTCTGTATCCTGTCTCGGGATAAGCACATGCTCATTCACCCGGAATTCCAGTCCCATAAACTCCTGGAATCCGGTCAGATGCTGGAGCGGGATATGCTCCCCCCGCTTCCCGATCAGGGCAGAGTACTTTTCTTTCTGTTCCTCTGTCATCTTCCTGCCCGGTTCCGCATAGTAAGCCGCTCTGCTTACGCCCGTCACATACTCCAGGAGGTACCAGGCGTCAAGAGCAGCGTCTTCCACTCCTTCTGCCGTAAGCTGCCCCTGTCCCCATGCGCAGGCTTCTCTGAGCGTCACAGGTTCTCCTTCTGCCAGGTCCGCCAGTCAAATACTTCCTCCACTGCGCGGATCCCAACTTCGATCATACTGTCATCCGGTTCTTTGGTCGTCATATTCTGGACCCACATCCCCGGTCTGCTCAGCAGATTGATAAATACATTGTCGCTGTTGCCCGCAAGACGGATGATCTCATAGGAAACTCCTGCGATCAGCGGCAGCAGAGCAATGCGGATGATCACACGGAGCAGCTGAGATTCTGCAGTGATGAAAAAGCAGAATATGATACTCACGATCATCACGAAGAAAAGAAAGCTGGTCCCGCACCTTTTGTGCTGTTTGGAACTTTTTCTCACGTTCTCCACATTCAGTTCCAGGCCGTGTTCGATGCAGTTGATACATTTGTGCTCTGCCCCGTGATACATGAAAGTCCGTTTTATGTCTTTTGTTCTCGAAATCAGGAAGATATAGAGCAGGAAGATCGCAACGCGGATCACTCCCTCAAAGATCGTCATCAGCACCCGTGAAGAAGTATATCTCTCCACGACGCTGCTGAGAAAATAAGGCAGAACCATAAAGATCGCGACAGCGATCACCACTGCGAACGCAACTGTCAGGTTCATGATCAGTTTCTCACTTTTTTCCCTCTTTGCCGCTTCCTCCTCCGTCAGCAGTTCTTCTTCCTCTTCTTCCTCAAAAAAGCTGGCTGAGTACATCAGCGTCTTCATCCCCAGCACCAGGGAATCCACGAAATTAAAGATTCCGCGGATAAAGGGGATCTTCAGCGGAGTCTTCCAGGGAATGACGCTTCTATAATCCTGTACGTCGACCGCGATCTCCCCGTCGGTCTTCCGCACAGCAACGGAATATTTTCCGCCGTTTCTCATCATAATGCCTTCCAGGACTGCCTGTCCGCCAATATTAGATGATTTCATAATGCCTCCTGTAATGAAACAGGCTGAGATGCTTCCACCTCAGCCTGAACCACGTCTTTCTTATTTGATACCGTATTTCTTGTTGAACTTGTCAACACGGCCGCGGGCCTGTGCCGCTTTCTGCTGTCCTGTATAGAACGGATGGCACTTGGAGCAGATTTCCACATGAATGCTTTCGTTTGTGGAACCTGTAACAAATGTGTTTCCGCAGTTGCAGGTTACAGTTGCCTGATGGTATTCGGGATGTATTCCTTCGCGCATGATTTTCACCTCTCTATTTTAAAATTACTTATTATACTCTCTAAACAGCTTTTTAATTGTAGCATAAGATATTTTCTTTTGCAACAGTTTTTTAAATAAACTTCTGACGGATCACCTGATGTACCAGTTCTGCATTCGTTTTCGTCCTTGTGAACATGTTCAGCAGGTTGTCCACCGCCTCTTCCGCCTTCATCCCATTCATGGCCCGGCGCATAATGTACACTGCCTCCTGCTCATCTTTATTAAGGAGCAGGTCCTCACGTCTGGTACCCGACTTCGGGATGTCCACAGCAGGAAATACTCTTCGCTCCTGAAGCCTGCGATCAAGGATCAGTTCCATGTTTCCGGTTCCCTTGAATTCCTCGTATACAACGTCATCCATCTTGCTTCCCGTATCCACCAGGGCAGTCGCAAGGATCGTCAGGCTTCCGCCCTCTCTCATATTCCTGGCCGCGCCGAAGAAACGTTTCGGACTGTATAATGCCGCCGGATCAAGGCCTCCTGAAAGGGTCCTTCCTGACGGCGGTACGGTAAGGTTGTATGCCCTTGCAAGTCGTGTGATGCTGTCCAGAAGGATCATCACGTCCTTGCCGTGCTCCACAAGACGTTTCGCCCGTGCGATCACCATCTCGGATACCCTTTTGTGATGCTCCGGAAGTTCGTCAAAGGTGGAGTGGATGACCTCCACATTCGGCCCTTCGATCGCTTCCTTGATGTCTGTTACTTCCTCCGGGCGCTCATCGATCAGAAGGATGAGCAGATGCATATGAGGCTCGCTCTTCTGCACAGAGAGTGCAACATCTTTTAGAAGCGTCGTCTTTCCCGCTTTCGGAGGGGAGACGATCATTCCTCTCTGTCCCTTTCCAATGGGAGACACCAGATCCACGATCCGCATCGCCGTACTGCAGCCGGGGGTCTCCAGACGGATCCGCTTGTTCGGAAAGATCGGAGTAAGATCCTCAAAATTCTTTCTCTTCATCGCCTCTGACGGACGCATTCCGTTGATCGTAGAGACATACAGCAGGGCACTGAACTTCTCTCCCTGAGTCTTGATCCTGGTATTTCCCATAATAATATCGCCGGTCTTCAGCCCGAACCTGCGAATCTGGGATGGAGATACATAGACGTCATTCTCGCCGGGGAGATAGTTTTCACAGCGGATAAATCCGAAACCGTCCTGCATGACCTCCAGGATGCCGTTCGCGGTATGTCCGCTGTCAAGCTGTTCGATATCCGTCTCCTCTTTCTTTTCCTTCATCTCTTCCTTTATTTCTTCTTTCGCCTCATCGCTTGCCTCTTTCTG
>DWUT01000026.1 GCA_019120615.1 Candidatus Mediterraneibacter norfolkensis
GATGTAAAATTCGTATTTTCAATATTTATTCTTTGGCGCTGGAACAGGCCAGGCGCTGCTTGCAAAAACGGGTTTTATATCGTACAATATAGCGTGACACAGCGTTCACAGGGAACTGGAAGAGCGGATCCCTGTGAACTTTTTGCGATACGCCCGGAGGTCGACCGCCGTGCTTGCACGAGCGGGCATCCGACGGGCAAAGGGAAGAACAACGGAGGCAGGAGCCTATGGAAATGATACATGCCGAAGAGCTTGTATATGAATATGATAAGAGAGATGAAGAGGGAAATGTCATCGGTACGAACCGCGCCATAGACGGCGTGGACATTGACGTTCCACAGGGATCGTTCGTTGCGGTACTCGGGCACAACGGCTCCGGAAAGTCCACTCTGGCAAAGCATATGAACGCGATTCTTGTCCCTACAGGCGGGACCATGTGGGTGGACGGCAGGGACACCAGTGACCCGAATGAACTCTGGAACGTGCGGCAGACAGCCGGAATGGTGTTCCAGAATCCGGACAATCAGATCATAGGTACCGTAGTAGAGGAAGATGTGGGATTCGGCCCTGAAAATCTGGGGGTTCCCACGGACGAAATCTGGAAGAGAGTAGAGGACAGTCTCCAGGCGGTCGGGATGATCGAATACAGGAAGTCCTCTCCCAACAAGCTCTCGGGAGGACAGAAGCAGCGTGTGGCGATCGCGGGAGTCATCGCCATGGAACCCAAGTGCATCGTTCTGGACGAACCGACGGCGATGCTTGATCCGAACGGACGAAAAGAAGTGATCCGGGCGGTGGAGAAGCTGCGGAAGGAAAAGAATGTAACAGTGATCCTGATCACACATTATATGGAAGAAGTCATTGATGCGGATCAGGTGTTTGTGATGGATGACGGACATATCGTCATGCATGGGACTCCAAGGGAGATCTTCAGCAGGGTGGATGAGCTGAAGGCGTACCGGATGGATGTGCCCCAGGTGACGATGCTGGCGGAGGAACTCCGGAAGAGGGGGCTTGATCTGCCGAAGGGAATACTGAGAAGGGAAGAGTTGGTAGAAGCCTTATGTCGATTGCGTTAGAACATGTAAATTATGTATACAGTCCGGGAACCGCATATGAGAAGCAGGCGCTCAAAGACGTCAGCTTTGAGATAGAACAGGGGCAGTTTGTCGGGATCATCGGCCATACCGGTTCGGGAAAATCCACCCTGATCCAGCACCTTAACGGTCTGGTGAAGGCGACGTCCGGCAGGATCCTGTATGAAGGGCAGAACATTTACGACGAAGGATATGATATGAGAAAGCTGAGAAGCCAGGTGGGACTCGTCTTTCAGTATCCGGAGTATCAGCTCTTTGAGGCGGATGTGCTGAGCGACGTCTGCTTCGGTCCGAAGAACCAGGGACTTTCTCAGGAGGAGTGCGAGGCGCGTGCAAAAGAGGCGCTGGAGATGGTAGGATTTCCTGAGAAATATTACCGGCAGTCGCCTTTTGAACTCTCCGGAGGCCAGAAAAGGCGGGCTACGATCGCGGGTATCCTGGCGATGCGCCCGAAAGTGCTTGTACTGGATGAACCTACGGCGGGACTGGACCCGAAAGGAAGAGATGAAATCCTGGATCAGGTCGAGTGTCTCCACAGGGAGACAGGGATGACGGTCATCCTTGTATCCCACAGCATGGAGGATATCGCAAGGTATGTGGAGCGCATTATCGTGATGAACCACGGGGAGAAGATGCTGGATGGAAGCCCCAGGGAAGTCTTTTCCCATTATAAGGAGCTGGAAAAGGTGGGGCTTGCGGCGCCCCAGGTGACATATGTGATGCATGATCTCAAGGAGCGCGGGTTTGACGTGTCGCCGGATGCGACCACGATAGAAGAGGCGGCGGATGAGATCATGAAAAGTTTTCAGATGACGAGGAGTTCCAAATGATCAGAGATATAACGATCGGACAATATTATCCGGCACAGAGCCGGATCCACAGGCTGGATCCCAGGGTGAAGATCGTCTGCACCCTTCTGTTTCTTGTGTCGCTTTTTATCCAGAACAGTCTTCTCGGGTATGTTGTGGCGACAGTGTTTCTCGGATGTGTGATCCGGTTTTCAAAAGTACCGCTGAAGTTTATCGTAAAAGGACTGAAACCGATCGTGATCCTTCTCCTTTTTACAGTGGTCATGAATCTTTTTCTGACCCGGGGCGGAGACACGCTCGTACACTTCTGGATTTTTACGATCACGGAGAGTGGTCTGCGCACATCGGTGCTCATGGCGGTAAGACTGATCTATCTTGTGATGGGATCCTCCATCATGACATTTACCACATCTCCCAACGGGCTGACTGACGGAATGGAAAGTCTGCTCCATCCGCTGAACCGGCTGAATGTGCCGGTCCATGAAGTGGCGATGATGATGTCTATCGCGCTTCGTTTTATCCCGATCCTTCTTGAGGAGACAGACAAGATCATGAAAGCCCAGATGGCAAGAGGAGCGGACTTTGAGTCAGGAAATATCATACAGAGAGCCAAGGCGATGATCCCCATCCTTGTTCCGCTTTTTGTGTCTGCTTTCCGCCGCGCCAACGACCTTGCCATGGCAATGGAGGCGAGATGCTATCACGGAGGAGAGGGAAGGACAAAGATGAAACCGCTGAAATATAAGGCAGGTGACATCCGGGCCTATATCTTCACGGTGCTTTATGTGGTGATCATGTTCGCGGTAGGGAGATTTGTGCCGTTCAGGCTGTGGATCTTCTGACCATCATTATAATCAGGAGGAAACAGATGAAACGGATAAAGCTTACTGTGGCATATGACGGAACGGATTACTGCGGATGGCAGATCCAGCCAAACGGGATCACAGTGGAAGAGGTGCTGAACCGTAAACTCTCGGAACTTACCGGGGAAAGGATCACTGTGATCGGCGCCAGCAGGACAGATTCGGGAGTCCATGCGCAGGGAAATGTGGCGGTGTTCGACTCTGATACATCGATCCCTCCGGAACGGATCGCCTATGCGCTGAACAGGAAACTGCCTGAGGATATCGTGGTGATCCGGTCGGAGGAGGTCCCTTTGGACTGGCATCCCCGATATCAGGATACGGTGAAGACCTATGAATATCATATCCTGAACAGGGAGATGCCGGATCCGGTACGCAGAAGAGACACGTATTTTGTCTCCTATCCTCTGGATCTTGATAAGATGCGCAGTGCGGCGGAATATCTGAAGGGGGAGCATGATTTTAAAAGCTTCTGCAATATCCGGACGGATGTGGAAGATACAGTGCGGACGATCTATGACCTGGATATCATGAGGGAAGGTTCACTGATCACGGTGCGTATCCGGGGAAACGGTTTTCTGTACAATATGGTCCGTATCATCGTCGGCACCCTGCTCCGGGTCGGGCGTGGGTTTTATACACCGGAGAAAGTAAAAGAGATCCTTGACGCGAAGGAGCGGACCGCTGCCGGAGTGACGGCGCCGCCCCAGGGACTGGTGCTCGTGAAGATCGAGTATCCCGGATCGGAGACGCCGTTACAGCAACAGTGACCGGCAATGATTTCTTTGATGAATATTTTTTAGCCGATTGACTTTTTCATGGTTGGTTGTTAGTATTAATTTAACCGATTGACTGCCCCCGGATTCGGGGGCATTTGACTGGTATTATGTAATTGAAGGAGGCAACAGCCATGATGAAAATCTATGAGGCAAAGGATTATCAGGAAATGAGCAGAAAAGCGGCGAACATCCTGTCCGCTCAGGTCATTCTGAAACCGGATTGTGTCTTGGGGTTAGCAACCGGTTCCACACCGATCGGTACATACGATCAGCTCGTAGACTGGTACGAAAAAGGAGACCTTGACTTCAGCCAGGTACGTACAGTGAACCTGGATGAGTACAGAGGCCTGGAGAGAACAAACGATCAGAGTTATTATTATTTTATGCATGAGCATCTGTTTGACCGGGTCAACATTGATCCGGCCAATACGAACGTACCGGACGGAACGGAGCCGGACGCGGAAAAAGAATGTGAGAGATATGAAAGACTGATCGAATCTATGGGCGGAGTTGATATCCAGCTCCTCGGACTTGGTCATAACGGACATATCGGATTTAACGAGCCGGATGCTTCTTTTGCGCAGAAAACACACTGTGTGGATCTTACAGAGAGTACGATCGAGGCGAACAAGAGATTTTTCGCATCCGCAGATGACGTTCCGAGACAGGCGTATACAATGGGCATCGGAACGATCATGCGCGCAAAGAAGCTCCTTCTCGTGGTAAACGGGGAGGCGAAAGCAGACATCGTCGCGAAGGCATTTTTCGGACCGGTGACACCGGAAGTACCGGCGTCAATCCTCCAGTTCCATAACGACGTTGTCATCATCGGCGACAGCGCTGCTCTGTCAAAGATACCGAGATAAGATAATTTAAGATGTAATAAACTGTGATCCGGGGGGAGTCAGGAAAAGCCGGTTATCCTGAGACCTTCCGGATCATATTTTACAAATATAAATAAATTCTGAAAAAAATAAATAAAAAATAAAATGCATTATTGACTTTATTGTGCATTTTTGATATAGTTTCAGTATAAATTAAATAGTATCGGATTGTTACTGTAAGGCAGGCAAAACCAAATTTTATAAACAGGAGGAAGTGTGTTTATAAGGTTTGGTTTTTTTGCTCCTTGGGAAGGTCGAGCATGGTTATAGAAAAGGTGATCAATAATAATATTGTCTCAGCCTACGATGCAGACGGAAGAGAAGTTGTCATCATGGGCAGAGGGGTAGGGTTTGGCGTGAGACCGGGAGCCGGGATTCGAGAATCGAAGATAGAGAAAGTATTTCGGATCGAGAGCCGGAGCGTTGCGGAACAGCTGAAAGAACTGTTGGCGCATATGCCCCTGGAACATGTCCAGATATCCGACGATATTATTTCATTTGCAAAAAGTACATTGAAGTTAAACCTGAATCAGAGCATCTACGTAACACTGACAGATCATATCAATTTCGCGATCGACAGATATAAAAAGGGGATTAATCTTGAAAATGCGCTCTTGTGGGAGATCAAACGCTTTTATCCCCAGGAATACGAACTGGGAGAGTACTCGGTCAGGCTGATCAGAGACAGATTGCATGTGGATCTGCCGGAAGATGAGGCGGGATTTATCGCCCTTCACTTTGTAAACGCAGAGTACGGCACGGATATCCGTGACGCGCTGCATTTCCCGAATCAGATGAAGGATATCCTGGCGATCGTGACGAAAGAGCTTGGGATTGAACTTGACGAGGGAACCCTCCATTATGAGCGGTTTATCACTCATGTAAAGTTCCTGCTCCAGAGGGTGTACCGCAAAGAACTCCTTCCGAATGAGGAGAATGAGCTTGCGGAGATGATGAAGGTGAAATATCCGAAAGAATATGCCTGCAGTGAGAAGATTGCAGAGTATATAGAGAAAACAGCAAACTGTAAACTGTCCGGAGAAGAGATCATGTATCTCTCGATCCACATCCGGCGTGTTGCCATGGCGGAAGAATAGGAGGAATCGAATGTTCAGTTTTTTTAAGAAGAAAGAGGCCAGATTTGTGCTGGGTTCTCCCGCAAAGGGGAAGGCTGTGCCGCTCAGCGAAGTGAGCGATCCCACGTTTGCGGAGGAGATGCTGGGGAAAGGGATGGCTGTGATCCTGTCGGAGGGAAAGATATATGCGCCTTCTGATGGAATGATTGTAATGGTGTTTGATACCCTCCACGCAGTCAGCATGACAGCAGCGGATTCTGGAGCGGAGATCCTGATCCATGTGGGGATCGATACGGTCCAGATGAAAGGGGAAGGATTTACAGGACATGTGAAAGCCGGAGACCGTGTAAAGAAGGGACAGCTCCTTCTGGAAGTTGACCTTGAGAAGGTAAAGGCGGCGGGATATGATCCGATCACCCCGATGCTTGTCTGCAACACGACGGATTATGCTTCCGTGGAAGGATTGACCGGAAACGATGTGAATCCGGGAGATGACGCGGTCGTCATCCAAAAATAAGACTGGTTTTAGCCGATGGAGAGATCGGTTGAAATAGAAAAGGGATTAACTGAATGAGAGGATTCAAGAAGGAGGAAATCACATGAAGTTTTTACAGAAATTAGGGAAATCATTGATGCTTCCCGTGGCGTGTCTGCCTATCTGTGGTATCCTGATGGGTATCGGATACGCACTTGCTCCGGCAGCCATGGCAGGAGAGGTTGCCGGTTATCAGGCGAGCGGTATTGCGTATCAGATTGGATATTATCTGATCAAAGCGGGTGGAGCCCTGATCGACAACATGGCAATCCTGTTTGCCATCGGTATTGGTGTCGGCATGTCCGAGGACAATGACGGTACGGGCGGTCTTGCGGCGCTGGCGTCCTGGCTGATGATCACAAACCTGTTGTCAACAGCAAACGTTTCTGTCATCATGTCACTGTCTGAGGATGCAACTCTTGCGTTTGACAAGATCCAGAACCCGTTCATCGGTATCATCGCAGGTATCATCGGAGCAACGTGCTACAATAAATTCAAAGGTACACAGCTTCCTAACTTCCTGTCGTTCTTCAGCGGCAAGCGCTGTGTGGCGATCGTTGCCGGCGTTGTATCTATCATCGTATCCGTAGTGCTTCTGTTTGTATGGCCGATCCTCTTCGGCGCACTTGTTGCACTGGGCGAGGCGATCGTAAAACTGGATGCTGTGGGAGCAGGACTCTACGCATTCTTCAACCGACTGCTCATCCCGTTCGGTCTGCACCATGCGCTGAACAACGTATTCTGGTTCGACACCATCGGACTTGGCGACCTGACTCACTTCTGGGCAGGAGATACATCCGCAGACGTTACATGGAGCCTTGGTATGTACATGTCCGGATTCTTCCCGTGTATGATGTTCGGTATCCCGGGCGCGGCTCTTGCCATGGTACATACTGCAAAGAGCAATAAGAAGAAAGTTGCCATCGGTCTTGTTACTTCCGCGGCGATCGCTGCATTTGTCTGCGGTGTTACAGAGCCCTTCGAGTTCGCGTTCATGTTCCTTGCACCGGCACTGTATGTGATCTACGCTCTGCTGTATGCAATCTTTACAGTGATCACTGTACTGGTAGGGTTCCGTGCAGGATTCAGTTTCTCCGCCGGACTGACCGACCTTGTATTCTCTGCATCCCTTCCGGCGGCGCAGAATACATGGATGATCATCCCGCTGGGTATCGCAGCGTTCATCGTATTCTACGTGGTATTCCGTTTCGCGATCGTGAAATTCGATCTGAAGACACCGGGACGCGAGGATGACGATCAGGATGAAGAGAAGAAAGTTGTACTTGCAAATGACAACTTTACAGAAGTTGCATCTATCATTCTGGAAGGAATCGGCGGAAAAGAGAACGTGACTTCCATCGACAACTGTATCACAAGACTTCGTCTTGAGATCAAGGATTACACCAAGGTTGATGAGAAGAAGATCAAATCCGCAGGGGTTGCAGGAGTGATTCGCCCGGGCAAGAACTCTGTTCAGGTTATCGTAGGAACAAAAGTTCAGTTCGTGGCAGATGAATTCAAGAAACTCTGCAAATAAAAAATGAATAAGAACAGATAATCCCTTTAGAACGGGGCGCGGCCGGGGAAGGCTGCGCCCTGTTCTGCTCTGTGATGTTTTGCAGGGAGAGAATCTCAGGGATTTTGAGAGGGAATCTGAGAAACTTTGCTTCTTGACAAAACCAGCCTGATGGGCTAAGATTGCTACATATGAGACAGGCTTTGAAGGGAAGAAGTAGAGACAGCTGTGAAAACAGAAAGCAGCCGGCTGATGAGAGGCGCGTGATAAGCTGTTTTCGAATACATCCCGGAGCTTCGCACCGAAGCATTTTCAAGTTGTCCGGACACGGAAGAAATGTGAGTAGGCTGCGACGGAGAGGAGCACGTTATAGCTTCGATGAGGCTGACAGAGTAACTGAGACAGTGAATCGTCAGTGAATTAAGGTGGTACCACGGTCAGATATCCGTCCTTATTGCGATGAGCAGTAAGGGCTTTTTTTGTGCCGGCGGCGAGCCGAAATCCGGGCTTGCAATCACGGAATGCGGCATTTGGCACTTTCGGTGATTATCTGGCAGTGAGTTTGCAAAAAAAGGAGAGGAAAGATGGGAATTTACGAAGAACTTCAGGCGAGAGGTCTGATCGCCCAGGTGACGGACGAGGAGAGGATCAGAGATCTGGTGAACAACGGAAAGGCAGTGTTCTATATCGGGTTTGACCCGACAGCGGACAGCCTTCATGTAGGACATTTCATGGCACTGTGTCTTATGAAACGTCTTCAGGAGGCGGGCAACAAGCCCATCGCCCTGATCGGAGGCGGAACCGGATATATCGGGGATCCGTCAGGAAGGACTGATATGAGGAGCATGATGACTCCGGAGCAGATCCAGCACAACTGCGACTGTTTCAAGAAACAGATGAGCAAGTTTATTGATTTCTCTGAGGGAAAGGCTCTGATGGTCAACAATGCGGACTGGCTCCTTGATCTGAACTATATCGAGCTGCTCCGTGAAGTGGGCCCGCATTTTTCAGTCAACCGGATGCTGACGGCAGAGTGCTATAAACAGAGGATGGAGCGGGGACTGAGCTTCCTTGAGTTCAACTACATGATCATGCAGGCGTATGACTTCTATGCTCTGTTCCAGAAATACGGCTGCAACCTTCAGTTCGGAGGAGACGATCAGTGGAGTAACATGCTGGCAGGAACAGAACTGATCCGAAGAAAACTGGGTGAAGACGCAGGAGCCATGACGATCACTCTTCTGCTTAACTCAGAAGGAAAGAAGATGGGAAAAACTCAGTCCGGCGCTGTGTGGCTTGACCCGGAAAAGACGTCTCCGTTCGATTTCTATCAGTACTGGAGAAATGTGGCAGATGCGGACGTTCTGAAATGTATCCGCATGCTGACATTCCTTCCGCTGGAAGAAATCGATAAGATGGATTCCTGGGAAGGCTCCCAGCTCAATACGGCGAAAGAGATCCTTGCCTACGAGCTGACCAAGCTGGTGCACGGAGAGGAAGAGGCAAAGAAGGCGCAGGAGAGCGCGCGGGCGCTGTTCAGCAAGGGAAATGCGGCTGAGATGCCTACGGCTGAGCTCTCAGAGGATGATTTCGAAGACGGCAGCATCAATATCCTGACCGTGCTCGTAAAGAGCGGTCTTGTGCCGTCCAGATCAGAAGCAAGACGTGCAGTGCAGCAGGGCGGCGTCACAGTGGACGGCGAGAAGGTCGGCGATATCAACGCTGCATTTACAAAAGATGACCTTGCCGGCGACGGAAAGATCATCAAGAAGGGGAAGAAAAATTTCCGCAGAGTTGTAGTAAAATAAAGGATGGTGTCTTATGGGATTTAATGAGGTAAAAGCAGAAGAACTGCAGTTCAACCCGTTCACTAAGATCGGGAAAGAATGGATGCTGGTCACGGCAGGCGATGAAGAAAAGCACAATACGATGACAGCCAGCTGGGGCGCCCTCGGGATCATGTGGGGAAAGAACGTGGTCTCAGTATATCTCCGTCCACAGCGCTATACAAAAGAGTTTGTTGACAACGGAGAGAAATTTACGGTTTCGTTCTACAGCGAGGAGCACCGCAAAGCGCTCAATATCTGCGGCTCCAGATCGGGACGCGACTGCGATAAGGAGAAAGAAGCGGGGCTGACGCCGTACTACACGGACGGGACCACAGCCTTTGAAGAGGCGGAGATGATCTTTGTCTGCAGGAAACTCTACAGCCAGCCCATGGGTCCGGAATATTTTACGGCGGACTGGATTGATGAGAAATGGTATCCGGAGAAAGATTATCATGTGATGTACATGGCGGAGATCGAGAAAGTCCTTGTAAAAGAATAGAGCAGAGATGTAGGAGAGACGGTGAGAAAATAACAGTGCCGCGGAAACGATCCGGTTTCCGCGGCACTGCCTTTTTATATGTTTCTTATTTTTTATAACGCTTTCAGATACTGTATGCTGTACGGAGGCATTACGAGCTGGCCGTTCAGAGTAACCGTTTCCGGTGCAGTTCCTGTCTGCTGAGATTCCTCTGATTCAGGTTCGCCGGTTTTTTCTCCCGGTTCGGCCGTGCAGGCTTTTGCCTCTTTTTCTGCCTCGGCGATCAGGTCCTCGTAAGTTCCCTGAAGTTCTCCGTTCCCTGCGGTATATTCTGAGTCGGAAGCATTGATCGCCACAAGGACGCGCTCACTGTCAGTTTTTCTCTCAAAAATAAGCTGATGGTTTGTGATGACAACGTTGCGGTAGATCCCGTTGCAGAGAGCATCGCTTTTTCGGCGGATCTCGATCAGGAGTTTGATCAGATCAGTCAGCTTGTTCGGTTTTGGCTCCTCAAAGCAGGGGCGGAGCGCATAGTCGTTATCAGGCGCTTTTTCGCCTTCCTCTCCCCATTCGCTTCCATAGTAGATACATGGAATGCCAGGCATTCCGAAGAGGATGCCATAGGCGAGGGGGAGGTGGTTCTTGTTGGTGAGGATGCTTGCGATCCTTGTCACATCATGATTATCCACGAAGTTCATCAGATGTTTTCCTCTGTAGAGGCACCACTGCTCCGGACCATACTGACGGTTCAGGGAATGGGCGATCTCAAACAGGTTCATGCTGTTGAGGCTTGAGAAGATTCCCTTATAGCATTCGTAGTTTGTACAGCTGTGGAGCATCTCGTCATTGACGATCAGGTTATAGTCTCCGAAGAGGACTTCGCCGATCAGGGCAAATCCCGGCTTGATCTCATCGCAGAAACTGCGGAGCCGGCGCATGAAATTATGATCAAGGGAATAAGCGACGTCCAGACGCAGTCCGTCGATCCCGAACTCCTCAATCCACATCTTCACGCAGTCCAGCAGATAGTCAACAACGGCAGGATTCTGAAGATTGAGTTTGACAAGTTCAAAATGTCCCTCCCAGCCTTCGTACCAGAAACCGTCGTTGTATCCGCTGTTCCCGTCAAAGTTGATGATAAACCAGTCTTTGTATGGAGAATCCCATTTTTTCTCCTGGACATCTTTGAAAGCCCAGAAACCTCTTCCTACATGGTTGAACACGCCGTCCAGCATGATCTTTACATTATGGTCATGCAGAGTCTGACAGACCTCTTTGAAATCCTCGTTCGTTCCCAGGCGGCAGTCGATCTTTTTAAAATCCCTTGTGTCATATCCGTGATTGTCCGATTCGAAGATCGGGTTCAAGATGATGGAACCGATCCCCAGCTCCTGAAGATATTCCGCCCATTCACCGATCTTGAGAATGCGGTGAGCCGTGACACCGTCGTTGTGTACCGGCGCGCCGCAGAATCCGATAGGATATATCTGATAAAAAGTTTCGTTGTAAGCCCACATGATTCTAGCACCTTCCTTTTACTTTATTGACAATGTAAATAGTATAACATAAAAACGGAAAAAAGACAGTTTTTTTATGCAGTTTTTACAAAAAAGCCCGATTGACAGTGCCATCGCCTGAGATTATACTGGAAGAAAAGCTGGAGCGGAAAATATGATCTATGGAAGGAAGGATTTTAATAATGATGAGATATAAAATAGTAAAGAAAATGTCAATCGTCCTTCTTGCAGGGATGATGACGATGTCTATGGCTCCATGGACGGTGTATGCGGAGACTACTGAAAATGAGGTGTGCCTGGAAGAAGATCAGGACATAACAGAGGAAGTCTCTCTGATGAATGCAGGCGATAACGGGGAAGCCGCGGATCCCCAGGGTGATACGGACGGTAACGGAGAAGCTGCGGATCCCCGGGATGAGACGGACGGTGATATCCAGGGTGAGGCGGACGACAACAGGACAGATAGTGATCTTCAGGGGGGAACGGACAATAGTGGGACACCTGAGGATCCCCAGGGGAAAACAGATAATGAAGAAGCGGATGGGGGAGCTCAGGACACGACGGACCAGGGTGGAATAGATGGAGCTGATCAGTCAGGGGATCAGTCTGGAGAAGCGATTCCGGGAGACGGAGGTCTGCCGGAAGGAATGCCCGGAGATCTGGGCGGTCTGACAGGCGGCAGCACCGCTCTTTCCCAGGTGGATCCCGCAACAGGAATTGCCGCAGATGCAGATGATAATGTATTTCCGGCCGGGACGCTGTTGTATGTAACGCCGAAAGAGAGCGGAGAGAGTTATGATCAGATCAGTACTCTTATGTCCATGATCGCAGATCAGTTCAAAGTATATGATATCCGTTTTATCAACATGATGGATTATTCCCTGACAGAGCCGTCCGGGATGGTCAGAATCTCCATTCCGGTTCCGGAGGGATTTGATACGGATCATCTTTCTGTGTCAAAGCTTGGCGAAGACGGGACGAGGACGGAGACAGCCTTTGAGATCGTGGACGGAAAGGCTGTGTTCGAGACGGAGTCCGCAGGGACGTTTCTTATCTCGCAGATGAAGGTCCTGCCGGAGTCGCTTGCGATGACAGAGAAAACAGCGAGAGTAGAACTGACAAAGAGCCCGGCAAGTCTCAGCGGCAGCACATCAGGCGCTGCTTTGACGGCGCGTCTGTCCAGCCCGAAGACCGGGGACGACAATGATATCGCAGTATGGGCCGGACTGATGGGAGCGGCAGTCGTGGTTATCCTTGTCTTTGTAGTGGTAAAAAGGAAAAAATAGAAAAAAATCTTGACATGGGATTGACAGAGTAATATAATAGTACAGCGTGAAAAAAGGGAGAAACAGTATACACCATAGCCCCGGAGTGTGCTGATTTCACATAAATACAAGCAAATGTTATCTGATGATTATTTATAGGAGGAACACCCATGAAAACTTATATGGCTAACCCTGACAAGATTGAAAGAAAATGGTATGTGGTTGA
>DWUT01000284.1 GCA_019120615.1 Candidatus Mediterraneibacter norfolkensis
CAAGGAGGTGTGCAGGCCCTGCGAACCGGCTGAGCCTGGTGGTCACGGAAACCCTGGTGTCCTTTGGGCTTCATTTTGTGAACATGGTGCTCCTCCTTGCATATATGAAATATATCCTGAAGCTGGAGTTCGCGGGATCTTATACAGAAATGCTCCCGGCGCTGTTCCTGGGCAGTATGATCGGGGTGACTATGGGAATGTTCATCACAAGCGTCGGAAGAGCAGGCGAGGGCGTGAAGATCGGAATCATGGTCGGAGTCTCCATGGCTTTGAGTTTCCTGGCGGGACTGATGAACGCGGATATAAAAAACGTGGTGGACAAAAACGCGCCTCTGGTCAACCGGCTCAACCCGGCAGCGTTGATCTCGGACGCCATGTACTGTATCAATGTGTACGACGCCCCGGAGCGTTATGTGCAGGATATGCTGATCCTGGCGGCGATGTCCGTGATCCTCATCGCGGGTACATTTCTGATCATAAGGAGGGAACGCTATGTCAGTATTTAGGGCTTATATGAAGATCGCAAAGAGGAACATATGGATGATCCTTCTCTATCTTGTAATCTTCTTCGGCATCACGGTCATGTTCCAGAGCTTTGCCGGAGAAGGGACGCAGGACTACCAGGCGGAAAATGTTCCCGTGGGGATCGTGGACGAAGATCAGGGCGAGGCCGCTGCAGCTCTCATCGGATATATCGGGAAGACAAATGAAACGGTCATGCTGGAAGACGACAGGGAAGTCCTTCAGGAGGAGCTGTTTTACCGGAATGTGGACTATATCGTCCGGATCCCGGAAGGGTTCATGGAGAAATGTATCCTGGGAACAGAGAACCTGCAGGTGACCACTGTGCCGGGAACCTATGCCGGATACTATGTGGAGCAGCAGATCGGCAGTTTTCTGAACTTTGCACGCAGCTATGGAGCGGCGGGATTTACGGAGGTTGAGATCGCATCCGCCATGGCTGACAGGGAGTCGGCGGAGGTAACGCTTCTTGACCTTGGAGGGAATACGGGGGAGACTCCTTCCTACGTCTTTTTCTTCCGTTATCTGCCTTACCTGTTCCTTAGTCTTCTGTGCTATGTGCTTGGGTATATCCTGATGGGATTCCGGAGAGGAAGTCTGCCTCAGCGGATGCGGGCTTCCGCCGTGCCTGTCCGACGCCAGAGCATGGAAGGACTGGCAGCCGCCGGAGTAATCGCTTTCAACCTTTGGGGGATCTGTGCCGTTGCCGCGATGTCGGCATACGGGAAAGAATTTTTAAGCAGTGGAAAGGCAGGATGGCATCTGCTCAACTCCTTTACTTTGCTGGCGGCGTCCCTGGCGCTGGCATACCTGGTGGGGACGCTGGTGAAGACATCCGCCGCCCTGAACGGAGTGGTAAATATCCTGGCTCTGGGAATGTGCTTTCTCTGTGGAGTGTTCGTGGAGATGGATTATCTGAGCAGCGGCGTCAGGAAGGCGGCTCAGTTTCTGCCGGTGTACTGGTATGAAAATGTGAACAACCTGCTTGCGGAACACGGGAATATTGTGGGAAATGTGAGGACAGAGGTGCTGACAGGGATTGGGATCCAGCTTGTGTTCGCTGTGGCGTTTGTGTGCGTGACGCTGGCGGTGTCGAGGGAAAAAGCACATTAAAAGAGGACAAAAATCTGATGCGGAAAATTGATCAGTTTGATGAAAAGAGTTATTCATGACAAAAACTGATCAATTTTTTTATGTTTTTTGCAAAATCAACAGAAGAGTTTTGACCTGTTTTGAAGTATGATGGAAAACAGGAAAGAAGAAATTCGTAAAAAGGAGATATGTGAGCATGAAAAAAGTGATCAAGAATCCAATCCTTCCGGGATTTTATCCTGACCCGTCCATCTGTAAAGCGGATGGCTGTTTCTATCTGATCTGTTCCAGCTTTGAACTGCATCCCGGAATTCCCATTTTCCGGAGCAGGGATCTGGCACACTGGGAGCAGATCGGGAATGTGATGACAAAAGAGAATGGCTTTCATGTCAAGGCAAACACATTCACCGGCGGCGTCATGGCCCCGACGATACGCTACTATGACGGAACATTTTATATTATTAACACGAATTTCAGTGACAGAGGGAATTATATCGTCACGGCAGAAGATCCGGCCGGTCCCTGGTCGGAGCCTTACTGGCTGGATGATGTGCCGGGAATCGATGCCTCCCTGTTTATCGATGAGGACGGGAGTGCGTATATCCTTGGAACGGGGAACGTGGTGAAAAGAGCAGAAGGAAATATGGAACGGGGAATCTGGCTCTGTGAGTTTGACCTGCAGGCCATGAAACTGACCGGGGAACCGACAGCAATCTGGGACAGCGCTCTGAGAAATGCCGCATCGCCGGAGGCACCGCATCTGTATCATAAGGATGGATACTATTATCTGGTGATCGCAGAAGGCGGAACAGAACATTATCATTCTGTGACAGTTGCCAGGAGCAGAGAGATCAAAGGCTGGTATGAGGGATTCCCGGGGAATCCGGTCATGACTCACAGACAGATGGGATATGACTGCGAGATCGCCAATGTGGGACATGCGGATCTTGTTGAGACAGACTCCGGAAGCTGGTATGCCGTAATGCTGGCTTCAAGGACCATAGGCGGATACTATAAGAATCTGGGAAGAGAGACGTATATCTGTCCTGTAAAATGGGAGAGAGGATGGCCTGTGTTCAGCCCGGGAACCGAAAAGATCGAATGGGAGTATGAAGCAGATCCGGATCTTCCCTGGACAGAAGAACTGATGGAAGAGGAACAGATAACGGATCAGCTTCCGGCAAACTGGTGCTTCTGGGGAACCCCTTACGGCGATTTCTGGAAGGTTGAGAACGGAGAGATTTCTCTGAAATGTCTTTCGCGCAGGATCAATGAACCGTTGAAATGTCTTCTGGATGAGTCGGAGAATGGGCGAAAAGATGACTGTGTCAGCTTTATCGGGCGAAGAGTGACGGGGATCGATTACAGATTTTCCTGCCGGATGGATTTCACTCCACAGGAGAATGAAACGGCAGGGCTTGTGCTGCTTCAGGCCAGCGACCATCAGTATCGAATGGAAAAGAGTCTGAAAGATGGAGAAGAGGTACTGCGCGTGATCCTGTCCTGGAGTGAGATGGATGTACCGCCGCACTTTCCAAACTTTAAGAGTGAGACGAAAGAGAAGGTACTGGCTGAGATCCCTGCTCCGTCTGCAGACGTGGAACTATGTGTCGAAGTGGAGGGACAGGACTTCAATTTCTTTTATGAGGAAAACGGACAGCGCTGCACGGTGTATGAACATGCGGACGGAAGGCTGATCAATCCGGAGATCGTAGGATGCATGACCGGGATGATGGCAGGAGTTTTTGCCAGCGGTAATGGAAAAGAGAGCGGGAATCGCGCCGTGTTCTCAGGGATAAGCTATCAGGATGCCACAGTATGAAGTGTGACATCCTGTCTGTAAGATAAAGGGCAGCACACTTTAAACTGTAAAATCATGAGGGAACATGATAGAATGTAAAACAGCATGTAATGAAAACAGTAAAGAAGGTGCAGGATGAAGTACGAAGAGATCATAGAATGTCAGTTTTCAACAATGAGAGATCGTGAACTCCATTTCCATCAGGAACCGGAGATCATATATGTGTTGGACGGCGAGATAGAAATAGGCGGAGAAAACGGTTCACATACACTGAAGACGGATGACTTCCTCATTGTGAATTCTAATGTCAGACATGAATGGCACACTTCAGGAGAAGTACTGATCGGGAGCGTTTTTGTCAATTATAAGATGCTGACAGAGATGTTCCATGGGGAACAGGTATATTTTCTCTGTGACTCTAGTGTGGAAAGATCAGAGAGTTATGAAAAGATGCGCTATTATATCCGGCAGATATTTAATTACTACCAGACAACGGAAGGGCAGGCATTTCTGTTAAGAAGAAGCATATCTTATCAGATGCTTTATCTGCTCACATCGTCTTTTATCGTAAAGAAAGGCATGAGCCATTACGATTCTCTGAGAGGGATTTCGGATGAGAGGATGAATGAGATCCTGAATTATATCATGTCTCATTATCAGGAGCAGATCACGTTACAGGAACTTGCGGATAAACTGTATCTGTCAAACGCGTATCTGTCGAAATACATCAAGCGGAATTTCGGGCTGAGTTTTCTGAAGCTGGTCAACAATATCCGGATGGAGCATGCGGTAGGGGAACTGATCTACTCTGACAAATCTATCATCAAGATTGCCATGGATAATGGTTTTTCCAATCTTGCAGGCTTTAACAAGACATTTCGCGAGATCTATCATCAGACTCCGGCGGAATACCGAGAAGAGATGCAGGCTAAGACGGAGCGGGAAGAGCAGGAGACAAATTCAGAAGAAATCTTGACCAGAGTAGAACAGTATCTGACATCCAATCACGTGGACGCACCGAAAGAAGGCGATTCCACAGTGTCTATTTTGGAGTGTGATACGGATCAGAAAACATGGATTGGAAAAAACTGGAAAAAGATGATCAACATCGGTCCGGCAGAAGATATTTTGCGATATGATGTCAGGGAACAGATCGAATATCTGAAAGAGAATCTTGGATTCGAGTATGTCAGGTTCTGGAACTTTCTGTCGGATGAGATGATGATATTCCTGGATGAAAAAAAGACAAAATATAATTTCAGCATGATCGATAAGGTTCTGGATTTTCTCGTGGAGAAGGGGATACACCCTTATGTCGAGCTGGGATTCAAGGCAAAAGAAGTATTTCAGAATGTCCATAAAAGACTGGTCGATATCGATAATAAGAATCAAATGCGAATCATAGAAAAGAACAAGGGATTTCTGGAGGAGCTGATCCGTCATCTTGTAAAGCGTTACGGTATGGAAGAGGTGGAGACGTGGTACATAGAGCTGGAGAAAAATTCGGTGATCCGTTCCAATGTGGAACCGGAAAAATATTTTGACACGTTTGAGATCATATACGGGATCTTTAAGACCTATGTCCCAGGTATCCATATCGGGGGAGCCGGTTTCAGCCTGAACGACCCGGGAGAGAACTTGCAGGAGATCCTGGTAAAATGGAAAAAAAGAAAGGTACAGCCGGATTTCATCAGCCTGTACAGTTATCCGTATATTATCGATAAAAAGATCATAGATGCGGGGCGGAGTGCCTATGCCCCTGACAGGGATTATCTGAGAAATCAGATCGAGGAAACACGCCGGTGCATGAACGAAGTGCAGATGGATGCGGAACTTCATGTGACGGAGTGGAGCAATTCCCTGTCTAACAGGAATGTGCTCAACGACAGCTGCTTTAAAGGCGCCTATGTTATGAAGAATCTGATACAGAACTGTCAGAAGGCAGATGTGATCGGTTACTGGCTTGCTTCCGACCTTTTCTCGGATTATTACGACACGAAAAAGATCCTGTACGGCGGCTGCGGACTCCTCACAAAGGACGGGATACGAAAACCCTCATATTACGCGTTCAAATTTATGAACGCGCTTGGAGGGCAGTGCATCGGGAAAAATGAAAACGCCGTTGCCACCCGCAGCGGATCGAAACAGATCAGTATCTGCTGTCACAACTATAAGCATTTTAATTTCCGGTATTATCTGGTGGAGGAAGACGAAATTGAGGTGGAACGGCAGGCAGGGATGTTCGAGGACAACGAACGTCTCCAGATGACTGTCAGATTAAAAAATGTAGAGGAAGGAACGTATCAGATCAAGATCTACTCCGTGAATCAGGAGTTTGGAAATATCCAGAACGAATGGGAGAAGATCGGGTATTACAATGATCTGAACCTGGAGGAAATGGAGTACCTTAAGTCTGTTACTCAGCCGAAGATTTATCTGAGGCAGCAGAAGAGTGTGAAAGGAATACTGGAGATCGAGACCGTGCTGGGAGCGCAGGAGATCCAGAACATTATCGTCACCGAGATATAAAGGAAATATGAAATGGAAGAAAGAGCGCTGAGAGAGTTGTTCCCGCTGACTGAGCAGGAAAAGATCATGAAAAAAATTTATGAGTCGGGTAAAAGGGAACTACTGGAGACGCCGCTGTCCTTTGAAAGCTACAGGAAACTGGCGGAAGACGATCCGGGACTCCCTGACATGCGGGAGTATTACCGGTCTACAACATTTTCCGGTTATGGCACTACGCTGGAGAAGAAAGGAATCTATGCGGACCGGGAGGATGTGGATCTGGGGCTGCATGAGAGGTATGCTTTTCCCATTATCCATAACCATGCCTTTTTTGAGATTATTTATGTATACAGCGGAACATGTGTAAATCATATCGGTGAAACTTCGTTGGAAATGAAAGCAGGCGACGTCTGCTTTCTGGCGCCGGATACCATGCATGCGCTTGCAGCGGTCCACGATGAGGATGTGGTCATGAACCTGATCGTGAGCAGGGATGCATTTGAACACTTTTTCTTCGGGATGCTGAGGGAAAAGAACCTTCTGTCGGATTTCTTTAAAAAGGTACTCTATGACAAAGCGGTCGCTCCGTTCCTCATGTTCCCCACAGGGGAGGATAAAAAGCTGAGAGGTTTCTGGAAGGACATGTATCTGGAGAGAAGGACCGGGCGGTTCGGATTTGAAGAATGCTTGGTCCTGTATGCCAGATTGATGTTCATATGGCTGATACGAAATTATGAGATGATGGCGGTCGTACCTGGATATTCCAGTGAAGGTACAGATCGCCATATTGTTGCCATGCTGGGCTATATCGCTGCAAACTACAGCAAAGTCACACTGCGGGAACTGGCGGAATTTTTCTCTTACAATGAATCCTATATCAGCAGGATGCTCAAACAGCACACGGGAAAAAATTTTAATGAGATCGTAAGCGATCTGAAAGTAGAGAATGCCAGGAAGATGATCGAGACGACTGACCTGAGCATCAGCCGGATCAGTCAGGAAGTGGGGTGCTTTGATTCCAGTCATCTGAGCAAGAAATTTCGGAAACGGTACGGGCTATCCCCGAAAGAGTACCGGGAGAAGATAAACAGGTAAAAAATATACTGGCATATCTATAAAAAAGTACAATTCTTTCTTTTCAAATATTGCTATACTTTTTTCAGTTCATCAATACGCGTATTCAAAGAAAAATCTAATATCAATCTGAAAGGTGGAAGATCTTATGCAGGAAAACAATATTTTCCCGTTTTTATGGATGCGGGGCGAATCAGAAGAAGTTATCCGGACGGAGATGGAAAAGATTTCCGAGTCCAATATCCGGGCGGTCTGCCTGGAGGCGAGACCCCATCCGGACTTTGCGGGAGAAGGATGGTGGCATGATGTAGACATTGTTCTGGATGAGGCGAAGAAGCGGGGAATGAAGATCTGGATCCTGGATGACGCTCATTTCCCGACGGGACAGGCAAACGGACTTTTGCCGGAAAAATATCCGGAGAGGGCCAGGAGATACCTGTATACGCAGTTCGTCGAGACGACCGGACCGATACCCTGTGCGCAGGTAGATGTGGAACTTCTTGCTAAAAAGCAGTTTACCTGGATGGACTTCGGAAAGCCGCAGGTGAAGCCTGTACTTGATGAAAAGCAGATTCTCAGTGTAACCGCTTACCGTGTGATTGAGGGAGATGTCCTGTCGGAAGAAGGTATGGACCTGACTGAAAATGTGAAAGACGGAATCCTGACCTGGAATGTTTCGGAGGGTACCTGGAGGATCTTTGTGAACTTTATGACAACAGATTTCGGGGCAAAACCGGAATACATCAACTATATTGACGAGGACTCCGTACGGGTGCTGATCGAGAGCGTGTATGAAGCCCATTATCAGCATTATAAGGAGGAGTTCGGGAAAACGATCCTCGGGTTCTTCTCAGATGAGCCGGGATTTTACAATACAGATGATCTGAAGATGGACGATAAGATCGGGGAGAAGATGATGCCGCTTCCCTGGTGCGGTGAACTGGAGGAAAAAATGGAGGCCGCCTGCGGCGTGGGATGGAAACAGAAAATCCCTTATCTCTGGTATAAAGATGAAGACGGGAAGTGCGCCGCGCTGCGATTCCACTATATGGACTGTGTGAGCCGGCTTTATGAAAAGAACTTCAGCAGGCAGATCGGAGAGTGGTGCAGGAGCCACGGAGTGCAGTATATCGGGCATGTGATCGAGGACAACGGACAGCACACCAGACTGGGGTGCGGTGCGGGACACTATTTCCGCGCCATGGCAGGGCAGGATATGGCAGGAATCGATAATATCGGGAATCAGATTGTTCCCGGAAATCCGGACAGTACAAGACATAATCCTTCCGGCGCGGGGGATCCTCAGTTCTTCCATTTCGGTCTGGCGAAGCTGGGAGCTTCGGAGGCATGGATCGATCCAAAGAAAAAGGGCAGGCTCATGTGCGAGAACTTCGGCGCTTACGGCTGGGGACTTGGGATAAAAAATATGAAGTGGCTGGTGGATTACCTGGTGGCGCAGGGGGTGAACCGTTTTGTACCACATGCGTTTTCCATGGCGGACTATCCGGATGATGACTGCCCGCCTCACTATTACGCAAGGGGGAATAATCCTCAGTTCCCGTTTTTCGGAGAACTGATGAAATACACAGACAGGCTCTGCAGTATTTTCAGCGGAGGACAGAATGTGCCGCAGGCCGCCGTTCTGTATGAGGCGGAAGGTGACTGGGCGGGGAAAGCCATGCGGTCTTATGTGCCGGGGAGAGAACTCCAGGAGCATCAGATCGACTATGAAATCCTTCCGGCGGATGTGTTCGAGGACACTGAGTATTATGGAACCTGTGTGGAAGACGGAAATCTTGTCGTAAACGGACGGGTGATGAAAGTTCTGATCATACCGGAGATGGAATATCTGAGTGAGAAAGTATTCCGTTTTCTCTCCGCAAACCCGGATCTGACGACAGTGTTCATAAACAGCAGGCCAAAGGCAGTGATCGGGTCAGGAGAAGTCAGGGAGATCGAACTTCTGCAAAGGTATCCTGTTATCAGACTGGAGGAACTGGCAGGCTGGCTGAAGCAAAAGGGCGTTTCTGATGTGACTCTGGAGAAGGAGTGCAGGAATCTTGTTTCCTATCATTATAAGAAAGAACAGGATATCTATTTCTTCTTCAATACGTCCCTCTCCGATGAGATCAGGGAGAGGATTACGCTGCCTGTTGCCGGAACATACGGAGAATACCGGGCGCTTGAGGATACATGGTATGAAGTGCCTCAGAACGGAAATTCATTTATACTTAAACTGAAACCCTATGAGTCCATGATTCTTGTAGCGGACCCGGAGCATGAACTCCGGAAAAAGCCAGGAGGGGATATCGTGGAAGAGACAGATATTTCCGATGGATGGGAACTGACACTGTACGAAACGGGAAAGAGTGGAGAAGGAAAGAAAGAAGAACTGAATACACTGCTTCCTGTATCGGAACGGTACAGGGATTTTTCCGGAATCATGGAATATAGGAAACAGGTCAGCCTGAAGAAGGAAAACTGCAGGATCATTCTGGAGCCGCAGTATATATATGAATGCATGGAAGTGATCGTAAACGGCGTGAATACCGGGAAAAAGATCTGCCCGCCCTACACTGCAGATATCACGGATGCGGTGAAAGACGGAGAGAATGGGATCGTGATCCGGGTCGTAAATACGCTGATCCGCAACGCGAATACGAAACCGGGGATCTTCGGACCGGAGCGGGCAGTGCTGGAACCGTCCGGAATGTTTGGACATATCT
Source organism: Candidatus Mediterraneibacter norfolkensis (assembly GCA_019120615.1). Taxonomy (GTDB): domain Bacteria; phylum Bacillota; class Clostridia; order Lachnospirales; family Lachnospiraceae; genus Mediterraneibacter; species Mediterraneibacter norfolkensis. Next base: position 9,724 of record DWUT01000284.1, read on the forward strand.
TCCTTATCAAAAAGGCAGAGTACTGAGACGGCAAAAAACTGATGTGAGAATTTGTTCTCAACAATCCGAAACATGGATATTGGAAAAACAGAACAAAAATCGCCGAATAATACGACTATCAGGCATTAGTTGGAAGTGCGCCGGATTGGTAAAATTGTCTCAAAAGAAAGGAAGAGGAGGTACTTACTTTATGGAGAAACAACAAGTAACAGTACAGGAAAAGACAAATCTTAAAGTCGGCTTCTGCTACAGTTTCGGTGAGATCGGATCTCAGATGAGCTGGTATATGATCAACCAGTATCTGACCATTTTTTATACGGATGTAGTAGGATTGACGGCAGTAGCGGTTTCCGCGATCATGCTGATCGCGCGTATCTGGGATGCAGCAAACGATCCGATGATGGGAATGATCGCAGACCGTACCAACACACGCTGGGGAAAATTCCGTCCCTATCTGATGTTTGCGCCGCCGTTTCTGGCAGTGTTCAACATTCTGACTTTTACCGTATTCCCGGTGACAGGAATGACAAAAGTCCTGCTCTGTCTGGTATGTTACATCGGTGCAGGAATGGCGTACACGGTAGTCTGTATCACTTACGGAAGCCTTGTAAACAGGATCGCAAGAGATTCCCAGGTCCGTATGAACTATACATCGGCGCGTGGTATTGGTGGCGCTGTGATCCAGTTTATTCTTGGTGCAGTTGCAATGCCGATGATCCTGTTCTTTGGAAATAGCGATGTTCCGAATGCCAGAGGGTATTTTGTTACAACTGTGATCTGTTCAATTGTTATGATTCCTTGTTTTTGGCTTTGTGCTGCAGGATGTAAAGAAACAGTCGTAGTTGAAAAACCTGTTGCAGATCAGAAAAAAAGACCATTCCTTCAGTCTTTGAAAATGGTGCTTAAAAATGATCAGCTCCGCATTACTGTTTTCTGTGTATTTATGGGATCTATCGCAATTATGGGACGTATGTCGCTGCTTACATATTATGCGATTTATGTTGTCGGTTCTGCGGCAGTAATCGCACCGCTTTTTTCAACGATGACCGCTTTCCAGTTTATTGGAACGCTGATCCTTCCGTGGACTACGAAAGTGTTTGGCAAAAAGAACTGGTTAATCTTTCTGAATGTGATTCAGATCATAGGATTTATTATCATGTTCCTCGTACCGGCAAACAATCTTCCGTTCCTTATTGCGGTCAGCGCAGTTATTGGATTGGCAAACTCAGCAAGTAACATTTGTACAGGAATGCTTTCCGACTGTGTTGAGTATGGAGACTGGAAATATGGCGTCCGTGAGGAAGGCGTTACATACTCTTTCTTGAGCTTTGGAGTTAAACTTGCAACGGCTGTTGCCGGCTCTGTTGGAGTACTTCTTATTGCAGCTACCGGGTATGTCCCGAATGTAGAGCAGACTGAGGCGGCAAAGATGGGAATCAATGCGGTAGTTAACCTGCTTCCGGCAGCATGCATCCTTATCTCCGTGATTCCGGTATTCTTCTACAAACTGGATAAGAAGATGATGGATAAGATCAGAGTAGAGATTGATGCAAGAAACGCTGCGAAAGCAGAATGATGAAAACTGAATAACACGTATAAAATCCCCGGATATGTGACGGCAATGTGCAGTCCCTGGGGATTTTTTGAAATCAGTGATTTAATGAAAATGGAGGTGTTGTAAATGTCCGGACTGACAAAGCAGCAGGAAGAGAAAATAAAGGAGCTTCTTTCTCAGATGACCCTGGAGGAGAAGATCGGTCAGCTGAACCAGGAATCTGTCTCGATCGTGGGCGGATTTGACGTGCCATTCGAGGAACTGATCGAGATGATGACGGACGGCAGGATCTCGCAGGAAGAGTTCGAGAAGATCATGAGTACGGCGGAGCAGGATTATCATGAGGATGATATCCGTGCAGGAAGAGTAAGTTCCCTGATGATCCAGGATCCGGAGAAAGTGAATGAACTTCAGAAGATCGCAGTGGAGGAGAGCCGGCTGGGGATCCCGCTGATCTTCGGACTGGATGTGATCCACGGGTTCCGCAGCGTTTATCCTATCGCCATCGCAGAGGCGGGAAGTTTTGATACGGAACTTTTTGAGAAGACTGCGGGGTTGGCGGCGAAAGAGTCGAGAGCTCACGGGGTAGCGTGGCATTTTGCGCCCATGATCGATGTGGCGAGAGACGCCCGGTGGGGACGTGTCTCCGAGGGACCGGGGGAAGATCCCCATCTTGTCTCTGAGTTTGCAAGGGCAAAGGTGAGGGGGCTGCAGAATGACCACAGTTCCCCCGGAAATTATGTGGCAGCGTGCCTGAAACACTATGTGGCATACGGCGCGTGTGAGTCCGGAAGGGACTACAATACTACGAGCATGGCGCCCTATATGCTCTACAACACTTATCTTCCGCCTTTTAAGGCGGCGGTGGAAGAAGGAGCTCAGACCGTGATGGCGTCCTTTAATGATCTGAACGGTGTCCCATGTACGGTCAATCCGTTCACACTTCGGAAAATCCTGAAAGAGACGTATCGTCTGTCCGGATTCGTGGTCAGCGATGCGAACGCGATCCGGGAGTGCGTGACCCACGGAATCGCGGCTGATGAGAGAGATGCCGGGATCCAGGCTGTAAATTCGGGTCTTGACATGGATATGGGAACCGGCATCTACCGTGATCATCTGAAAGAAGCTGTAGAGGAAGGAAAAGTTTCCGTGGATGTCATCGATGAGGCGGTGGAGAGAGTACTCCGGGTTAAGATGTGGCTTGGACTTTTTGATCATCCCTATGTCCCGGAAGACGTGATCGGATCTTATGAGGAACTTCCGGATGAACATGTTGCGCTGGCGAGGAAGGCAGCAGAAGAATCCATCGTGCTTCTGAAGAATGAGAATGATCTTCTTCCACTCGATCCGAAGAAAAAAGTGAGTGTCGTAGGAGAACTTGCAGACAAGAGAGAGGAAGTTGTGGGAGCCTGGTCCATCAGCTGGAAGGAGAAGGACTGTGTCAGCATTCTGGAAGGCATGAAAGACCGGTTCGGGAATCTGGAGTATTTCCCCTGCGGAGGCCCATCCACAGAGATCAATGATGAAGAGATAAGGAAAGCAGCGGAATACGGCGATGTGATCGTTGCTGTTGTTGGAGAACTGGTGAGTATGTCCGGAGAAGCGTCTTCCAGGGCGGATATCACCCTTCCGGGCTGCCAGAGAGAGATGCTCAAAAAGCTTCTGGAAACTGGAAAGCCGGTAGTAGCTGTCCTGATGAATGGGCGTCCCCTTGCACTTGAGTGGGAAGCGGAACATGTACCCGCGATCGTGGAGGCATGGCATCTGGGAATTCAGATGGGAAATGCGGTGGCGTCAGTCCTTTCCGGGGATGTAAATCCGTCCGGACATCTGGCTTCCTCTTTCCCGGCAGTGACAGGTCAGTGTCCGATCTACTATGATCATCCGAACACGGGAAGACCGGGCGGAAAGAGCAAGTTTACGTCCAGGTATCTGGATGCGCCCTATGATTCTCTGTATCCCTTCGGATACGGACTCAGCTATACTTCGTTTACGTTTGCGGATCTTGCTGTGGAGGAGAAGGAGGATTCCCTTACAGTCAGCGCTTCTGTGAAGAATACAGGTTCAAGAAAAGGAACAGAGATCGTACAGCTTTATCTGCGTGATGTGACGGCGAGTATCGTCCGTCCGGTGAAGGAACTGAAAGATTTCCGCAGAGTGGATCTGGAACCGGGAGAGCAAAGAAGGGTGGAATTTGCCCTTCCCAAACAGGCGATGGGATTTTACAATAATGAAGGAGACTACTGTCTGGAAGACGGAGAGTTTAAGATCTATGTGGGAGCAAACTCCAGAGAGTGCCTGGAAAGTATGGTAAATATTACATTTTAATTATGAGGAAGGGGGGGGAAAGCCTGTGAAAAGAGAAGTTGTTTTTCTGTCTGCTGCGGTCCTACTCTGCTGTCAGCCTGTGGGAGAGAGACAATGACGGAGAAAGAGGCCGGTGACGTAGTCGAAGAGTTCAACAATGGGAATTTCAGGTACAGCATCAAAACTGAGATAGAAGATCCGTATGAGGATCCGGATGTGACTTCTGTAGGAATCGGCCCGGAAGCCCCTATGGAGGGCGCTGTCATCCATTCTCCTTACACAGAATATCTGGGATGGGCAGAGGAGGAAAGAGATCAGCAGGGAGCATCGGAAATGTTCTGGTATACAGTGGACGGACAGTTGAAGCATGCTATGCGGATTAACCTGACGGATGGTCTGCAGTGGATGATCGCTGGCGTGGACACAGACCGGGGCGGTCTGGATGACTATATGGACCGGTCGGATCCGGAACTGACTTATGAACGGGAGGAGGACGGATATACCGTCTTTACGGCTCCCTTTGAGACACAGGGACAGGTCTCGATGTATTCTCTTACCGGGGACGAAGAAGATGCGGAGAACAATCCAATGTTTCCGTATACCTGTACAGTGGAATATTATATCAACAACGATTCCAGAACTCTGGACCGGGTTGTGATCGACTATGAAGAATATGGACGTATCTGCGAAAAACTCCGGCTTATGGAAGTGGAAGGACTTTCGGAAGAGGAAGCAAAAGCACAGGCGGAAGAGGCAGAAGATATTATCCGTATGACCACAACGATCGAGTTCACAGACTTTAACGGGGATGTTCAGATTGACGTCCCGGAGGAGCTGCTGGACGGGACAGCGGATACAGTACAGTAACAGGAGGTTTTGACACAATGAAGATTGAACAATTTCAGCTTTTTGAGGACAGAAAAGATGTAACCCTTACAACCTATATCCTGGAGGACTCACCGGAGATCTTAAACGGGAAGAAGCGACCGCTGATCCTGGTCTGCCCGGGCGGAGCGTATATGTTCTGCTCGGACAGGGAGGCGGAGCCCATAGCCCTGCGTTTCGCGGCGATGGGCTATCACGCGGCGGTGCTGCGCTATTCGGTGTACAGTAACGGAGAGAACAAGTACGCAATCCCGGGAAAGACTCCGGCGTATGAGAAGAGCGTGATGCCCGGACCGATGCGTGAGATCGGGAAGGCGATCCTTACGATCCGGGAACATGCCGAGGAGTGGCTTGTGGATATGGATCGGATCGTGCTCACAGGATACTCGGCGGGAGCCAACAACTGCGCCCTGTACTGCGTGTACTGGGATGACCCGGTGATCACGGATTATCTGGGAGTGGATAAGGAAATGCTCCGTCCCGCAGCGGCTGTTCTGGGGTATGGCGTGTATGACTACCCGGCAATGCAGAAAGACCTGGACAAGATTGGAGATCAGGGAAGGATCGAAGGAAACTACGGTTTTAATCTTGCATTCTTCGGGACAGAGCATCCGGATGAGGAGACCATGGTCAAGGGAAGCCCGGCTTTCCAGATCCATGAGACGACCCCGCCCATGTTCCTCTGGTCCACAAGGGAGGACAATGTGGTGCCTGTCCGTCAGAGCGTCCTGATGGCAAATGCCCTGGCTGAGAACGACATTCCTTTTGAACTGCATATTTTTGAGCGTGGAATGCACGGGCTGGCGCTGGCAGACCAGGCGACGTCACAGGCAAAGGAACAGAATATGCCGGAGATCGCGCAGTGGCAGGAAATGGCAGAGAGATGGCTGAAACAGAGGTTCGAATTTGATGTGCCGGATGTCTGCCCGAAGTGGGAGATGCCGGAGGAATAAAGCGGCGGAAAATAAAGCGATAAAACAGGAGGACAAAAATCTAACTTGGATTTTTGTTCTCCACTTTTTTCGCAAGAGAATTTCTTGCCTGAAGACAAAAATCAGGGGAAAACATGCCGAAATCATACAGGATAGTTGTACTTATCTCCGCTAAAATGTAACCAGAAAGTGAAGAACACGAAAGGAGAGCAAAGGTTATGAAAAACGGTAAATTACAGGTAGCAGTAGTCGGATGTGGGGGAATCGCAAATCAGAAACATTTCCCGGCGCTGAAATCACAGGCTGATAAATGCGATATCGTTGCATTCTGCGACATTCAGGTGGAGAGAGCTGAGAAGGCGGCAAAAGAGTACGGCGCTGAAGGCGCAAAGGTCTATGAGGATTATAAAGAGCTTATGAAGGATCCGGAGATCGATGTGGTACATGTCTGCACTCCGAACGTTGCGCACTGCCCGATCACAGTGGCTGCATTTGAGGCAGGAAAACATGTTATGTGTGAGAAGCCGATGGCTGCAACAACAGAGGACGCCCGGAAGATGATGGATGCATGGAAGAAATCCGGAAAGAAATTCACTATCGGATACCAGAACAGATTCCGTACAGACGCTCAGGCGCTGAAGCGTGCGTGTGAGGAAGGAAAACTTGGAGAGATCTACTTCGCAAAAGCACATGCTGTCAGAAGAAGGGCAGTTCCCACATGGGGCGTGTTCCCGGACAAATCAAAACAGGGCGGCGGTCCGCTGATCGATATCGGAACACATGCCCTTGACATCACCCTGTGGTGCATGGACAACTATGAGCCGGAGACGATCACAGGTTCTGTGTTTGAGAAACTGGGACACCTTCCGGAGGCGACAGAAGGAAATATGTTCGGACCCTGGGATCCGGAGAAATACGAGGTTGAGGATTCCGCATTCGGTTACATCAAGATGAAGAACGGAGCAACGATCTTCCTTGAGTCTGCATGGGCGTTGAACGTGAAGGATTCCAGAGAAGCTGCCACAACTCTCTGCGGAACAAAGGCAGGAGCCGAGATGATCGGCGGAATGAGCCAGGAAGGATATGACCTTGTATTCAATGAGACCACAGGCGGTGTCCTGACAGAGGAGCATATCTCCGATACAGGAGCGATCGCGTTCTTCGAGGGCAACGGAGGCGGAGCGCCGGAGGTCAAAGAGTGCAAGCAGTGGCTTGAGGCAATCCTGGAAGACAAAGAGCCCCTCGTAAAACCGGAACAGGCATTTGTCGTGACAGAGATCCTGGATACGATCTACAAATCAGCAAGAGAGGGAAAAGAGATCCGTCTGGATTGATGTGAAGAGAGCAGAAAGAAGACAGCAAAGCCCGGACCGGGGCGGATTGCTCCGGTCTGAGGGAGAAGACAGGAGGCAGTGAGAATGTCAAGAATCAAGACATGTGTAAGCCTTTACAGCTTACAGGATGAATATTTGAATAAGAGAATGAACCTGAGTGACATCATGCATTATGTGAAAGAGAAAGGCTCAGAAGGTGTTGAGATCCTTCCGGACCAGATGCTCAAAAATGCGCCGGATATCTCTGATGAGACGGTTGCAGAGTGGAAGAAGCTCCTGGACGAGACAGGGCTGAAACCGGTTATTGCGGATGTTTTCCTGAATACAAATCTCTATA
>DWUT01000285.1 GCA_019120615.1 Candidatus Mediterraneibacter norfolkensis
AGTCGCTTCGAAGAGAAGCTCCGAAAATGAGAAGCCTTGCGGCTGTGATGACCAGGCGGCAAGAACGCCGCCGATATCGTATTCACAGAATAGCACAAATAAGAGAAACTTACAATAATAAATCCCTGAGATTGCCGGTGTAAAATCCCGGAAATTTATGATGACAACTCCAACTTTTTCGTGTAGAATGGGAACGAATTTCACACAGAGACAACGCTTTTTCATCAAGGAGATTTTTATGAGTATTCTGACTGTAGAGCATCTGACCCACGGCTTCGGGGACAGAGCCATTTTTTCTGATGTGTCCTTCCGGCTGCTGCGCGGCGAGCACATCGGACTTGTCGGAGCCAATGGGGAAGGTAAATCCACTTTCTTCAATATTGTAACGGGAAACCTGACGCCGGATGAAGGAAAGATCGAATGGGCAAAGAATGTGCGCATCGGGTATCTGGATCAGCACACAGTCCTGAAAAAAGGAATGACGATCCGAGACGCGCTGAAATCCGCGTTTGCCTGGCTTTTTGACCTGGAGCAGAAAATGAATGAGATATGCGACGCTCTGGGGAGTGCTTCCCCGGACGAGATGGACCGGATGATGGAAGAACTCGGAACAATCCAGGACACTCTGACCCTGCACGACTTCTATGTCATAGACGCAAAGGTGGAGGAGGTTGCCCGCGCGCTCGGCCTTCTCGACATCGGACTGGAAAAGGATGTGACAGATCTGAGCGGAGGCCAGAGAACGAAAATCCTGCTTGGAAAATTGCTGCTCGAAAAGCCGGACATCCTCCTGCTGGATGAGCCAACCAACTATCTGGACGAGGAGCATATTGCATGGCTCAAGCGCTATCTTCAGGAATATGAAAGCGCCTTTATCCTGATCTCCCACGATATTCCCTTCTTAAATGATGTGGTAAACATCATTTACCACATGGAAAATCAGGCTCTGGACCGGTATGTTGGCGACTATACTCATTTCGAGGAAGTCTATGCCGTCAAAAAGGCACAGCTTGAGGCAGCCTACCGGCGTCAGCAGCAGGAGATCAGCGAACTGAAGGACTTCGTCGCCAGAAATAAAGCGCGTGTTGCCACCAGGAACATGGCAATGTCCCGCCAGAAAAAGCTGGACAAGATGGAAGTGATCGAACTTGCAGCCGAACGGCCCAAACCGGAATTTCATTTTAAATACGGAAAGACTCCCGGACGTATCCTCTTCGAGACAGAAAATCTGGTCATCGGCTATGATGAGCCACTGTCAAGACCGATCACCATTTCTATGGAACGCGGACAGAAGATTGCGCTCGTGGGAGCAAACGGGATTGGCAAGACTACCCTTCTTAAAAGCATCCTGGGGCTGATCCCTGCGCTGGACGGAAAATGTGAACTGGGAGAAAATCTTCAGATCGGTTATTTCGAGCAAGAGGTAAAAGGCGGGAACACCAATACCTGCATTGACGAACTGTGGGCAGAGTTTCCGTCCTATACGCAGTACGAAGTGCGCTCCGCCCTTGCGAAATGCGGGCTTACCACCAAACATATCGAAAGTCAGGTCCGCGTCTTGAGCGGCGGCGAGCAGGCAAAAGTCCGTCTCTGCAAGCTGCTCAACCGGGAGACAAACATTCTTCTGCTGGACGAGCCCACCAACCATCTCGACGTCGATGCAAAGGACGCCCTCAAACAGGCTCTGCTGGAATACCGGGGCAGCGTGCTCCTTATCTGCCACGAACCGGAATTCTATCAGGATATTGTCTCAGAAATATGGGACTGCACCAAATGGACAACAAAGATCATATGATCAAAAGGAGGCTGATAACCATGAATTTCACACACAACGAAAACCAGATCGCACTTTACAATGAGGCCGGAGAACTTCTCGCTGAGATCACATTTCCCTATATCGATAAGGATACTGTGGATATAAACCACACTTTTGTAGATCCTTCTCTCCGGGGCCAGGGCATCGCCGGGAAACTGATGAGCGAACTTACAGATGACCTGGGCAGGAGAGATCTGAAAGCAGTTCCGACCTGCTCTTACGCTGTGGGATGGTTTGAAAAACACCCCGAGTATTCACATCTCTTAAAATGAAAACAGGACCTTGCCCTGACAATGAAAATATCCCGGACCAGATTGATGTTTCTGATCCGGGATTTCACTATCATCAAAACTCCTTCCTCTCAAGAATATGCCTGCTGCATATCCAGGACACCGCTGCCGCAGCCACCGGGATGATCACAAGCATTGCCATGATCCCCGCCGTTCCCATCTGGTTCAGGATTTTTATCGAACTTCCTGTCACATCGATGCCTGCCATATCCGCCAGTCTCGCCCCGCCGTAGATCAGGATTCCCATTGCCGCGATCGTGAGCGGGAGCACCACCCGTCCCTTTTCTCCCTCAAACTTCAGGCGGAGAGGCAGCATCAGCGACAGGAACACCACCGCCACAGTGATGTAGGAAAAACACCCTGCAAGCCATTCTGCGGAAAGAACCGGCTCGCCCCGTATGATCCGAAACACGCTCCCGACTGTCAGACCGACAAGCCATGCCGCAAAGATCAAAATACCGCTGAACACGTATTTCTCATTCACATACTCTTTTCTGCTAACGGGCAGCACGAGCAGAAAAGAAAAACAGTTCTCATATTCGTCATAAGAAATGGATGTGGCCGCAAAGACGGACATAATGATCGTAATATATCCTGTCACAAACCCTTCTGACATCCCCGCGATCTCCATAAACGCCCCTATGGCCAGCGCCACTATGAGCAGCGTCTTTCCCTGTGTCTTTGCAAGCTGAAAATCTTTGATCAGTAAGCCTTTCATAATTTTTCCCCTCCAATCATCATCGCGATCACTTCATCCAGCATACTGTTTTCCACAACCATGTCCGGATAGTTTTCTCTGTAATACTGCTTCTGATCTGTAAGGCAGGCATAGCCGTAACTCTCACGGCGCACCTTTAAAATGTACGATTTGTCCAGTCCGGCAAACTGGTCTTCGTCCGCCTTGATCAGTCCGTATTCTTCCAGGAGCACGTCCGTGTCCTCGTGAAGGATGATCTTCCCGTCGTGGATCATGTAGATATCATCGCACAGATTCTCAAGATCCGTAGAAATGTGGGAACTGATAAGGATGCTCCGCGTGTCATCCTCCTCCATATATTCGCGTAGGATATCCAGCACGTCCCTTCGCGCCATGACGTCCAGCCCGGAAGTAGGCTCATCGAGTATCAGGATCTCCGCCCCGTGGGTCACCGCAGTGATCACCTTCAGCTTCGCTTTCATGCCGGTGGAAAACTCCCTGATCTTTTTATCCATGGGAATATCAAATCTCCCGCAGAGTTCCCCGAATCTTTTCCGGTCGAATTTCGGGTACATTGCATTTAATACAGGAAGAACTTCTCTCACATTCAGATATCCGCTGAACCCGGAATCAGCCAGTACCACACCCATTTTCCGGCGGTCCTCTTTCGTAAACTGCTCCGGTGTTCTTCCAAACAGGGCGATCTCCCCGCCGTCAGAACGGATCAGACCGAGCACGGCCTTAAAGGTGGTGCTTTTCCCCGCGCCGTTTTCTCCTACCAGCCCGGTAATGCTCCCCGGCTCTACCCGCATCGTACAGTCCAGAATAAAGTCACCGTATTCTTTCTTAAGATTCTCTATTTTCAACATTTCCTAATCCTCCATTATCAAGTCAAATAACTCCCTGATCTCCTCGTCCTTCAGTCCGCAGCTTCGTCCCTTCTGAACAGCCTTCTCCAGATCCATTTCCACTTCTCTGCGCTGTTCTTCCTTCATCCGCTCCGTATTCGCAGCGGCGACATAGGTTCCTTTGCCGTGGACGGTGACTGTAAATCCCTCCTGCTCAAGATTATCGTACGCTTTCTTGACCGTGAGGGCGCTGATCTTCTGCTCCTTCGCCAGGGTTCTCACAGAGGGAAGGACATCATTTTCCTTTAATTTTCCGGAGACGATCTGCGCTTTGATCTGCTCCATGATCTGTTCATAGATCGGTACCATTGATGAACTGTTGATTATAATCTTCATGTGTATCCTCCTCTTGTTAAACAGTATATAACAGCATTTAACTGTTGTCAACTGTTATACACTGTTTATTTTAACTTTAACAACAAAAAAAGGACGGACAGGAAGCGGGACTCTGTAAATAATCTGAATCCTGCTTCCTGTCCGTCCCTTCTCAAGACTGTTTTCCATATTTATATTCTATATCAGTTTCTTTTTCGAAAGGGTCATATAAGTATATGTTCCTGTGGTGAGCAGTGTATTGTTTTCATCTCTCATATTAACCCGGTAAACAAGCAGCGTCTTGCCCCTTTTGATCTCTTCCGCTTCGCAGACGACTTTTTTGATATTCAGTCCCGGACGAAGATAGCGGATGTCCGCATCCACTGTTGTCACCTGTTCTCCATGGGAAACAGCAGCCGATCCCCCTGTAATATCTCCCATCGTAAACAGTACTCCCCCATGGAGGGAACCGATCGGGTTCAGAAGTTCTTGCCTGACTTCAAGTTCCGTCCTCGCATATCCTTCCCAAATCTCCACAATCTTTATCCCAACCAGATTGCCAAATGCATTTCTTTCATTTCTCACCCTGCAAAGCATTTCATAATCCATCCCAGAATTCCTCCCCGTCTCTTATCATTGTCTTCAGTCGTTCATACTCTGCTCTGAGCATCTGTTTCCCCGTATTTGTTATAATGTAGGATTTCCGTCTTCCTTCTTCCGCTGTTTTCCGTATCATGTCATTCTCCTCAAATCGGGACAGCATGGCATACAGGGTTCCAGGCCCCACCCGGACTCTGCCTCCGGAAATGTCCCGGACTTTTTCCATAATATCCACCCCGCAGCATTCCTCCGTCAGAGCCAGGAGGATGTAATACATCGGTTCTGTCAAAGTCTGAAACTGTTCTCTTGCCATGTCATCCTCCTTTCCCGTTTATAAAGCAAGCTTTTCCTTTATAATGCGGCTCTGCGCCTCATCCGGCATCACATCAGCCTGCAGGATCAGCACAGCGTCACTCCAGCGCACATAGAGTATCCCCGTTCCCTGTCCGCTGCCGATTCTTTTCACTTCCTGAGCCCCCCATATCTCCGCCTCTCCGGATATGACATCAGCTCTGTCCGTTTCCCTCTGCCACACTTCCCGGAGCAGCCAGGGTTGTTCTGACCGGTATACGTCATATCTAAGCGTGTCCGACTGCTCCTCTTCTCCGTCGGACAGATCTTCCTCATAACTTACTCTTCCCCGCAGCCAGGTTCCGAGAACGCTCTCCATATACTGGTAATCTGCCCACTCCGGCTGTCCTTCCATCTCTCTGTAATCAGACTGTGTCAGCGGAAGCTCCGCCAGAGCCGTTTCCATACTCTCCTCCTCGGGAACGGATACCGCCAAGATGACAGCAACCATCACCATAAGGAACACTGCTGCAACTCCAACAGAGATCTGGAGTGCCCAGTTACCTGAACGGGTGGGACGAAAATATGCAATTCCCCAGGAAACCCCGAGGATCAGCAGGACAAACACTGCCAGCATGATCCCTTCCACTGCCATGTCTTCGACCACAAGCAAGAGGACGATCACCGCCAGAAACAATACAGAAACGCCGTTCCAGATCGTCTGCCAGTGCTGTTTTCCATAATCAATCTTCCTCCCGGAATTCAGTTTCCTCTTTCCGGATACAGCCCATATGACAGTCCCGATACACTGTATGATTCTCACACTGATCATTACCGTCATTGTCAGGAGCAGAGTCAGATTTACATTGGAAAACATCCAGTCGGCAAACTCGCTTCCCATCGCCCTGAGCCAGAACAACACGCCGACGATCAGTGGGGTGAGCATCTCACTTCCAAGCCGCCTGAGTTCCGCTTTCGTCACATTGGCAAACCGCTCCTCCTCCGTAACGATCGGCACGGCGTCCTCCTCTTTCTTCCGAAAGATACAGAATTTTCTCTCTCCGTCGATAAATTCCCAGCCCGCCGCCCGGCAGTATTCTGCATATTCCTCGGCAGGCTCCTCCGGCTTTATATCCATCTCGCTCCCTTTCGGGAACACTTCCACACAGTACGTGATATCCGCCGGTTCCCCATCTTCGAAGAGCATTCCTGCGCGCCATTCCCGGAAATGCCATCCCTTCAGCGACATTTCATGAAGATAGTCTGCAAATGCTCCGCACTCGAGATACCCGAAATTTCTGAAGACCCGCCTGGTCCTTCTTTTCTGTTTCTTCACAGGATCACCTCCCATCCAATTATCGAGTCTCGATATTTCTACCTTTATTATATTATCGACACTCGATATTGTCAAGAAGATGCCTTCTCATGTGTTACCTGCTCCTGCGATCTGGGATTTCTACTGTTTCTACGCCTCTTTTTCCACCTTCAGAGCATTCAGCGCATCGGCAAACTCTTTCAGCTCCCTGTCGATCAGCACCGGACGGCCGTTCTTTTTCAGGAAACAGTGGGTCGTCGTCCCGAAAGCACTCAGCTCGCCGCCTTCGCTCATATTGTAGATCTCATACCCCAGCGTAAATTTTACCCGTCCCAGGTCCTTGAGCGTGACCACGATCTTCACTTCATCGTCAAATTTCACACTCTTCTTATATTCACACTCCGCATGGAGCACAGGACTCATATAGCCCATCTCCTCAAACCGTCTGTACGGATATCCCATCTGACTCATCACGTCGATCCGGGCCTCCTCCATCCAGCGGATATAGTTTGAGTGATGGATGATCCCCATCTGATCCGTTTCATAATATTTTGCTGTTCTTGTGTATGGTTTCATGGTGGTTTTCTCTCCTTTTTGTTTATTTTTTAACAGGTGCCGTGTACCTTTGACAAGGTA
>DWUT01000286.1 GCA_019120615.1 Candidatus Mediterraneibacter norfolkensis
AAAAGGGGCGTTTCAACGACCTGCGGACTTTAATTTTTCTTTTGCTGATCTGGCTCAAGTGCAGTCGGCGGATAAAAAGCGCGCTGCTGACGAAATGCTGGTTCTGTTTTTGGAGCGCATCTATACTTCCAGATTGAACGATGAAGAAGTGAAAACCGCAATGAAGCTGGCCGTTTCCCTGGTGACGCAGAAAGCGGCGGCCATCGGCGCCGTCGCCGTGCTGGCGAGGCGTTATCAGGATTGCTATGACCGCGATCAGTATATCGGCAGCCAGTTCTATGTGTATATCTCCAAGTCCAAGAATGGACAGCAGTATCTGGATTCTATGGGAGGCGCCGCAGTGACTTCCCATAAAGAGCAATATACGGGGACTGTTTTCCTCGTAGAACAGGCGGCGATGCGCACGGCAGCGCCGCAAAAGGAGGATAAATCTTATGAATGACCGTACACTGGTAAAATTACGATGCAATAAGGAAATTTTGGATATTCGGACCGTATCCTGGACCCGAAAATCTCCCCGCAGCTTTTCCATTCTGCGCAGCGAACTCCAGCAGTTGGAGCAGCGGCCCAAAAACCGGCTGATTTCCAGTGACTGCGGTTCCTTTGCCGTCCTGCAGCTGACGCAAGGACCGGATGGCGTGAAGATGCTGGAGATCCGGTTCACCTGGCTCCAGGAGATCGGTGCCGGCAAAGTACAGGGCTGGCAGGAGAGTATTCGGCTGCCCTATGAGCCGTTCCATGTCTTCGTGGAAAATGGAGAGGATATGGATGGCGCAGAATGGCGCCACCTCTCCGTCCCGGAGATGGCCACGCCCCGTTATGAGTTCCACAGCCGGAAAAATCTCCATGAGGTTGCCCGGCGGCCCGTTCTGCGACGCAAGCTGGGAAGGGTCCTGGAGCAACATTTCCAGTGGCGTGGCACAGAAAAGATTGTCATTTATGATGACGGCCAGCTTTACAGCTTCTTTTTTGAAGAATACACGCCTTACGGCAGAGGGATCTGCGGCGGCATCATCCTGGATAGCGCCGAGAATTTGGCAAAGGCCAAGTACAGCGTTAATACCTAAATTACGCGCTGACTTCGTGTAACAAACGCAGCGCCGCCGGACAGAGGGATTTTCCTTCTGCCCGGCGGCTTTTTTGTGTTTAATAGCCCAATAGTACGGAGTGGCAGCACTCCTTGCTGTTACCTCTTGATTGTCTGCAAGCAAAAGCAGGCAGGACTGCCAATGATGACAAGAAACAGCATTTAAGCGATATGGCTGGCATTGCTATTTGGCGGAAATATAAAGTATCATAATGGAAAATGTGAAAAAAGTGAACTTATCACTCTTTTTTCTTGATATCGCTAATTCCAAAGAGTGCAAACACCAGAGCCAAAACAGTCAGTGAAATAGTATTTGCAGATACAGAGGGCATGAAATAATCGACGATATAGAAGCCATAAAATGTAGCGATAGTATCTAACAACACATACATACAGACAGCGATTTCCCTTGTTATTCTG
Source organism: Candidatus Mediterraneibacter norfolkensis (assembly GCA_019120615.1). Classification (GTDB taxonomy): domain Bacteria; phylum Bacillota; class Clostridia; order Lachnospirales; family Lachnospiraceae; genus Mediterraneibacter; species Mediterraneibacter norfolkensis. The sequence goes on from DWUT01000286.1 coordinate 1,508, forward strand.
TCGAGATTAAGCAAAGCTTTTGGTAGTGCACCCGCTATTAAATTTATGGGATACGAAACAACTGATGCGATTATAAAATAGAGGATAAAGCCGCCGACGCTCTCATATTCAAAGCCGAGCAGACGCATAATTGCACCGCTGAATATGGCGATTATGGCCAGGACGACGATGATTAGAAGCGCCCCCAAAATGAATGTGATTATTTTTTCCCGCTCTTTGTTGCTGTTATTATCCAAGAGTTTCGCTCCCTTATGTCGTGATTTGATTTTGAAACTGATATGAGTATATCACAGGAATATGAACTTTTCCATTGGAATTAAAACAATTATCAAAACCTTAACGACCTATCTAATACGGCTATCCAAGAGGTGGCATGTTGCCTATACTCTTTGTGGGAGAAATATCAGAAGGGTTCTTGTAGACAGGTAAAACAAAGTTGTTGCCAAGCTCTGTCCGTTTCGACTTCCTGCTCTTGCGTTTTGACATTCTATATGGTACTCTTTCATCATAAGCCAACCCAGTTTATACACAAAGGAAAGGTGATCTTAAAATGGCAGAGTCCGAGAATAAACGCACGCGCCGTACCCCGCAGGAGAGAGCGGCTGAGATGGACGAAAAAATCGCAAAGATAGATCAGTCCATCAAAGAGCTGGAATCAAAAAAAGAGTCTGTTGTGGCAGAGTATGATGCGAAGATCACCGCAGCCAGAGAACGCATAAAATCTCTGGAGGCCAAGAAGCAGGAGATCCTGGCCCCCAAGCCGCCCCGCAAGCCTCGTAAGACGAAAAAGCAGAAGATCCAAGAGATCGTTAAGCTGGCAATGAAAAATGGAATGTCGGTAGAAGAGATCGCCGGTCAGCTCCATGTAGAAGTTGAGGACTAAATCCTTTGCAAAATAACAGCAGCGCCGCCCCGGTAGAGCTGGGGCGGCGCTGTTCTGTTATTTTGGTGTGAAGCGGTAGCCGTGGCCCCGGACGGTTTCGATGATGTCAGCCCCCAGTTTGCGGCGGAGCTTATAGACCATGCTGGAGATCCCCGTCCAGCTGGCGTCAAAGGAGTCCGCTGCGACGGCCTCATAGATCTGACGGGCGGTGAACACCTGCCCTGGCCGGTAGGCCAGCAGGAGCAGAATGTCAAACTCCATCGGAGTCAGGTCTATCGCCTGGCCGGCCTGCCACACAAGCCTGCGCTGCGGATCGATTTGCAGAGAGCCATAGAGCAGTGGTGCATCTGCGGAGGCGGCCACCGTGGAGAAATCTGCGACAGAAGCAAGGGCCGTCATGGCATTCGCAAAGATTGCGTCCTCGCCGTCGCTGAAGGATAGAATTATAAACTTCCCATGTGGATTACCTCTTTCTATTATGTGGCGATTTCTTCCTGTACTACCCTGGTAAAAGGGCAAGAGCGGCGTAAGACCCTGTGTAGGACAGAACAGTGGTTCGGCTGTAAGCAAAATCTATATTTTCAAGCTATCCCACTCTGAATAATAACGAAGGGAACCACACTCTTTTTTGGCATTATTGCTATTTATCAATATAACTTGAAGATTCAACAGTAAAAATATCTTCGATTGAAATATTGAACGCTTTTGCTATGTTCCATGCTAATACCAATGATGGATTATGTATGCCTTTTTCTAATTTTCCTATTGTTTCTCTCCGAACACCCACTAACTTTGCTAAATCTTCCTGTTTCATATCATACTTGGCTCGATACTCCCTGATTCTATTTTTTAGCATTTTCCAAGCCCCCATTTTTGTGAAACCATAGTAAACAGTAGATAAAGCATAAAGGCAAAGAAGTGAAGAAAAACTTTGAGTACGCGAAAATACTAATGAACTCCAAAAGGGAGAACAGGCCCATTTGTCCAGATCAACAAGGTAGGTTGTTTCGGAAATCTGTGTTGCCCTGAAGTAAATCAACGCCACCCCAGCAGAGCCGAGGCGGCGCTGAAGAATCGGATTATCAGCTTCCCATGTGGGCAACCTCTCATCGTTGATATTGCAATTCGATTTAGATTATATCCTGCTTGCGATAGACTGCTGTTGTAATTTTGTAAGAAACCGCAAAACAGACAAATGAGATTGCCAGTACAATATAGAAGGCCAAAAGGATATTGTCTTTTACCGGAATAAACAAGTTTATCAGAAGTACGAGAGCTGTAATAATCCCTGTTGATGCCACAAAGGCTATCATATAAACGATTTGTGATTTTTCCGCATCAAAAAAGTAAACACAAGGAAGGCTGATACCGCCTGCAAATAAAGCTGCACTTATTCCGATGGCTGCATTAAAAAGCAACGAATAGAGTGTTATTGTCATGCCAAGCAAGGACATTATCCCGAGCGATGCCAGTACAACAATTATTCCTATTGCAGAAAGAAGGAGGTAAAGGATATATTTCGCCCCAATAATTTGATCTCTCGATACGGGCATCGTGATTACATTCTTATTCCATTTTGAACTTGCGTCATTGGTGATGCTCATGTAAACAGCAACAGTAGAAATGGCTGGTGCGAGCATCAAAATCGAACTTGCGTCAAGCAAAAATGAAAGCCCAAATGCCAAAACAAACAGGGCTGTGAGTGTGACAATAATGCCGCTCTTGGCGATATAGAGATCTTTTAACAAAATGCCTTTCATTATTTTTCCCCCTTTACATAGAGCAACATGATTTCATCAATCGTTGCTGGCACAATCATCGCTTTAGGATACTTTTTCTGCATGGCGGTTCGGTCGGAAATCAGAACCTGCCATTCATAATCCATCTTTCGATACACAATGATGTCGGATTTATCCAGGGCGTCAAACTGTGCGGCTCCGCACTTGATGATACCGTACTGCTCCGTCAGTTCATCTTTAGGCTTTGAAAACACGACTTTTCCTTCGTGTATGAAAACGATATAGTCAGCGATCTTTTCAAGATCAGTGGTAATATGGGAAGAAATCAAAATAGAGTGCTCTTCATCTTGAACAAAGTCCAGAAGAATATCCAAGATGTCGTCTCGAATAACCGGGTCGAGTCCACTGGTGGCTTCATCCAAAATCAGCAGTTTAGAGTTGTGGGATAAAGCGGCAGAGATTGCCAGTTTCATCTTCATGCCCCTGGAATACTGCTTAATCGGCTTATCTATCG
>DWUT01000287.1 GCA_019120615.1 Candidatus Mediterraneibacter norfolkensis
ACATATCTGTATATGTCTCGCCGTCGATCGTATATTTTAACGGGAATACCGGAACATGGCGCTCCTCCAGCCACTCTCGTGGAAGATCCACCGTGCTGTTTACTGTGATCACAAAATATCTCATTTTCCTGATTCCTCCTGGATCTGTATTTGTCCGCTTAGTAATGACGAACTCTATCTTTGTCTATCATATCATCTTTTCAGCTATTAATCAAAATAAATTCAAAGTTTATACAGATTCTGCTGCAGGTGACAGAAAAACGGATCATTAATTGAGCTTTACATTCATATAGTTTCTTCCCGAAAGAGTCTTGTTGAATATAAGGAAGCACAGGACCAGAATACACCCGGCGATGAAGCCGTACAGATTGAAAGCCGCCGTGAGAACGAGCAGCATCAGACGCATAAATTTCAGCGCATAGCCGAGTTCAAAATTGGGCTGCGTATAGTTAGCCACTGCTACGAACGCCATGTAAAGCATAACTTCCGAATTAAACCACCCGGACTGAACAGAGAATTCGCCCATAACGATACCTGCGATCACACTGAGAGGCGTACTCAGCATGGTAGGCGTGTTCATGGCCGCAAGCCTCAGACCGTCAATGGAAAGTTCCAGCAGCAGGAACTGAAAGATCAGCGGGATATTCACGGTATCTCTCACCGCAACGAACGCAAACGCCTCCGGCAGCCATTGCTGATTCTGCATGAAGAGCAGATACAGGGGCGTAAAAAATACGGTTGCGATGGTGATCAGCGTCCGGGTAACCTTCAAATAGACTCCCGTAAGTGTCGGAAAGTAATAGTCGTTGGCTTCTTCGATCATATCCAGTATGGAGGTTGGCAGGATCATGGCAGAGGGCGAGTTGTCCACCAGGATGATCACTTTTCCTTCCAGAACACAGGCTGCCGCCGTATCCGGACGCTCAGTATATTTGAACTTCGGGAACGGATTAAACCACTTTCTTTTGAAAAGAGCTTCCGCCAGACTCTGCTGGTTCATACGCAGGTCTCCGATGTTCAGGCTCTCGATCCGTTTTTTCAGATTGTTCACCAGTTCCTGATCCACTCTGTCGCTCATATAACACAGGGCGATATCCGTCCGTGACACCTGCCCCGCCTCGGTCATCTCCATGACAAGATGGGGATCCCTGATCCTGCGCCGGATCAGAGCTGTATTAAACACAATGGTTTCCACAAATCCGTCCCTGGAACCGCGAAGGGATTTGTCTTTGTCCGGCTCATCCACACTTCTTGCCGGATAGGTCCTGCAGTCGATACAGATGCACTCCCCCGGATATCCGTCAATAAAAAGAACTGCCGCGCCGGAGAGTACATTTCTCAGCACCTGGTCAAAATCCTCCAGGATGTCCACTTCCACATAGGGCACGTGTTTCTTCGCAAAACCTTCCGCGTCCTCCGGCATATTCTCCTCTGTCACCGAAAGAAAGGAATCCATGATCTTGAGCATTGCCTCATCTTTAATAAAACCGTCAATATAATAGAACACAGATTCTTTCCCGCCGATCTCGATCTCCCGCCGGATGATGTCAAAACTTTCCTTGACCGGAAGGACCTGATTCATGTATGTGATATTCTCCTCAAAAGAAGCACTGATCTTTTTTTCATTTTTCTGTACCATAGAGCCTGTTCCCCTTTTCCGCCGCAAAAGCATGATGATCTGTCAATACAGTTCTATGGTTATGTTCCCCTTTCGCCCTCGAAAATATGCATTCCGGACACCTGAAATATCCCTGTTTTTTATTTCGACCGTTTTTTCAATCCAGATATCCTGCCCTTTTCATCTTATCCAGCACCTGTGCCTGCCGCTGCCTTGCCAGTTCCGGGCTGGCAAAAGGATTGTAGTTGCTGGGTGCGTTCGGGATCCCTGCGAGAAGAGTGCATTCGTCAAAATCCATCTCTGACGGCTTTTTCCCGAAATATCCCTCCGACGCATCCGCCACACAATAGTATCCGTTTCCGAAGAAAATAGAGTTTACATAGAGTTCCAGGATCTTGTCCTTGTCCAGAACAGACTCGATCTGAAACGCCATAAACATTTCAGAGATCTTCCGGACCAGCTTCTTATCCTGTGTGAAAAACTGGTTTTTCGCAAGCTGCTGCGTGATCGTACTTCCGCCCTCCACATAGGAACCCGCCCGGATATCATTGACCAGCGCTCTCCCTATGGCAATAGGATCAATGCCCGGATGCCGGTAGAATCTCTTGTCTTCCACTGCGAGGACCGCCTCGATATAGGTCTGTGGAAGCTGATCCAGCGTGGTGTAATTGTCAATGGATTCAATTTCCGCCTCCATCTCTTCCACACTTTTTTCCGCTAGCGCCTCCCGGTAGCCTCTGTATCCCTGATACATCAGGATCCCTCCTGCGATCAGAGCGCATAATAAAATGAAAGAACACAGCCGTTTTATCCATTTCATACTGTATCATCCTGCCTTTCGCATTTTATCTGACAGTCGCTTCCTGGATCCATACCTCTCCGCTCCTGGTTACAGTATAAAAAACGCATCTGTATTCTTCCATATTATTTCCTTACGTTTTTCTTAAATCCTCTTACATTTTTGTAAGGCGCCTATTTTGTTGTACTTCCAAAACCACCGTTGCGGATCTCCACTGCATCATCATCCACTGTGATCCCGTACTCCACAAAGATTCCCTGCATGAAGCCGGAACCTGCACTGATCTCCACGGTCTTGCCTTCGTTTGTATCGTTGGTCAGCTTGGCAAAGATATGACCTTCATTGTCAGAATAATAATAATCGCTGTCAATGATCCCTACCGTATTGTTGAGCTGGAGTCTGTATTTGAACCCGAGTCCGCTCCTTGGATAGCATTTCAGTACCCACTCCGGTTCCATCCATACCCGGATGCCGGTCGGGATCTTTACAGTTTCTCCCGGTGCCAGAGTAAAATCTGCCGGAGCAAAGAAATCATACCCCGCGCTTCCCACAGTTGCCCTTCTGGGAAGACGGATCTGTGCATAGATCCCCTCGATCACGCCCTCATCCGCCAGACCAAACGTATCTGTCCATCCTTCCCTGAACTGCTCCAGGCTTACTTTTTCAAACTTTGCGATCCTGTTCATACTGTCTGCTCCTTCCATATCATCTCATCTGTGATCTCATCCACGGAAGACGCTCCGCACATCATCATGGTGTCTTTCAGTTCTGCGCCGATCTTGTCCACATAAGCCGCCACGCCTTCTTCCTGTCCGCCATAGACTGCCGTCACAAAAGGTCTGGCGATAAGGACTGCGTCCGCTCCCAGTGCGAGCGCCTTGAACACATCCGTTCCGGTACGGATCCCGCCGTCCACAAACACCTTTATCTGTCCCTTTGCCACCTTTGCAATGGAAGGGAGCACTTCCGCCGGCGCCGGGCACTGATCCAGGACACGTCCTCCGTGATTGGACACGACGATCCCCTGCACGCCGGCTTCCATCGCTTTCTCTGCTCCCCGCGGGGTCATGATTCCCTTCAGGATAAATGGGATCTCCGCCATCTTCACGATCTCCCGGAGTTCCTCCACGGATTTGCTCCCGGCAGGCGGGTTCAGATTCTGGAGGAAAGGAAGACCTGCCGCGTCAATGTCCATTGCCACCGCGAACGCGCCCGACTTCTTCACCAGTTCCATCTTTTCCCGGATCGTATCCATATCCCAGGGCTTTACTGTGGGGATGCCCATTCCTCCCAGCTTCCCGATGGCGTCCGTCGCCTCGATCATCACATTGTAGTCCGTTCCGTCTCCTGTGAACGCAGCGATTCCTTTCTCCGCACAGCCCCGGAGAAGGATCTCATTGTACTCCTGATCTGTGTATTTCTCACCGTAGTGGAGTTTCACAGCCCCCACCGGTCCGGCGAAGACAGGATAAGAAAAAGTTTTTCCAAACAGTTCTGTCTGTGTGCTGATGGCTTTCTGCCCATAGATTGTATCCATATTGATGCGAATCTCCTGCCACTTCTCATAGTTGCGCATGGCAAGCTTCCCGGTCCCCTTCGCTCCCGGTCCCGGCATGGTGCTGCCGCAGGCAGCTCCGTTGCAGACCGGACAGGCCTTGCAGTAAGGTCCGATATTTTCCCTTGCGTTTTTGATCACTTCCTGATAATCCATATGTAAACCCTCTCTTACGATTATTTTCTGCATTATGAAATTCAGACAGACGGTTCACTTCGTCTGCCGCCGGCGGGATCCGCTCACTTCCGGAAAATCCCGGACTCATCCAGTACATGAATAATCTCGCTGATCATCTTTTCATCCACCACCAGAGCCATCCTGACATAACCTTCGCCATTGCTCCCAAAGGCGCTGCCCGGAGTCACGATCACGCCGGTCCGCTCCATCAGTTTCATACAGAAATCAGCAGATGATTCATACTCTTCCGGGATCTTTGCCCAGACAAACATGGTCCCCTGGCTGTCCGGCACGTTCCACCCGATCCTGCGCAGTCCACCGCACAGCGCACGATTGCGGGCCCCATATTCCTGTCTCTGCTCCTCGATAAAATCATCCGGACCTGTAAGAGCTGCGATCGCAGCGAGCTGCACCGGATAGAAAATACCGTAGTCGATCTGGGAACGGAGCAGCCGGAACTTACTGACGATTTCCTTGTCTCCCACAACAAAAGAGATCCTTGCACCGGTGAGATTGTAGGATTTCGACAAGGAATAAAACTCCACGCCGACTTCTTTTGCTCCCTCAAAAGACAGGAAGGATCTTCCCGGCTTTTCTGTAAAAGTGATATCCGAATAGGCATTGTCATGGAGGATCACGATATTGTTTTCTTTCGCAAACCGGATCAGCTTTTCGTAAAAATCATCCGGTGCGCAGACACAGACCGGGTTCAATGGATAAGATACGATCATATATTTCGCTCTTTTCCGTGTTTCCTCCGGAATGCTGTCCAGATCCGGAAGATATCCGTTCTTCTCCTCAATCGTATAATACCCGATCTCGGCATGAGCCATGATCCCGCTCATCTCGAACATGGGATAACCCGGATTCGGCACAAGGATCAGATCGCCGGGGTTGCAGAGAGTCAGGCCGATATGTGCCATCGCCTCCTGAGAGCCATAAACCGACATGATCTCATCCGTCTCCACATGCACACCGAACCGTTTCTCGTAACGGTACTGCACTGCCTCCAGAAGTTCCGGAAGGTCCGCAAGGGAATATTTGTAATTCTCTGCTTTCCCGCAGGCTTCCTGCATCGCCTTCATCACATGAGGCGCAGGTTTAAAATCCGGCGTCCCCACAGATAGATTATATACTTTTCTGCCCGCCCGGAGCAGTTCTTCTTTTTTCTCATTCAGAGCGCCGAAAATACCGGGCTGAATGTTGTTCACCATATCTGAAAAATGTATGTCCATTTCAGATCTCCTCCTCTTTTCCTGTATAAAAACGGGAGCATCTGCCCTGTCCACGGGTAAAGTCCCCTCATAAAAAGGCTCTTCGTAGCAGACCAGAGAGAAAATGCCGTCTCCGCCACGCTTACTTATTCTTTGATGTTGGAAAATGCCAGGTCCAGCACGGAACCGTCTCCTCCGTATTCCAGTTCACCGTCTTCGCCCACAGACTCTTCTATCTTGCATACAACAAGGCGTTGCCTGTCAATCGCCGCCCAAGCATCATAATCCCTTTCCTCAAGTGTCCTGTATTTGAAAGAACGCATATAGTAATATACGGTCAGATCCCCGACCTGCCTCTGTTCCAATCCGCTTATTTCCACATCCGTATATTCGGAATTGTCCTCAAATACCTGGAGCGCAACCTGGATTCTGCTCTCTTCCAGTTCAATCGTTTCCTGCGTGTTCTCCTTCAGCCGGTATGTCAAACTCAGACTGCCGTAAGTGTCGTCCGTCCGTATTTTGGAATAGACTCTTGTCTCCTCGTCCGAATAGCTGCTCTCCTCGAAACCTTCCGGTGCCTTGATCTTCACCGTCATGAGTTCCCCGTTTTGCAGAATACTGTATCCTTCTTCTGCGTCTTCCTCCTGTTCCTGCTGCTTCCTCTCCATCACATCGTCCCAGCTGCTTGTAAGCTCGGTGTCATAAGGCACCGTATAAGGACCGTTTTCCATACTCTTTAACTCTTCAAAGATATCCCAGCGGGATTTCACCTCAACTGTATCATACCCGCTGCCCGCCCCCTGCCAGAACTGATATCCGAAAAGATAGCTCATGGCAGCCTCATCCCAGTCAGCGTATGTAGACTGATACTGCTGCGCAATGGGCAGCGACAGATCAAGACATTCTTCCAGGCTGATATAACCGCACTGATAACAGTCTCCAAGGATCTGGAGCGCCCGCGAGTAATCCCACCCGTCAATCCCGCTTTCTCCAAAATGCTGATACGCCTGATATGCCGCCTCGTAGCGCCCTTCCTCCTCTTCGGGGTAATGCGCTGCCGCTTCCTCCTCTGAAAGCTCCAGTATGCCATCCTTTTCCATCTGTGCAATCAGTTCGCGGTAAGTCTGGCGGTGCCCCTCCAGCATCAGGTCCTCAATAGTTTCTTCCACATCCGCCCGCCCGCGGATGCCCCATCCGTCCTCCAGGGCCACTTTGACTGCCGGGACATCATACTCCCGGTCCTCCTGGGTGATCCCGCCAATGTAGCCGAGCGCCTTGTGGTTATACTGGGTGTATATGGCGTATGCACTGCACATCCACTGAACCGTGTCGCTGTTCACATCCGCCTGGGTAAAAGCTGACTCCTGATAATCCCCATCCAGAGTCGACTCAGCAGCTTTTTCCGCCTGCTGCCCGCTTTCCTCCGCTCCTCTGCGTGGGATTACAATCCCGCAGCCGGACAGGGATGATGCCGTGAGCGCCGCCAGGCATGCAGCAGTGCATAATTTGAAGTACTTTTTCTTCATTGTCCCTTTTCCTCCATTATTTGACTCTTAATGACAGTTTTGTCCCATTATATCACAGGCAAATCATCTGTTAAAGTTTTCTTTTTCCACGGTTCACACAGATTGGATTTTACGCAGAAATTCCCGCCTGAAGCCCCTGCCCTTTTTATCTCTCTCGCTACATAATGGGAGAGAGGAATAAATAACTCCTCTCTCCTGCTTATGGCACTCTGTCCCTTTTTCTTTTCATTTCGATCACAATTCTGTCCGGTCTCATCTGAATCTCTGCCCTGAAATTTATCCAGAGTGTACTTATATTCTTTGGCACAAATAACATTTCTATATTGATAATAATATCGCATGAACTTTCCTTTAATAATATAATACACCATTTTGGCGCCAAGCTATGCTAAATTATGCCAGTTTATGCCAAATACCCACTTTCTGATACAAATACGAACATCTTAAAACAGCATATTTACGCAGTTTTATGGCATTTTTATCCTCAAAAAGACGGCGTCCCGTAAAGGTCGTACGGCGTCACCTGATATACGTAGTAATTCAGCCAGTTTGTATAGAGATTGTTCGCATGGGATCTCCACGTAAGCACCGGCTTGTTCTCCGGATCATCGTCCGGGTAATAGTTCAGCGGAATCTGGGGGTTCAACCCTTTGCCCATATCCCTCTTATATTCCGAATCCAGGGTCATCCTGTCATACTCCGGATGTCCCATTACAAAGATCTGTCTTCCTTCCTTTGCCATACAGAGAAATACGCCCGCCTGAAGAGAATCCGCAAGGATCGTGATCCTCTCATCCGCCTCCAGAAGGTCCTGCGGTATCTCCGTATATCTGGAATGGGGCGCCATGAATACATCATCAAATCCTCTCACCAGAGGGATCTTACGGTTTCTCACGCGGTGCCTGTAGATTCCGGATAGTTTCTTCGGCAGTTTCACTTTGTCAATACCGAAATGGTAGTAGATCCCTGCCTGTGCTCCCCAGCACAGATGCAGCGTGGAAGTTACGTTAGTTTTTGTCCACTCCATGATCTTCTTTAACTCTTCCCAGTAGTCCACCTCCTCAAACAGCATCAGTTCCACCGGAGCCCCCGTGATGATGAATCCGTCAAACTTTTTGTTCCTGATACTTTCAAACGCCTCATAGAACTTGTAAATGTGGCTGGTGGATGTATTTTTTGACACATGGCTTGTCATGCGGACGAAAGTCACGTCCACCTGAAGCGGCGTATTGGACAGAGAACGCAGGATCTGCAGTTCCGTATCCTCTTTGAGGGGCATCAGGTTCAAAAGCCCGATGCTGATCGGGCGGATGTCCTGATGCGCGGCACGGTATTCATCCATCACAAATATATTTTCCTGTTCCAGTATCTCTTTCACCGGAAGATCATTCTGTACCCGAATCGGCATATTCCCCACTCCTTTTCTGTAGTATTTTCTCGTAAATACACGTGCATTTCCGCCCGAGTACACACTCCTCGCCTCCCTTAAAAGCACCTGCGGCCCTGGCAGATTCCGGAATCACAGGATGCAGTGTGGACTCAGCGGAGTTCTTAATGCAGACTATATGATTATAACGCCCCAACCGGGGACTCGTCAACAGAATAAAGGCTATCCGAATGTGAAAGAAAAATTATTGTCTTTATCTTTTCTTCTGTGTATAATATATCATGCCGTATATTACTAACATATATGGAAAATCGTGCTGATAAATGATATTCAGCAAATAAAAATCAGGAGGGGGACAACGGAAATGAAACAGGAGGACAGCTTTGTAAAGACGGGCAGTATGATTTTGTCCTTTTCTGCTATCGAACAGGATACCCTTGAATTCGTAAGTGTATTCTGTCCTTGTTGCTCTGTGCGGGATGGGCCTTTGTATTCTCTGAAATCATCAAAAAATACATTTTAAGGATATTCGCCTGTAAAAGGTGTACATAGAAATCAGGAGGAATTAGTTATGCAAAAAAGTACTCTGCTGAAAGTAATCAGCATCCTTTTCATCATTTTTGGAGCCTTAAGCGTGATTTCTGCTTTGGGCGCTTTCGCTGATAACGCTGCATTTGGGGCGTTGGGAATCATCTCATCCATCCTTTCAATCCTGACCGCCGCTCTGGAGCTGAGTGCCGGTATTCTAGGAATCCAGAAAAAAGATAACCTGGCTCTGTGCAAGAAGCTGGCCATCGGCCTCATCGTGTTGGTCATAGTCAACGGCGTTCTGAACAGTATGGTGGTAAATGGCATCGCTGCCGTGGCAGGATTAGATTCAAGCATAGGTCTTGCTGCCGGTGTCACAACCGGTTTGATTTCTATGATCTTCGGCCTGCTGTTTCCTGTGCTGTACTTGATCGGTGCGGTTATCAGCAAATCTTCTAATCAGAACACCCCGCAGTAAGAATGTGATGAGGGTGTCACCAGATCATCAAATCAGATAATCGATGCGGCCGCCAGGGTTTCGGGCAGGCCCGGACTTTGGCCCGCCGCAGTTGAAAAAAAGGAGCCGTTGCTCCATAGATGATTACTCATCTATTTTGCAGCGGCTCCTTTCCTGCTGTCATCAATGTTAATCTTTCCGTCAGCAGCACTTGAACGTCGCGCACTCTGTACCACTGCTCTGGCGCGCGTCCCCGCCTTCCACACTGATCTTTCCGGCATGGCACTGACAGTTGTCATTATACATACATTTTGTCGCCTTGCAGTCTACCGAAGCGCAGTCAGAAGCCATTTCCATCGCATTGCTGTAGCTTCCTTCTTTTCTCTCCTGAAAACTGTCGCAGCATGTCTCCTGTGCTGTTTTCGCGGTATCTCCTCCAACCTGGATCTGGTCAAGGGCACACAGGAACTGATTGTTGTGTACACAGGTCTGTACCGTACATTTTAATTCTGGCATGATGTTACCTCCTCTTTTAACAGAATCAGTATCATTATGCCCGTCTTGTCGAAATCCTATTCTTTTTTATTTCATATCTTCATATCTGACCCGGTCCGGATGTTCTCCTGACCACCCGGTCTGGGGCATTGTGGCAAGGCGCCAGATATCCTCCTTCTCCTTTCAAAGACTCTTCCTTATGTATCTTACCTTCATACTTATCTTTCCGCCAAAGCCCCGATCTTGAAATTTGCCTCTCTCACTCTCTGTGCCCCCGCATCAGCATTGCCAGGATCGCAAAAAATTCCCGCACCAGATAATTGAGCTGAAACACCGGATTTGATGACGCCGGAATTCTTATGATCCTTCGATATCCTTCTCTTCTGGCGATCATCTCTGCCCGGCAGATATGAAAATCATTGGTCACGATCCCTGTCACTGAATTTTCCGCATCAAAGAACTTCCTGCTGAACCGGAAGTTCTCCCTTGTGGAGGTAGACCGGTCCTCACGAATAATCCTGTGGGAATCCACGCCTTTTGCGATCAGGTATTGCGCCATTGCCTCTGCCTCTGGAATGTCCTCCCCTTTTCCGCGGCCACCGGATACGATCACCTGTGTCTCCGGATAGGTCTCAAGATAAGAAAGTGCCGCGTCCAGTCTCCTTTTCAGTGAGTTGGTGATGCGCCTCCCTCTGACCTGGGCTCCCAGGATAATAAGCTGATCCGCTCTTTTTTTCTTCTGAGGCACCATCCTGGAAAATATCACAATCTCAACCACCGCGAAAACGATCCACGCCGCAATGACCGCATATTTCAGGATCCGTAATGCAGGGTCAGAAAACGGCGCACATCCCAATGTCAGATGTACGCCGCCCGATATCAGCCAGAAGCCTGCAAACGTTGAGGTCAACCGCCGTGAATAACACACAAGCAGCAGATAATACAGAACGCTCAAAACTCCGACGATCAAAAAATAATATCTCATTTATGCATTTCTTCCGCAGCACTTTTTGTACTTCTTTCCGCT
>DWUT01000288.1 GCA_019120615.1 Candidatus Mediterraneibacter norfolkensis
GCAGAGGAAGCCCACGGCTCCGAATTTGATGATTTGTGCGAGTAATTTTTTCATAATTTTCTCCGTTGTTTTTGTATCCTTTTCTGCATTCTAAACTTACTCCCGGCTGTAAATCCGTCTTAGCTGTAAAATACCAGGATACCTGCCAGAATCAGAATATTGCCAAGAGTTTTTCTTTTCGTAATTTTCTCTCCGAAAAAAATACGGCTCCAGATCATAACCAGCAGAAAACCAACTGAATCTATTACAGGTCCATTTTTATAATCTACTCCCCGGTAGGCAAATACAGTCAGCAAAGTAGAAAGAACCATCATCCCATAACCTATAATAACCCAGGGATTTATGTATTCTCTCCATATGGAGGAATATGTTTTTAATGCACTTTTTTTCAGCAGGATCTGAGAAAATGACGCGATTACCACAGAACCAAGCAATAATAAATAATATTTACTTTCCATCCGTATTCACCAATATTGTACCTGCCAGGACAATTAATACGCCCAGCACATTATTTATGGTTACCCTTTCATGAAAAAAAATCACAGCCCAGACCAGAGACCAAAGTATCGCCATGGAACGGTTGGCATATGCAACCGATAAGTCGAACCTTTTTATTATTTGCTGCCAGAGAATCGCATAAACTCCCAGAATGGCAATCTCCATGCCATAAAAAAGAATAAACTGCCAGGATAACGTCTCGTATCCCGCCGCGCCCTTGGCCGCTACGCCGGACAATGTATAAATTACAATTACAAGCTGTAAAATCAATATATTTTTTAAACTTATTCGTTTCTTTTCCATATCTTTAATCTTTTTATAAATTTTCCAGTATCTCTTTTTCGCCTGGATGCAGTTCGTCTGCCTTTACCTTTGCCGTTCCGTAACGGAGCTTTGAAGCCAGAATACAAAGAGCCGCGGCTGCCGTCAGCACTGCTCCTGCCGCCACTCCATATCCACGAAGTACTAAGACAGGCAGAAATGTCACACAGGCAATGTCAATCAGGGAAATAAAAATCCACGCAAATCCGGAGTCCTCCAGGACACCGCTTTTGAATTCAGGATCTACGATCCTGAGAAGAAGCACTGCGATACTCATAACTCCCGTAGACCAGCCAAAAATATAGATTCCCCGCTCTACCCAAAAGTTGCGGAAAAATTTTCTGGAAATCACAAAAAAGAACAGTACAACAAACAGCGTTCCAAGAAGACATAATAACAGCATCGGCTTCCAATACTGAATCACAACGCTGATATTAATTGTTGCCACCCCAAAGCCAACCAGATAATCCGTCGCGCTGCTCCCAATTCTCGAGACCACTCTGCGGTCCACATAATCTTCCAGTCTGCACCATTTTAAAATCTTCTGCACAAGCAGGCCGCAGATTAAAGCAAGGCCATAAATAGGAATGGATAGATCCGGAAACCATTTTACAATAAAAGAATTGATGAGATATGCCCCTCCCACAGAAACCATCACCAGAACCAGATGCCAGGTCAGAGGATCCAGCGACATAGGGCTGACTGTATTGTCTCCCATGGTAGACCTGTTTTCAGGATGAATCAGTCCGGTTTTCATGTCTTCAGGCATCGCGCTGACTTTTTTAATAATCCGTGTATACCCTTTCCGGGCACAAAAATTAATAATCAGAATTCCTCCAAATATACCGAGAAGAAGTCCAAATGTCGCAAAAGTCTGACCGATTGTGAGTGCGTCTTCCCAGCCTGCGCTTTCCAAGACGCTGCCGATCGCTGCCGCTGTACCATGCCCTCCGACAAATCCTGCCGGCATCATCATTCCAAAACAGACATGAATTCCGGGAAACAGCGCTCCTAAAACAAAAATGCCAAACAAAATAGCAACTCCATACTGCCCTATCTCAGAGGCCGTATTCAAAAAGAACGTGTCTCCCACCCCGTCCAGCATCTCTTTAAAGCTCGCCTTTTCCTGTCTTCCCAGGTACATGGTCGCAAACAAAACCGCAATTAAAATTCCCGAATAAGAAGACGCCTGGGAGCTGAACGGCAATATGTTCAATCCAAAAGGTCCTCCTATTACACCCAGAAAACCTGCAATCAGGGCCGTGGGAATATACAGTCTCTGGAACAGCTTAATCTTGGTTCTTATAATCTTTGCTATAAAAATGAGGAACGACATCAGACAAAAGTCATATAACAATGTTACCGGAGTAAATTCCATAAGCATTACCTTTCTCTCAGCTGTTTTTCTACAGTTTCATAATAGTCCGGAATCTGGTTGTGGTATACCAGGTTCTGCCCATTCTCTCCAATCACCTTAAAGTCTTCAAACGCCTCCTGTGAGAGCTGGTCGATCTCTTCACGCGTCTCCGCCTGAAGATACAATCTCGCAAGGTAAGGCTTTGCGCCAATTCCATGACCGACCACTTCTCCTTTTTTATAATAAAGCATTTGCTGAACAGGATGAATGTCTTTGATAACCTTCACTGCTTCCGACAAATCACATACTTTTCCTTCATAACCATGAAAATAAAGTCCCGCTGAATGCTTTGGGAAATGAGCGTCATGTACTTTCAGTTTTTCTTTCATACGCTCTTCATCATAAACATAATCCAGCAGCAGCTCCTCAATATCAAAACCACTTCCATAAGTCACCAGCTCGTGTTCATAACCAAACAGACGTCCCGCACACTCGCAGACCTCGATTCCCTGGCCGGCTTTGTAAAAAAACTGCATAGACAGCGGA
>DWUT01000289.1 GCA_019120615.1 Candidatus Mediterraneibacter norfolkensis
TTGTCATTGCTCATAATATTTCTCCCTCTGCATCTTAATATCCAGACAACATTATATTACGAAACTTTTTAAATGTACAGTTAATTATTTCTTAAGAAAAGCTCCCCTTATTGTAACATTTTCGTGAATTATCGAATCCTGATCTCTTCCGGCTCTTGCGCATTACCGCCCCATCTTATATAATGATAGAATATGTTTGTGAAGATACAACGATTGAAAGGAGAATTTTATGAGTGGTTCATCATTTGGCAGAATATTCCGCATCACCACATGGGGGGAATCCCACGGCCCGGGCGTCGGTGTGGTGATCGACGGATGTCCGTCGGGTATTCCTCTTGCAGCAGAAGATATACAGCGTTTTCTGGACCGGCGCAGACCCGGTCAGAGCAAATATACAACAAGGAGGAACGAGACCGATTCCGTTGAGATCCTCTCCGGCGTTTTCGAGGGAAAGACAACCGGCACTCCGATTTCACTCCTCGTCAGGAACCAGGATCAGAGATCAAAAGATTACGGAAATATTGCCGTATCTTATCGTCCTGGACATGCCGATTTCCCGTTCAAAGAAAAGTATGGTTTCCGTGATTACCGTGGAGGCGGCAGATCCTCAGGCCGGGAAACGATCGGACGTGTCGCTGCCGGCGCGGTGGCTTCCAGTCTACTTGGCGAACTGGGTATCACACTTCGCGCCTACACAAAGGCGATCGGTCCCTGTACAGTGGAAGAAAAAGATTACAATTTCTCCGAGATCACGCAAAACAGCTTCTATATGCCAAACAATTCCATTGCAGAAAAAGCCGGGGAATATGTCTCCTCTCTGATGGCACAGACCGACTCCTGCGGCGGGATCGTGGAATGTACCGCCGATGGTCTTCCTGTCGGCATCGGAGAGCCTGTCTTTGACAAGCTTGATGCGCTTCTCGCTCAGGCTGTCATGTCCATCGGCGCGGTAAAGGGGGTAGAGATCGGCGATGGCTTCGCCGCGTCCGCCTCCGTTGGAAGCCGCAACAACGATCCCTTCTATATGGATAACGGGGAGGTACGCAAAAAGACAAATCATTCCGGCGGGACGCTTGGCGGAATGAGCGACGGATCCAGACTCATTCTGCGGGCTGCCGTAAAACCTACATCTTCTATTGCCAAAACACAGAATACTGTCAACGAGTCCGGCGAAGATATTGAGATATCGATCCACGGAAGGCACGATCCGGTCATCGTCCCCCGAGCCGTTGTCGTAGTCGAGTCAATGACTGCAGTCACCATCGCCGATCTTCTCCTCCAGAATGCCGCCTCAAAAATGGACAATATCAAGAAAATATATCTGAACTAAGAAGGAAAACAAACATACCAGCAGTTCATCCAGAAAAAGAACTGCCGGTATGTTTATTTATTATTTCTATGATTATTCAAACAAGAAAGCATCCCCCGCCAATAAACTCTCTCAGGAGAGAATTTGTCGGCACATATTCGCTGCCAATCCCTACAAAGTAGTCGAAAAATTTCAACAGTCTCTTCGCCTCCAGATACTCCTCCGACTCTCTTTCGACCGCAAACAGGAGAGGCTCTACATGCTGTTTGAGGACAGCTAACTCATACAGAAGGGATGAGTTGAACATGACATCTGCCTCCTCCTGATATGGAAAGATATTTTCCTCCTCTCCCCTCCTGACCGATGCCCACATTCCTATCGTCCGCGCGGCAGAGGATCCTCTTGTCCTCGCATCCCTCACCAGCCTGCGGATCAGCCGTCCGTCCGTGGAAGGGATCCGGTTGTGTTCATCAATATTGATCTGGGTGAGAGCGCTGATGTAGATCTTAAATTTATTTTCATCGTTCAGCATCTCCGTCAGCTTTGGATTTAAACAGTGAATCCCTTCGATCACAAGAATATCATTTTTCCCCAATCTTTTCGGGAGTCTCTCATAGTCCCTCTTTCCCGTCCTGAAGTTAAATATAGGAAGATACACTTCATTCCCTGCGAGAAGATTTCCCATATCTTCGTTGAATTTATCGATATCGATCGCTTCCAGACACTCAAAATTGTAATTTCCATCCGCATCCTTCGGCGTGTGTGCTCTGTCGACGAAATAATTATCCACAGCTATGGGATGAGGCTTCAGTCCGTTTGCCCGGAGCTGAATCGACAGTCTGTGAGAAAATGTAGTCTTTCCAGATGACGAGGGTCCTGCGATCAGGACAAACTTGTTTTCCGGCCTCTTCGCGATCTGCGCAGCAATCTCGCCGATCTTCCTCTCCTGAAACGCCTCCTGCACCAGCACCACTTCCCGCATATCTGAGCGGGTTATCATATCGTTGAGCGCGCCTACTGTATCGATCTCCTGCAGATCTCCCCAGGCAACAGATTCTTTCAGCACCTGGAACAGCTTCGGACTTGCCTCAAATGCCGGAACCGTTTCCGGATTCTCCTGTGTTGGCATCTGGATCACAAATCCCTCGTCATAGAGATGAAAGGAAAAAAATTTCAGGCATCCGGCGTCCGGAACCATGTAACCGTAATAATAGTCTTCAAACTCATTGATATTATATATGTTCACTTTTGAAACGCGCCGATACATGAACAATTTCTCTTTATCGTACATTCCATGCCGGTGGAACAGTTCCACTGCTTCGTCCGTATGCACAGAACGCTTGCCGATCGGAGCCTTTTCACGGGAAAGCTCTCTCATTCTGTCCGAAACTTTATCCAGAAACTGCTGATCTACCCGTACTTTTCCATCCACAGTGCAATAATACCCTTTATCCACTGAAAAATGAATCCGGACCCGGTCTACATTCTTGTGTCCTCCCACATCATGGACTGCTTTCACCATCAGGAAACAAAGACTTCTTTTGTATGTCTCATGCCCGATCTTATCCGCTGTAGTGACAAACCTGATACCACAGTCTTTCTTCACTCTCTTTCTCAATTCCTGAAGGCGGTATCCGTCCACAAACGCGAGGACGATCTGATGCGGATAATCTCCCTGAACGTCCTCTGCGATCTGCTGATACGTTGTCCCGGCTTCATAATACTTTATCGTTCCGTCTACTTCTATGCAGTATTTTTTCTTTTCCATTTTCCGCCTCCCTTTGCCGGATCTCCTGTCGCTAGATCACCTGGAACGGATGGATAACCGGTTCTGTCATCACTTCCAGAACAGGAAGTTTCTCGTTCAGAAACCGTTTCATATCATCAATAAAAATATATTCCGTCCCGTAATGTCCCGCGTCAATGACTGAAAGTCCCTGCTCTACAGCGTCAATGCCGTCATGATGCCCGATATCCCCCGTCACCAGAACATCCGCTCCCTTTTTAAGGGCAGCGGCTATGGCGGTCTTTCCTGATCCCGGAGAAACAGCCAGCCTCTGCACCTTCTTATCCATATCACCGAACACTTTGATGCTGCCCAGATTCAGTTTATGCTTCACATAGACACAGCATTCCTCCAGGGTCATCGGAGATTCCAGAATACCTACTCTTCCGATCCCTTCCTTGTTTCCTTCCGTGTCCTCCATGGTCTCATCAAGGACTTCTGTGTCTTTGATACCAAGGATCTTCTCGGAGAGTTCCGCCATCCCGAGGACGTCATAATTTGTATGCATCGCATAATAGGAAATATCGCTCCGGATCAGTTTCAGGATCCGTCTGCTTATAAAGTCTTCATCGTTTATTTTTTTCAGCGGTGAAAAAATGAGCGGATGATGAGTGATGAGCATGTCCGCCCCCTCTTCCAGAGCTCTGTCAATCACCGCATCCGTGGCGTCAAGAGCAAGATAGACACGGTTCACCTCTTTGCCGGCTCTTCCGGCAAGAAGTCCTACATTGTCAAAATCAAGTGCTGCTGTTGTTGGATAGGTGGCTTCGATCACCTGCATGATTTCTTTACAAAGCATAATATTCCATCCCTTTCTCCACATATTCAATCTCTTGTTTCAGCTGTGTTTTTCTCTGTGCGATCCTGTCAGATTCCTTCTTCTCCAGAGAACCCAGAATCTCCTTCTTCAATCTCAGCTCCCGCTCCAGAAACCTGCGAAGGACCGGATCTCTTTTCTCGAGCAGCAGTTTGCCGTATCTCAGTTCCGGCTCGTTCCAGCCGACTGTCCCTTTCCCGGCGGTGCCATTCCCGGGAACGGTTTTCATCGCCGTATAATATTTTCCGTCTTCCTCAACCATGACTTCATCCAGAAACAAAAAACCTTCCTGAAGCAGAAAGGTCCTCACTTTTTCTATCTCCGACTGGGGCTGAAGGATACATTCATCCAGCATATTCACCGTCTCCGCCCCTTCTGTCAGGATACGTACCATAAGCGCACCGCCCATCCCGGCGATCACGGCTGACCGTACTTCCCCGGGGCGTATTGCCGAAAAGCCGTCCGAAATCCTCAGGTCGATCCGGTCATTCATTCCGTTTTCAGTCACATTGAATCTTGCCCGCTCCAGAGGTCCGCGGTTCACATCCGCCGCGACAGCTCCCTGGATCCGGCCGTTTTCTATCAGATAAATAGGAATATAGGCATGATCCGTGCCGATATCCGCTGTTCTGTATCCGGCGGTCACAAGATCTGCGACCGCCTGTAGTCTTTTTGATAATTCCATATTTTCAGACCTGCCATCCCTTTCTCAGTCGAGATAATCGCGGAGTTTTCTGCTCCGGCTCGGATGACGGAGTTTTCGGAGGGCTTTCGCTTCAATCTGACGGATACGTTCTCTCGTCACATCGAATTCGCGTCCCACTTCCTCAAGAGTACGCGCACGCCCATCGTTCATACCAAAACGGAGACGCAGCACTTTCTGCTCTCTCTCCGTCAGAGTATCCAGCACCTCGTCCAGCTGTTCCTTCAGGAGTGTCTGTGCCGCCGCTTCTGCCGGCACGGGGACGTTGTCGTCCTGGATAAAATCACCCAGATGGCTGTCCTCCTCCTCACCAATCGGAGTTTCAAGTGAAACCGGCTCCTGGGAAATCTTCAGGATTTCACGCACTCTTTCGACAGGCATGTCCAGCTCTTTCGCAATCTCCTCCGGGAGGGGTTCTCTTCCCAGTTCCTGGAGCAGCTGTCTCGACACGCGGATCAGCTTATTGATTGTCTCTACCATGTGGACCGGGATACGGATCGTCCTCGCCTGATCCGCGATCGCCCTTGTAATAGCCTGGCGGATCCACCAGGTAGCATACGTGCTGAATTTATACCCTTTATGGTAATCAAACTTTTCCACTGCTTTAATCAGGCCCAGATTTCCCTCCTGGATCAGATCAAGGAAAAGCATTCCTCTGCCCACATACCTTTTTGCGATACTGACAACGAGACGAAGGTTTGCCTCGGCAAGCTCTTTTTTCGCGTCCTCGTCCCCTTCCTCCATTCTCTTCGCAAGCTCAATCTCGCGCTCCGCACTCAGAAGAGGCACTTTACCGATTTCCTTCAGATACATGCGGACCGGGTCTTCGATGCTGACGCCCTCCGGAACAGAAAGATCGATATTCTCCATATCTACTTCCTCTTCATCAGCCATGATAACGTCGAGATCTATGTCGGCATCATCGTCGGCGTCATTGCTGATCCGCAGCACATCGATATTGTTTGCTTCCAGATAATCGAACACTTTTTCCATCTGATCGGTATTCAGTTCCATATCATTGAAAAAATCATTGATCTCCTGGATTTCCAGCACGCTTTTTTTCTTTTTCCCCAGCGCAACCAGTTCTTTCATTCTTTCCAGAAATTTCTGTGTGTTCTCTTCCATGTGTCCATCCTTCCTTCGCCGGCGCGCGAGCGCAGGCTATCTTGTTTTATTTTATCCTTAATCAATAGAAATATGCAGTTTCCGCAGGTCCTCCAGCTTCCGCTTCTCTTCCATCAGATGCTGAAGTCCCGCCATATCTGTGGGAGCCAGATGAAGTGT
Organism: Candidatus Mediterraneibacter norfolkensis; assembly: GCA_019120615.1. Classification (GTDB taxonomy): domain Bacteria; phylum Bacillota; class Clostridia; order Lachnospirales; family Lachnospiraceae; genus Mediterraneibacter; species Mediterraneibacter norfolkensis. The sequence continues at coordinate 5,900 of DWUT01000289.1, forward strand.
CCGGTAATCGATGCTGTTTGTCTTGACCCGGATGATGGTCTCCTTGAGAGCCTGCTCCCTCTCTTCCTTCGTCTTCAGTTCTCTGATCCTTGTGTTGAAAAGGGCCGCCGCTTCTCTGTGCTCCTCTTCCTCCGTAAAGTGATCCAGGATCTTCGCCGGGTTCAGTTCTCCATGCTGCCTCTGTTCATATAGAAGCCGTGCCACAGTGCGGTACAGATCCTCTGTAAAATCATCCGGCGTCACAAGATGACTGATCTTGTCAAAGAGAGACGCGTCATCGATCAGCCAGGTCAGGAGTATCTTCTGAGAAGTAAGGGTCCCGTCCTCCTTCTGCTTTTCCTTTCCCTCTGCTCTCTTAGGACGCACTGCCGGTTTTGCCAGACCGGAACTCACCGCAGTCTTTGCCACAAGTTTTTCCAGGCTCTCTCTCCTGACGCCGTACTCAGACGCCACCGCGTCGATATAATTGCTCCGCTCCAGTTCATCTTGGAATGACATGAGCCGCCGCGCGGTCTCACGAAAGAAAGCGGTCTTCCCTTCCGGAGATCCCATATCGTAATCTCTGGAGAGCATGTCAATGCTGAAAAGAAATCCGTTCCTCGCCTCCCGGATCCGATTTTCATACTCTTCCGCGCCCAGATTTTTTATAAATTCATCCGGATCCTTGTACGGATCCATCCGGATCACCTTTGCGGAGATCCCTGCATCCCGCAAGATCGGGACAGCCCGCAGCGCCGCCCTTGTCCCGGCGTCGTCGCTGTCATATGTAAGGTACACTTCCTGTACATAGCGCTTGATCAGAGAAGCGTGTCCGGGAGTAAGGGCGGTCCCAAGGGACGCGACCGCATTTGTGAAGCCCGCCTGGTGCAGCGCAATCACATCCATATATCCTTCACACAGAAGGAAATAGGGTTTTCGGGACGTCCTTGCCCTGTTCAGCCCATACAGATTCCGGCTCTTATCAAACACAACCGTCTCCGGCGAGTTCAGATACTTGGGCTTTGCATCACCCATGACCCTTCCGCCGAAACCGATGACCCGGCTGTTCACATCCATGATCGGGAACATGACCCGGTTCCAGAACTTGTCGTAAACGCCCTGTCGCTCATCCGTATTGATGAGCCCCGCCTGGCGGATCAGTTCCTCGCTGTACCCCTTTTCCCTCAGGTATTTATACAGATCGTCGCTGAACTTGTTGGAATAGCCGAGACCGAAAGCAGTAATGGTTTCATCCGAAAGTTTCCTGTCTTTCAAATATGTATAGGCCGCCCTGCCTCGTTCAGATTTCAGCTGCACGTAGTAATACTTTGCAGCCAGTTTGTTTACCTCCAGGATCGATGCCTTCAGGTCTGCTTTTTCTTTTGCCTCTTTCGAGTATTCCATCTCCGGAAGTTCGATCCCCGCCCTGTCCGCCAGATACTTCACAGCTTCCACAAAGGAGAAATTCTCATACTCCATCAGGAAAGTATAGACGTTTCCCCCTGCCCCGCATCCAAAGCAGTAATACATCTGTTTCTGCCTGCTCACGGAAAAAGAAGGTGATTTTTCATTGTGGAAGGGACAGAGCCCGAAATAAGAGCTGCCCTTTTTCTGCAGCCTTACATAACCGGAAATCACATCAACTATATCATTTCTCGATCTTATCTCTTCTATCAGCTCTTCTGAATAGTACATGTCTGCCTCCCTAAAAAGAATACCCTATTTTATATATTCGACAAAAGTTTTTTTTATCCTTTAAATTTTCCACGATTCCGGGACAAAAAATTCTTCAAATTTTTTTACGGCATAGGAATCCGTCATTCCCGCGATGTAATCACAGACGATCCGTTCCCTGCTGCTGCCGGGATCAGACATGGAATCAAGATACTGCTCCGGCAGCAGTTCAAGATGTCTCACATAGTAGTCAAAAAGCTGTTCGATCATATGTACCGCCTTATCTTCCTCCCCCTTTGCCTTCGGATTGAGATAGACGTTTTCAAACATGAACCTGCGTAAATCGTGCATTGCCCTGCCTACAGGCTCAGACATGCAGATCTCGGGCCGGTCCATGCTGTTTATGATCACATCGTGTACCATGGTGTCCAGCCGCTCCCTGCACGAGCCGCCCAGGATCTTACGGATCTCAGCCGGGATATCCGCCTCTGTCAGGATCCCACCGCGGATGGCGTCATCCATATCATGGTATATATAGGCGATCTTGTCAGAGAGACGCAGCACCTTCCCCTCCAGGGTATGAGGATTACCGGCCGTCTTGTGGTTCAGTATCCCGTCTCGCACCTCCCAGGTCAGATTCAGTCCCCTGCCCTGTTTCTCAAGCCGTTCTGCCACCCGCAGGCTCTGCACATTGTGGGAAAACTGATACACATTGTTCAGGGCTTTCTCTCCCGCATGCCCAAAGGGAGTGTGCCCCAGATCATGTCCCAGCGCGATGGCTTCCACCAGATCCTCGTTCAGCCTCAGCGCTTTGGCGATGGTCCTTGCGTTCTGAGATACTTCCAGTGTATGTGTCAGGCGGGTCCTGTAATGGTCTCCCTTCGGCAGCAGAAAGACCTGCGTCTTCTGCTTCAGCCGGCGGAACGCCTTACAGTGCAGGATCCGGTCCCGGTCTCTCTGAAAGACCGGCCGGATATCGCACTGAGGTTCCTCACGCTCACGCCCTTTTGAATTCCGGCTCAACGTGGCATAGGGGCTCAGATACTCTTCTTCCCGCTCTTCAAGCTGTTCCCTGATCGTCATAGATAGCACACTCCTTTTTTTCTCACTCAATGAATCACAACAGACAGGACTTTACTTTTCCTGCAGCCTTGCCTCAATGGCTTTGACCACCGTGCTGAGCACTTTCACTCTGGCATAATATTTATCGTTCCCTTCCACTACAACCCAGGGAGCATAATCCGTGGATGTGCGCAGGAGCATCTCGTTGGCGGAATCCTCATACCGATCCCATTTCTCCCGGTTTCTCCAGTCTTCGTCCGTGATCTTCCACTGTTTCTCCGGATTTTCCTGGCGTTCTTTAAATCTCCGCTCCTGTTCATCCTTGTCGATATGCATCCAGAATTTGATCACAATGGCTCCTGCGTCATACAGATCCTTCTCCATATCGTTGATCTCCTTGTATGCTCTCTGCCACTCTTCCTTTGTACAGAATCCTTCAATGCGCTCCACCATGACACGGCCGTACCAGGTCCTGTCAAAGATCGCCACATGTCCGTCTTTGGGCATGGCTTTCCAGAACCGCCACAGATAATGATGAGCTTTTTCTATATCATTTGGGGACGCCGTTGGATTCACTACATATCCGCGTGGATCCATCTTCTGGGTGAGTCTCTTGATGGCGCCGCCTTTCCCTCCCGCGTCCCATCCCTCAAATCCGAGGACTACCGGGATCCTTCTGCGGTACAGTTCTCCATGTAGTTTCTCGATCTTTTTCTGAAGCTTCTTTAGCTTCTCCTTGTACTCTTCCCTGGTATATTTCAATGACAGATCCGCCTTTGAGAGAATGGATACCTGAAGTTCCTTCATCTCTCTGTCAGCCTCCCGCGCCACGATCGACGCCTCCAGGGACTCGCTCTCTTTCTCAGCCTCCTCCGCTGCTCTCTCCTCTGCTTTCTGTTTTTCAACTTTTTCGATCTGATCCGCCATTGCCTTGATTACAGTCGTATAGATCTTTACCGTGGCAAATCTCCGATCCATGGATTCAATAATCGTCCATGGCGCATAATCCGTATCCGTCTTAAAAAGCATGTCCTCCATCATATCCGCATACTCGCCGTATCTGGCATTTCGCTCGATATCTCCCTGGGTCACGCGCCACGCAGTCTCTTTGTTTTTGGCAAGTTTGTCAAATCTCTTTCTCTGTTCCTTCTGGTCAATGTCCAGGAACAGTTTGATGATCACATTTCCGTCGTCAGCGAGCTGTTCCTCAAAAGAGTTGATAGAATGAAACGCATCCGGGATCTCTTTTTCTTTCGTCCTCTTTTCAAACCGGTCGATCAGTACGCGCCGGTACCAGCTTCCGTCAAAGATCGAGATTCTTCCCCGTGCAGGCGTCTTCGTCCAGAACCGCCACATGAACGGGTGCATCCTCTCTTCCTCCGTCTCATTTTTGATCGGAAATACCTGAAATCCCCTGGGATCCATGCTCTGGATAAGATAACCGATCTGAAGGCCTTTTCCCGCGGCTCCGAATCCCTCAAATACGATCAGCACCGGAATCCCCAGCTCTTTGCACCGCCGCTGAAGCTGTCCGAGACGTACTTCAAGATGCTCCATCTTTCCTTTATAATCTTCTTTTGACAATTTCTTTGTCAGATCTACTTTTTCTAACATATCTTTTCCTCCGCTCCCTTATTCTGATATTATTGACGGGTTTCTATAAATTATTGTCATTATATCATATAAATTAAAGTAAAAAAGGAAAAATCCCTAAAAGACTCTTCCTTTTCCAAATTTTTCTTTATTCTTTTGTAGATTGATTCATTTTTCACTCTTTTGTCCAGTGATGGACCGTCGTTGTCCCCGGACTCTGCAGATCCATCTCTGTCCCCTCTGCATTCAGATTATATTCGAATTCCAGCGCGCCGCCCTCAACCACTATCTTGAGAAGACACGTCCCCTCCGAATTCTCTGCAACACTGTAGGTTCCTTCCGTTTTTGTCTCAGAATCGTCAATCACCATGGTATTGTCGTCTTTAAAAGTATATGTATTTCCGTTTCCGTCAGACCACTCTCCCTGGATTGCCGATACACGCTCATCGGACAGATCAAGAAGTGTAATATCCGCAGGCAGGAGCAGGAGGTCATCTCCTCCGTCCAGTGACGTCAGATTGACTCCATATCCCGTCGTGTCTGTGGAAAGCGCATAGAGTTCTTCTTCCTCTGTATCTGTCATAACGATATAGAGCGTAATGTGATTCTCGTCATCAAAACCGCATTCAAAGGTAAAGGACTCCCCGTTTTTCGTTCCGGTTCCATCCTCTTTCATGACATAGACGTCATCGCTTCCCGCAACGTTCCAGGTATCAGCCATCACCTTTACTACAGACTCACTTGGAAGCGACACGGAATCGCCAAGAGACTCCTTTGCCTCGTTCGCCGCCTGATCTACCTGTTCCGTTGTCGATATGCCTGCTTTTTCCACGCTGCCCTGTTCTTCGCCGCATCCGGATATACATGCAGCCGCAATGAAAAGCGCTGTCAATATAAGTTTTTTCATGTGTATTATCTCCCTGGTTTTATATAGATATTTTATAGCATATTCTGTACTGTTTTTCAACGAACTCTGGTTTAGGGTATCAGAATAATATTCAGCATCTCTGCTAACCTCATTCTAAATATGGACTGTCCAGGCCCTTGACCAGATCGATAAAATAATTTGCAGTTTCCCCGGGGATTTCTTCTTTTTTCGTATATTCTTCATCTAAAAGGGGCCTCCTCTGCTTTTTGTATGATTAGACACCATTTCGACTTTACCGCTTTTTGTTATCCATTACTGTTCCTTGTCAAAAATAAATATTTCTTCAATGGGAGCTTTGACAGCCCTTGCTATATCAATAGCCAGTTTTAAAGAGGGGTTGTATTTTCCGGCTTCCAAACGAATAATAGTTTCCCTCCTGACAGAAACTTTGTTTGCCAGTTCCTCCTGAGTCAGGCCAACGGCCTGTCGGAACTCTTTCAATCTGCAAATAAAAGCCGCCATACGCTCACCCCTGTTTGTCAAGAAAATATGCCAGCGCGGGAGCAAGTGTAAATACAACTGCATAGGCGATTGAACCATAGCGTAATATCAATTCGCTTGATATTTGTTTATCCAATCCAAAAAGCAGAAAAAAACAAAGTATCAGGGCCATGCGTCCTGCTATACTGACAGCTCTTCTGATATTTTCCTCTAATCTTTCATCAGACTCTTCTCTGCCCAAAAGTCCCCAGAAAAAGAAACTGAAAAAAGCAAAGAAACAACAGAAAATCGGATTATAAAAAATACCAAGTATCCCCAGAAATCCAAAAATCCCCAAAATGGGAGAAATACGAAATGTGCGCTTCATAATAACCTCCTCAACATATTATGTGTGATATTTTTGCCACGTGATCTATTCATCACGTTATAAATATATCACGTCTCCTATAGTATGTCAAGGAACAAATGTGATTTATTTGTATCATCATTTAACATGCTATTTTACTTCCACCAGCTCGATCCTGAAATTAAGTTCCTTTCCGGCCATCTCATGGTTTGCATCTAATGTGATCATCTTCTCATCTTTTGCGATGACCTTCACCGGGAAGGGCTGTCCGTACTGGTTGGTAAGATACACCTGCTGTCCAGTCTCAAGTTGCTCAGAACCCGGAAGCTGGGCGATCTCAAGCGTAAAGACTGCGTTCGGATCCGGCATACCATAAGCCTCCTCCGGCATCAAATGAACGTTCACCACCTGCCCTGCTTCCATATCAGCGACAGCGGCATCAAATCCTCTTATCATCTGTCCTGCCCCGCACACAAACTCCAACGGCTCGCCCCGATCATAGGAAGAATCAAACTGAGTTCCATCATTGAACGTTCCTCTGTAATGAGTACGGCAGGTTTTCCCCACATTCCGCCCTGTCAGCGCCGGTTTTGCTCCGCAGGAACTTCCGCATCCTTCTCCGCAGAAGTGGCTTTCCCCGTGACCGCCGCAGGAATGTCCATCCTCGTGATTCCCGCAGTCATGGCCTTCTTCGTGATGGTGGCCGCAGTTTGCCCCTGTGGATACAAGCTCTCCTCTCAGATACGCCTCCACTGCCTGATCCGTATTGCCCTGTACTCCTGCAATCAGCGTCACACCAGCCTCATTAAGCGCCTCCTGTGCGCCGCCGCCAATTCCGCCGCAGATCAGCACATCCACATCCTGGTCTGCCAGAAGCCCTGCCAGGGCACCGTGACCGGTCCCATTAGAGCCAATCACCTCACTGGAAATCACTTTGTTCTCTTGGATATTATACACTTTAAAAAACTCTGTTCTTCCAAAATGCTGAAACACATTTCCGTTATCATAAGTTACTGCTATTTTCAACACAAAAATCCTCATCTTCTCTATTGAGATATTACTCCTATCATTATCGCTGTCCTGCCGATATTGTCAATACCAAATCTGTTCTGTTCCGTCTTTCCCGATTGATTGACAAACAAAAAAGCTGCTGTTAATATTTTAGAATTAGAAAGAAAGGGGACGCTAAACATGACAGAACAGGAAATTAAAACTATCATAAGCAGACAGAGAAAATATTTTCAGACCGGGTCCACTCTTCCGGTAAATACACGGCTCAATGCACTCCGCAGACTTTATGCCGCGATCTGCGGTTCCGAAAAGGAGATCCACGAAGCCCTCAAAAAAGATCTGGGGAAAAGCGGATTTGAGAGCTATATGTGCGAGACAGGACTGGTGCTGGAAGAGATCAGCTACATGCTGAAACACACTGCCCGTTTTGCCAGAGAAAAAAGAGTCCGTACACCGCTGGCTCAGTTTCATTCAAGGAGTTTCCAGAAGCCTTCACCATACGGCGTGACCCTGATCATGAGTCCCTGGAACTATCCCTTCATGCTGACTCTCTCGCCTCTGGTAGATGCTCTGGCGGCGGGGAACACTGCTGTGGTCAAGCCAAGCGCTTATTCTCCCAACACCAGCGAGGTGCTCCGAAAGATCCTGTCACAGTGCTTCGAACCTCAGTATGTGGCTGTGGTGACCGGCGGACGTGCGGAAAACACCTGTCTTCTGCATGAGCATTTTGACTATATCTTCTTCACTGGAAGTCAGGCGGTGGGAAAAGAAGTCATGAGAAACGCTGCCGAGTATCTGACTCCCGTCACACTGGAACTTGGCGGAAAGAGCCCTTGTATCATAGATCAGACAGCAGATATCAGACTTGCGGCAAGGCGCGTCGTTTTCGGAAAATATCTGAACTGCGGCCAGACCTGTGTGGCGCCCGACTATATTTACTGTCAGCGCTCTGTCAAAGACACTTTTATAAAAGAAGTGCAGAATCAGATCAAAAAGCAGTATGGCAGACATCCTCTGGACAATCCGGATTATGGAAAGATCATCAACGAGAAACATTTTGACCGGATCCTTGGACTGATCGACGAAAAGAAAGTCGTACAGGGAGGCGGTTCCGACCGCAAAACACTGCGGATCGAACCAACGGTCATGGACAATGTCGCCTTCTCTGATCCGGTCATGCAGGAAGAAATCTTCGGTCCAGTCATGCCGATCCTCACATTTGACAGCATAGATGAAGTGATCCACCGGGTCAATGCCATGCCCCATCCGCTGGCGCTTTATCTCTTCACTTCTGACAAAAATACAGAGAAGAAAGTCATCTCCCGCTGCGGATTCGGCGGAGGATGCATCAACGATACCATCATCCATCTCGCCACCACAGAAATGGGATTCGGCGGTTTCGGCGAGAGCGGCATGGGAGCCTACCACGGGAAGATCGGCTTTGATACTTTCACTCACTACAAGAGTATCGTAGACAAAAAGACATGGCTCGATCTGCCGATGCGCTATCAGCCATATCGAAAGCTGCACGAAAAGATGGTCCGCTTTTTCCTGAAATAGGCAGGAAAGCCGCGGTACCTCAGAACATAGCATCTGAGTTGCCGCGGCTTCTTCTATCATTTTCTTCTATCTTTCTTTTTCAAAAGTCCCGAATACGACCTGTTCTCCGTCCCTGACCATAACCTGCCCCTTCGCGATGACGGTCTTCAGCTCAAGGGATTTCTCCGTCAGCAGACAGATGTCTGCGTCATATCCTTCTTTTATTCTTCCCTTTCCTTTCAGTTTCAGGATAGAGGCGGGATTAGAGGTGATTCCCTTCACTGCGGTCTCAAGAGGAATTCCTTCTCTCTGGACACATTCCCTCACTTCCTTTAAAAGGCATGACGCCTTGCCGATGCCGATTCCCTGGAACTCCCCTTTTGCATTGAACACCGGAAGACTCCCCTGTCCGTCGGATGAGATGGTAAACCTGTCACTGGAGATTCCCCGGTCAAGGAGTCTCCGGATTCCTTTGCAGACCCGGACTTCATCACAGATCGTCTCCCAGTAATCAATATCTTCATTTCCGGTAAAATCAATATTTCCGCCTTCAGCAGCAAAATCAAGGCATTCCTCAAAAAGAGCTTCATTTCGATTTACGTGAGTTGGCAGAAACTGAGACGCCGGGATCTCTGTCTCACGGACCGCCTGCCGGATCAGATCCAGTTTCCTCGGACTGTCCCCCAGATGTACATTCACGATCCCCGCCTTACCGGAAAGCATTCCCGCCACTCTGGCATCCGCCGCAACCCGTATAAACTCCTCAAACGAAGGCTGGGAAGAACGGTGATCGGAAATGGCAATCTCTCCAACGCCGATGACCTTGTCCAGCATCATGATATCCTTCATAAGACTGTCCGTCAGTGTGTGCACCGGAACCTGATAAGAGCCGGTATAGGCAAATGCAGTGATTCCTTCATTCTCCAGCCCATGCGCTTTTGCCAGCAATGCTGTCATATCTCTTCCCACCCCGTCGGTACCGATGCACCCGACAACGGTGGTGATCCCGTTGCAGATCAGGTCTCCCAGGCTGGCTTCCGGTGTTCGTGTGTGAAATCCACCCTCTCCGCCTCCGCCCATGATATGCTCATGACAGTCGATAAATCCGGGCACTGCAGTCATCCCCGAAGCGTCAATCTCCTCTGCCTCCACAGCACCACCGAGATCAAACCTTATATTTTCTTCTACGGCAGCAATCTTTCCCGCCAGGATCAGGATATCCTTTACGCCGGCGTATTCCGGCTGGCAGACTTTTGCATTTCTTATGATCGTAACCATCGACATTTTTCTGTCCTCCTGTATCAGACGGCTCAAAAAGCCTGAATTTTAACAACGGACGCCTTCCGGCGTCCGCATTTTAACTCATATCTTATTGAAAATTCATCGCAACGGCGATCGCTATGATAACAGTTCCCATTGCAAAGAAGAATGCCTGCATCTTGATCTGGAACCTTGCCCATTTTCCCCATTCGATCCTTGCCACGCCAAGTACACCGATCAGGCTGGCTGATACCGGTGTGAACGCATCCACAAAACCAGCGCCAAGCTGATAAGCGAGCACTGCGATCTGGCGAGATACTCCTACAAGATCAGCAAGCGGCGCCATGATCGGCATAGTCAGAGCAGCCTGTCCTGAGTTGGATGTAACGACCAGATTGAACAGACTCTGGAAGATATACATAAACCATGCGCCAAGGAATGCCGGAACACCGTGAAGCACCGTTCCGATAGCGTACAGGATGGTATTGAGCACGGACGGCACATCCGCGTCGGAACCGCCCAGTACAAGGAGAATACCTTTTGCCATGCCGACTACCACCGCCGTACCTGCCAGATCTGAAATACCTCCCTGGAACGCGGAAGCCATACCGTTGATAGTCATGCCGTTCAGTTTAAAGAGAATAGCGATAACACCGGCCGCGAATCCCATAACAAAAAACTGGGACGCGATCTCCGGGATATAAAAGCCTCGCTGTGTAACTCCCCAGACGATCCAGATCAGGACTGCCAGCATTTCCAGAAGGATCAGCTTGTGCCCCAGATTGAACTCACGCTCTTCCTCGGTTACGGAATCCAAACGTTCACGGAAATAAGCGTCTCCCGCATACACTACGGATTTCTGGGGGTTCTTCCGTACGCCCTCCGCGTAGACCATCATAAATCCTGCGGACGCCAGCGTCACTATCACCCACATGATCAGCCGGAAGGTCGCTCCCGAAAGCACCGGGATCCCCGCGATCCCCTGTGCCACTGCCACAGAGAATGGGCTCATCCATGACACTGCGTTTCCAACCTGGGAAGCAACGTAGGTCACTGTGACTGCCACGATAGAATCATATCCCAGAGCAATGACAAACGGCACCATGATCATGGCAAAGGGGATACATTCCTCCGCCATTCCGAATGTGGCTCCGCCCAGAGAAAACAGAATGAAAAGCAGCGGCAGAGCCAGTCGCTCCAACCCCTTGGTTTTTCTGATGAATGCATAGATTCCAGCGTCAATGGCTCCCGTCTTCATGATGATACCAAAGGAACCTCCGATCACAAGGATCAGTGCGCACAGCCCTACTGCAGAACTGGAACGGTCGCCGGTCACCAGACCTTCAAACACATAGTTCAAAAATCCAAAGCCGCCAAAGTCCTCTGTTCCCCAGATTCCCGCCGTCTTGTGAAGTTTTTCACTGGTATCGTAAAAATCTTCGCCATACAGGCTGTACATCTCATCATCGCTGATTCCCACTGCATCCAGGTCCTCCTGTGTCCATGCAGAGGAATCCGTCTCCAGCAGTGCTGCCAGAGCATCCGGATCCACTTCCAGCTCTTCCATCAGAGCGGGATCTTTACTGATATCAGTAAGTGCGTCCTCCACGAAATCTGTGTCCAGATTATAACTGTACCGGAACGTATCTGCCATCAGAACCGTCCTCGTGGCAGTCTCTCCATTTGCGTCTGTGTACTCGATCTCATGGGTGCTGAACTTTCCTGCCGGGATCAGAAATGTCAGGATCCAGCAGACGACCACCACGAAAAAGATGATCGCATAGGTATGGGGCGTCTTCATCTTGGTGAAGTCACGCTTCGCCTGTGGAATCTGCCCTTTTTTATTCCTCATAAACATACTCTCTCTCCTCTTCTGTTAAATATGCAGACACTATTTTAACCTGATGTATAAAAATACACAATATAAATTTTACACAAATCGACATATTTCCAGAAAAATTGTTGCTGTTTCCAGTAACACAGGAGCCTTCCCGGCTTTCTGTTGTCAGGATTTTCCTAAAAGAAGAGACAGGATCCCTATAATGATCAATACAGGGATCGCGATATAGATCAGCCCTCCAATGACCAGCCCGATCAGTATGACCGGCAGAAGAAAAACGGTCAGCAGAATCCTGGCGAGTCCCCAGGCCGCCCTGATTCCAAACACAAACAGTCTGATAAATATCCATAACATTAATATGACAAAAATAAGCGTAAGCATTGAACTCCTCCTTAAATATATTTTCTGATCATATCTGTTCTGATGCCGGGGTATCCACCCGCTGTTCATAATCCGTGATCATCGATTCCAATGTGATTTTCTCCATCGTCTGTCTGATGGAGGCCTCAATCTGATCATAAGGACCTTTTAGAACTTTCCGTATATTCTGCGCCACCGGGCATTTTCTTCCTTCACAGGAATGGATGCCGATCAACGAGGACAATCCCTCCGGCTCCATAGCGCTGTAGATCATGTACAGATTTATCTCAGAGGGCTTCCGGCAAAGTTCGGCGCCTCCTTTTCCTCTGGCCACTGTAATCAGTCCCGCTTTCTTAAGCGCGCTGAGCGTATTGCGGATCACAACCGGATTACACCCGGTACTCTCAGCCAGAAGCGCGCTTGTCACCCTGGCTTTCCCTTCTGCCTCATAAATAAAGATCAGACAATGAACTGCAATCGAACATTTCATACTAATCTGCATATTCGCAACCTCTCTGCAAAACACAGATGTAAATCTTGACTTTACATCTTGTCAGTGCTAAACTAAATTCCAGATGTAATACTATTTATTACATACATCCCATTTTACAGTCTTATCACAGGAAATACAAGCAGGAATCAAGATTGGAGGAATGAAAATGAAACTCTATGAAATCTGTTTCAGTCCCACAGGCGGGACACAGAAAGCCGCAGATATACTTTCAAAAGGAATTGCGGACAAAATACAGACAGTGGACCTTACGGATCACTCGACTGACTTCTCTGCCATCTCCCTTGCCGGAGAAGATACGGCCGTCATTGCCGTGCCTTCCTATGGCGGACGAGTACCTGCGCCTGCGATCGATCGTCTTAAGTCCATAAAAGGGAACGGAGCTCTTGCGGTTCTTGTCTGTGTCTACGGAAACCGGGCTTATGAAGACACCCTGATCGAACTTCTTGACGCTGCAAATGACGCAGGATTCACAGTGATCTCTGCTGTAGCCGCGATTGCAGAGCACTCGATCGCCCGCCAGTTCGCAGCAGGACGTCCGGATGAAGCAGACCGGAAGATTCTGGCAGAATATGCCGGGAAGATACGTGAAAAAATCATCTCAGGAAATACTTCTCAGCCTTCTGTCCCCGGCAACCGCCCTTACAAGAAAGGCGGCGGTTCCGGAATGGTTCCAAAGCCCACAAAAGACTGCACACAATGCGGTCTGTGCGCTGAAAAATGTCCGGTTCAGGCCATCGACAAAAAGGAGCCCAAAAAAGTGGACGGAAAAACATGTATTTCATGCATGCGCTGCGTGAGTGTCTGCCCTCAGTCCGCAAGAAAGATCAATGCCGTGATGATGACAGCAGTCAGCACCATGCTGAAGAAAGTCTGTTCCGACAGGAAAGAATGCGAACTGTATCTTTAATGCAATATCATCAGCAGGTAAGCCCCGGGAACTCTGCAGTATCCCGGGGCTTCTCTTTTTCCGGATCATTGCCGGCATTTTTTCACTCTTTCTCGCAGGTAAAGTATAACTCATCATCAGAAAAATTTACCTTTATATTCTTTTCCCTGTCATGGGATTTTACTTATGCTGATATACTTCAACAACTGTACTGTCTCTCCAGCCGCCTGATTTCATTCCTTACCTGTTCCACTACCTCTTCCGGCCCAAGTATCTTCACCCCGTCCCCCAGAGAGAAGATCCATGCAAAAAACTGCCCGCTGACACGGACGTCTACATTTACAGCGAAGTGTTCCTCATCAACAGGAAGGAACATCACGTCTTTTCCAAACCGGTCTATGATAACTCCAGCCAGTCTGTTTTCCACCAGAAGCTTCACTTTCTGTTCTTTTCCGCCGAACATTCCAAAGCTTTTTTTCGTATACTCCGCCATATCCAGCTTTTTGAAATGTTCCTTTCCTTCTCTGCTCTCCTCGGACATCCGGATATGCAGCATCTTGTCAACACGGTAGTGCTTGATCTGTTCTGCATCAGAATCATATCCCACAAGATAATAGTTTGCATCATCCCAGGCCAGGCCCCACGGGCTGATATGGTAATAGGCTCCGTTGTGCCTCAGTTCCGGTTCTTTTTTCACATTCCACTGAAAGTACTGAAACCGGATCTTCTTATTTTCCGAAATTGCATTATGAATCGCATCCACCGTGTAGTAGATGCTTTCATTCATCGTCTTGATCCTGCCGGATACATAGACCTGACGCTGCAGTTTCATTGCCTCATATCTGCTGACCAGTTTTTCCAGTTTTCGGATCAGCGTATTTGACTTTCTCTCTGTAATAAATCTAGAAGACTGGATCGCATCCACCAGAAGCTTCAGCTCCGGAAGTTCAAAGGGACGGTCCACAACGTGATAATGATATCGGTTTCCCACCGGTTCCCCTTCCACTTCTATTCCAAGAACCTCCAAATCCCTAAGGTCATTATAAATGCTCTTGCGGTCTGCTGTGATCTCATATTCTTCCAGAGCGGACCGGATCTCCGGCATTGTGATATAGTGATCGTCGTCCGTTTCCTCAAGCATGATCTGAGCGAGGCGGTATAGTTTTAATTTCTGATTTGTTCCCTTTGGCATAGCATCTTTCCCTTTTCCCTGGATAACTGGTTGTACTGTATAATCTCTGTACAGCAAAACAGACCGAATCTGCCGGTCTGCTCTGCACATCGTATGGTCATTATATCACAGATGGGAAAATTATTGTACACTTTATACCTTAATCTTCCAGATATTCTCTGTAATCGGACTCACTCGCGAAAAGCCTGTAACCTCCGTCAACATATCCCATGTATCCGTTCTCTGTGTTATATCCTTTCATGTTATCCTCTCCTTCTTATCAGAATTCCCATGTTCATTTTCTGATAAAAAGATACTTCTGCAGGTGTCCGATATAAATACCACCTTTGAAAATCTGTTGTTCTTTTCTTTTATCCGCTATATAATAGTAAAGCTGATCAATCAAAACGGGGTGATATATTGAAACAGAAGCATAAAATGAAATTATGGAAGAAAATACTTATCCTGCTCGCCGCAGTCCTGCTTATTACCTGGGTTGGATGCGGAGTATACCTGGGTGATTATTACCATGCAGAAAGCTCTGCCATAAAAGCGATCACCGACCCTGAAAATGGGGTCAGAGTCTCCAGATCTGATAACGGTCAGATCGTCTTTACACCTGAAAACCCTCCCGCTGATCTCTCCGCCGGGCTGATATTCTATCCGGGAGGAAAGGTCCAGTACGAAGCCTATGCCCCGCTGATGGAAGCCTGTGCGCAACGGGGGATTCTCTGTGTCCTTGTGCATATGCCCGGGAATCTCGCTGTATTTGATATCAACGCAGCCGACGGGATCCGGGAACAGTATCCTGATATCACGAAATGGTATCTGGCAGGTCATTCTCTTGGCGGATCCATGGCTGCCTCCTATCTTGGCAGTCATGCAGAAGAATATGACGGACTTATCCTCCTGGCGTCCTATTCCACGGAAGATCTGAGCAAGAGCGGTCTGGACGTCCTGTCTGTCTACGGTTCCGAAGACGGTGTCCTGAAAATGGACTCCTACGAAAAATACAGAAAAAACCTCCCGGAAGATTTCACAGAGATCATCATTCCGGGAGGATGTCACGCTTATTTCGGATGCTACGGTCCTCAGGACGGAGACGGGACTCCTGAGATTTCCAACGAGGAACAGATCCGGCTGACCGCAGATGCGATCGAAGAAATGGTCATGCCATAAAGCTCTTACAGACCGTTTTCGTAAATATCATTGAGTACGGACTGAGCGTGTTCCATCTCTTTTTTCTGTATGATCGCATCCCTGTCGCTTAAGATCGCCAGCATCTCGTCCACCAGATCTTCGATCCTGGGGTCTGTCACACGGTACAGGTACCCCAGCATCCTGGTGGCAGTGTAATCCGTATTCATATTTTTGTATGCGATCTCTGCACAGAACTCCTTCGGGTATCCCTTGCTCAGAAGGAGTCTGTACAGTTCATCTGTTTTTTCCGATGCCATCTTTCTTACACCTCAACCTTCTCAAACCGGTATTTCTGCCTGATATCCGGATATTTTTCTCTGTCCACCTCACTCATAAACATGGCGTAAGGCCTGGCGCAGATCTTAAAAGGCGCATACATCGCCTGATAGATGACCAGCTTTTCCCCGGTTTCCGTATGCTGTGCAAAGGCGATCACCTTATACATATATTCCGATGTTTCCTGTGAGACCCACTCCCTTTTAAAATGACGTACGATATCCCCGACACGGATATCCCTCTGCACAGTGTTGTCTGCATCTTCATCTGTCTCCGGTTCACGATCCGGCTCGGTATCCAGCTCAGCGTACTCTTCTTTATCCAGCGACACCGGCACTCCGGATTTCCCCGTAATATGTACGCCACCATACCATGTCCCCTCGATTTCAAAAATATCTCCGACTTCATATTCAGAAGTATATTCATCATTCTTTTTTATGATCCTGACTTTGCTCATTCTTACATTCCTTCCAATCTAAATATCATGATCCTCTCTCTTTTATCCTTACCGTC
This sequence comes from Candidatus Mediterraneibacter norfolkensis, assembly GCA_019120615.1. Lineage (GTDB taxonomy): Bacteria > Bacillota > Clostridia > Lachnospirales > Lachnospiraceae > Mediterraneibacter > Mediterraneibacter norfolkensis. The sequence continues at coordinate 22,493 of DWUT01000289.1, forward strand.
GAACAGGTCTGTGCAGTCGAGCTCATCTGCAAATATCAGCTCATCCACTGTCATCAGAAAAGAGAGGTATTCATCCGACGGATAATAAAAAAACATGAGGATTTCCCGCGGTACTTCATAATACGACTCCCGGATCCGGCTGATCACTTTCTGAAGAATCTCAACAGAAAATGGATTAAAAAAATAAATCCGGTCTACTTCAACAGGCACCGCGAACTGCTCTGCATTTTCAGCCTTAAAAACCGTTCTTCCGGAAGAGACCGCCGTCTTCTGATTTTCCAGTGCCTTTTCATAAATCCGTTCGTCATACTCGACTCCAGTGGAACGGCATCTGGTCTGCCAGGACAGAAAAAAATCTACCCGTCCTTTCCCGCAGCCATAATCCAGCAGCGTATTCCCTTTTCGGATATATCCGGAATTTGCGAGGCGCTCCAGAACGGAGTATGGCGTCGGTTCATAGGGATAACGGTACTGGTCCGAATGGGAGTCATCCCTCCCACTCGTCCTGATATGCAGCAGCCTGTCCCATTTTTCCTCGTTCATAGACGGTCAGCGTCCTTTCCTTTTTGTTTCAGCTTTAGGACCATAAACACATCTGCAAATTCGTTTTCATTATATCGTTCTGTCATTATAAATCCTCCATAAACCTGTTTCTTTTCTCTAAAGCAAAGTATACCCCATTCACAGATTTGTGACAACTCTGTGCAGGCCAGAAACACCCACAAAAAAATTCCGAAACATCAACTAATCTGCCACCGGACACGACTTCCGTCCTCATCCTTCATCACGATCAGTTGATCCTCGATCTCCTGCTTCAACTCGGTCACATGAGATATGATCCCGATCATCTTTGAGCCGTTCGCCATATCCTGGAGCACCCGGACCGCCTTATCTCTGGAATGATCATCCAGTGAACCGAACCCTTCGTCGATGAACATGATATCCAGATTTACCGAAGCCGCACTCTCCTGGATCTGATCCGCCATTCCCAGGGCGAGCGACAGTGCCGCCATAAAGGACTCACCTCCGGACAGCGTACGGACCTCCCTCTCTTTTCCGGTCACAGTGGAATACACCATAAGATCAAGTCCCCTGTTCTTTCCGAAGCCTGCCTTGTCAATATCTTTCATCCGGAGTTCGAACTGACCAGCGGACATTTCCTGGAACCGAAGATTGGCAGCATACAGGATCCGTTCCAGGTAATAACGCTGGACAAATGTCTCGATATCCATCCTGCCGCCGGACACCTTTCCTCCCAGAAGATTATACAGATCATCCAGTCTCCTGTGCTCCTCCATGATCCTTCCGCGGGTTTCCATAACAGGCTCCAGAGCCTGATATACTCGTTTGTTCTCCCTGTAGTATCCTCTTATTTCCTCCAGTTCTTTCAAAGTTTCATCTGCCCGTTTTTCTGCTGACGTCTTCTCAAGTTCCAGATCTTCCAGTACCGGTTTTTCCCGTCCGTCTATCGCTTTTTGCGCCGCATTGTACAGACTCTCGGCTGCCGCTTTCTTTTTGCCGTGTGCGTCCACTTTTTTCTGAATGAGTTCCGGATCGTTTCGCTGATATCGTTCTGTCAGTACCGTCCACTCCGTTTCCGCCAGATCTTTTTCCTCCATGATCTGCTCATACGCTTTTCTTCTTCGCTCACGTTCTTCCTTCTGTCCCGGCAGTTCCTGAAGGTACCGACGGATCAGAGTCTCTGCATTCTCTTTTGCGGATCTTGTCCTCTGCTCTTCGTCTCTGGCATCCTCGTATGCCTTTTCCTTCTTCTGTTTCTCATTTCTTGCCTCACGGAGCACCGTGTTCGCTTCTTCCGCCGTTTCATAATCGCGGGTCTCATACAGAGACTTCAGTTGCGCTCTTCCTGCCGCAAGCGTCTCTTTTACCAGGGCAGATGCAGAAGCAGCCTCATCAGAAAGACGTTTCAGCTTCTCTTTCTGTTCATCGACATCCTGAAGGAATTTTCTGATTTCTTCGAGCTTTCGGACATTCTCTTTCAGGTTCCTGCCCTCCGTCTTAAGGAAATCTTTCCAGGAAGACAATCGCTCTCTCCATGCTGGCAGTTCTTTCTGCCACAGTAGCTTTTCCTCATCCCATCGTGAAATTCCATCCTGCTTTTCAACTACCGTTTCCTGGTTTGATATCCTCTCGTTCTTTTCCTCATTTTCGTCAAAAACAGGAAGGATCTCCTCTGTTTTCTGACGCAGATCATCCATCTTCAAAGAAAGATTGCTTTCCTTTTCCTTATACAGTGCTGCTGCCGCCTGAGATTCCGATGCCCTGCGCTCCTGGATATCCCGCAGGATATTTACTTCTCCACTCATTTCATCCAGCAGCTCCCGGCTCAGGTCCTGATGATCCTCCTGAAGCCGAGCCGGATGAGGATGATCCAGGGAGCCGCAGACAGGGCAGGGTTCTCCCGGCCGGAGCTGCTCCTTCGCAAGGAACCCTGCCTGTGTGTTGAGGAAAATTTTTCTCAGTCTCTCGTACTCTGTGTTCTTTCGCTCATATTCCCCGCTTGCTCTGGCATACTCTGTCTGTGCTTTCTCCCTTTTTTTCCACTGAGCTGCAGTCTCATTCAGAAGCTTTTCAATCTCTTTGAGTTCCGAGTCGATTTCTTCAGCCTTCCCGCATTTCACCTTCCACTCCATAAGGAGTACCTCTGACTGTGCCAGTATTTCGGCCTGCTGTCTCTGCTCTTTTTCCTTCTTCTCCAGAGTTTCCAGCTTTATTCTGGCATTCTCCGCCTCTCGCTCCGACTGTTCAGCCGACTGTTCCTTCACTGCAACATCTTTCTGAACTGTCTGGATCTTTCTCAGAATATCCAATGCCTTTTCCACACGCTCAGAAACCTTTGTAAAAGACTCTGTCTCTTGATCCAGAAGCTTCTTCTTTTCTTTTTCCTGCTCTGTCGCTGTTTCATGTGCCTTTATCAGGTCCGGAAGAAGTTTCTTCTTTTCTGCAAGGCTCTTTTCTGTATCATCAACGGTCTTTCCGGCATCACGGTATCTCTGCCAGAGCGCCCGGATTTCGTAAGCACCCGTGATCTGACCGGCCAGCCTGTTCAATTCTTCTATCCTGCCCTCTTCCGAGGCACATATCTCCAGCTCTTTCCCCGCCTGTTCCAGTTCATCAAACCGGCGCAGCAGTTCCCGGGCACTGTTGTATTCATCTCTTTTCTTCAGTGCCTCCTGCCGAGCCTTTTCATACTGCTCCGCCGCGGTCTTTTCCCGCTTTTCCAGTATCCTGCAGAGATCCTTCAGTTTCTCAAGGAGCTGTTCCATGTCCACTACGGAAAGACGGTCGGATTCCAGAATGCGTTTCTTCAGCGCACTGAGTTCTGCCGTCAGAGTTTCCTCCTCTTCCGGCATGGCCGTTACTGTTTCCTCCGGCACTTTCACATGGGCAGCCTCGGTCTGGCATACAGTCCGGATCTTTCCCATTTCCTGCTGTTTTTCTTTTCTCCTTCTTCCCAGCTCGTCCACGATCTGGCTGTAAAGTTCTGTGTGGAACAGCTTTCGGAAGATCACCTTTTTTTCATCTGACTTTGCCCTGAGCAGTTCCATGAACTCTCCCTGAGCGATCATCGCGACCTGCATGAACTGCTCCTTGGTCAGCCCGACGATCTCTTCCAGCTTTCTGTCCGTCTCTTTCTGAGGGTACTCTGTTCCGTCAGGCATGGTCAATGCAACAGATTCGCTCTCTTCCTTCAACCCTGTCCCTCGTTTCAGTGGACGTACATGACGGGGAATGCGCCTGACTGTATATTCCTCCCGGCTGTCTCCTCTAGCCTCAGAAAATGTCAGTTCTACGAAAGGTTCCACACTGGTCTCCACAAACTGGCTCTGCAGTTCTGTCCCGTCTTTTCGGTTCGCACTGGAGCTGGCCTCCCCGTAGAGGGCGAACACGATGGCGTCAAAGATGGTCGTCTTTCCCGCTCCTGTGTCTCCGGTGATCAGGAACAGGTTCTGATTCGTTTCTTCAAAATCGATGACGGTCCGTTTCCCGTAGGAACCGAACGCCTGCATGGTAAGTCTTAACGGTCTCATCTCTGTTCTGCCTCCTGTACTGTATTGATCACATCCTGAAGGATCTTTTTTTCCTCCTCATCCGCATCCTTTAAAAATGTGCAGCACAGTTCAAAAGGATCCAGTTCTCTCTCGGAGACTGCTTTTCTTTCATACTCCGCTTTTCTCTGGTTTTCTCTGCGGATCTCCAGCAGGTACGGAAAGGCGCTGCGGATCCTGTCCTGCATATCGAGGATGTCCAGGTCTGCCCTGTCTGTCAGGATCACAGTCACATAGTCCTGACACGCCTGACGGAGCACTTCCTCCAGCTCTCCCCGTATCACCCGCACCTGCCGCAGCGGTTCCAGTGGGAGCACAGTTGTCTTCACATCTCCCTTTTCGCCCATTTCCACCATGATGATGCCTTTCTGCTGTCCTGCCTCACTGACAGAGCAGGCAAGAGGCGTGCCGCAGTAGCGTATAAATTCACTTCCCACTTTCATCGGCTTATGGATATGTCCCAGAGCAGCATAATCAAACTTCTTAAGGATATCCGCTGATACTGCATCGATGTTTCCGACGGTCCGGATCTCAGAGTCCATCCTGTCCACCTCATCCGCGTTTTTGCCCGCCGGAAGATAAAACTGATGGCTTACCAGGACATTTCTCTCTGTTTCGCTGATTTCCTCCCGACCGATCAGCCGTCGGAGCGTCTCGTCATAAGACAGGTTGTTCCCGTTTTCGTCCGTTCCCACGATCTGCTTGACCATGGAGGGCTTGACAAAGGGCAGCAGGTAGAAATTGACATTCCCGTATTCATCTCTTAACGACACTTTTTCAATGAACTCCTCACCGCTTCCGGGAGGCATTCCGATCATGTGAACATTCTGCCGGGAGAGCACGCTCCGGAAACAGTTAACTCTGGGACCGCTGTCATGATTTCCGCTGATCAGCATCACGGAAGTGTCAGGCAGCTTTTCTGAGAGTCCGGCAATAAAATGGTCAAACACTTCTACTGCCTCCGCAGACGGGACGGCCTTGTCATAGAGGTCGCCTGCCACGACCACCGCGCCGGGCTGTTCCCGGACTGCAAGCTCTGTGATCTGGCGCAGAATATATTCCTGATCTTCTCTGAGATCACGGTTGATAAGCTTCAGACCGATATGAAGGTCTGAGAGGTGAAAAAACTTCATTCAGGGATCCTCCTTTTCTGGATATTATTCTTTTCCCTCGTTCTTCAGTATAGTGCGAAAGAGTTCCTTCTCAGCAGCCGATCCGTATGATCCCCAGGATCAGCAGATGTACCGGATAGAACAGATAGAAGAACCATTTGAAAAAGGTTCTGCCCTTCTCCGCCCTTTTCCCATTGTACAGATATACCACTGCGATCCCTGCCAGCAGGATCCCGCAGCAGGAAAGAAACGCATACCCCAGACTGAACAGAAGCCCTCCAGGAGAAGCTGCCGGATAGAAGTTCATCAGAGCAAACACTCCGGCGCCGACGAGAAAGGACTTTTTTGTCCTTCTCTCATCTCCTCTGCTCCATGCAAACAGAAGCGTAAACATCGGAGCCAGAATAGCCCAGTCTGAGATCGTGGACAGGAGGAAAAGGAAAAGATATAGAGCAAGTTTCAGTCCTTCCTCCTGCACATGCTCACGCACAGCCAGAATGCCGAAGCAGAGCAGCAGCGTGAACATCATGTTCATCCCGCAGAAGGAAATGCTCTCCACGCCGTTGTACGTCTCTGAAAAAGCGAGACAGAATGGGATCTCTGAAATCAGAGCAAAGACTGCAAGTCTTGCCGCATACCGTTTCTTTGAGCGTGTATAGTGGTATCCCTCCACAAGGAACCAGCACATCACCGGCGCCGTAAAATATCCGATATCCACCAGGATCGTAAAAACAAACGTTCCGGGTTCAAGAAAAATATTTGCGATATGATTCAGGAGCATGGTCATCATGGCAATATATTTGATCTCATCCCGGTTCAGTTTTTTCAGATTCATCTCTCAATCCCCTTTCCTGCCTTCCGCATGTCTTCTTACTCCCCCTTAATCGCTTGCTTCCCGAATCTTCTTCAGGAACTGTTCTCCGTATTGTTTTACCTTCTTTTCGCCCATCCCGCTGACTTCCAGCATCTCTTCTCTGGTCAGAGGAAGACGGGTACACATATCCCGCAGCGTCCGGTCTGAGGCAACCATGTAAGGCGGAACAGACCGCTTCTTCGCCAGCTGCATCCGGAGTGCGCGTAGTTCCTCAAAGAGTTCCTTCCCCTTCTCCGTCAGTTCCGCGTTCTGCTCCTGCTTCCTTCCTGACCTGCCCTTGCTCTTTCCGATACTCTCCTGTTTCTCTTCTTTTTTGTATCGTATAAGAAACTCTCTTTCTCCTTTCAGAAGTTCCTCCGATCTCTCCGTCAGTTTCAGGACTGCATAACGGTCCGTCGTCTGTCTGAGATAACCCTGTTCCAGCATGTTCCGGATCACTTCTCTGATCATCTCCCGGCTCAGTTTACTCTGGCTTCCATAGGCAGGATTCTGATCCATCCGGCTGTTTCGAATCTTCGCCGTATTCTCTCCCAGCAGTGTTCCCGCGATCATATTTACTCCGTACCGCTGTCCGCAGGAGCGGACACAGCGGACCACATCCGCCGCGGCATCCGACATATCCGTCTCTTCAAATTCTTCCAGACAGTTGGAGCAATTCCCGCAGCGTTCCTCCGCCTGTTCTCCGAAATAGATAAGGATACAATTTCTCAGGCATTTCATAGTCGTACAGTATTCTTCCATCTTGCGAAGACGTTCCATATCCTGTGTACGGATCAACCGCAGTTCTTCCTCAGCATATTCCCGATAGCTCTCCTTGCTTTCCAGAAGCATCCTGTTGATCACTGTATCCTGCGGCGAATAGTAGAGGATACACTCCGCAGGCTCCCCGTCGCGGCCCGCTCTTCCCGCCTCCTGATAGTAGTTCTCCATGCTCTGAGGCATATTAAAATGGAGTACATAACGCACATTTGACTTATCGATCCCCATGCCAAACGCATTGGTTGCGACCATCACCCTGATCCGGTCGTAGATGAAATCTTCCTGACTTTTCTTTCTCGCGTCAGCGCTCATGCCAGCGTGATATCTCCCCGCAGAAATTCCTGCATTTTCCAGATACAGGTACAGTTCATCCACGCCTTTTCTTGTGGCGCAGTAGATGATCCCGCTGTCCTCTCTGTGATCCTCCACATATTTATGTACCCGGGCTTTTTTATCCCGCGCCCTCTGCACCTCAAAGTATAGATTCTCACGGTCAAACCCTGTCACCGTCTCAAAAGGCTTCTCCAGATCCAGCGAAGCAAGAATATCCTCCCTGACCCGCTCTGTCGCCGTCGCCGTGAACGCAGAGATGACCGGGCGCATCGGAAGACACCGGATAAAAGAAAGGATCCTCGTATAGCTGGGCCGGAAATCCTGTCCCCACTGAGAGATACAGTGTGCCTCGTCCACAGTGACCATGGAGATTTCCGCATGGCAGGCAAAATCAAGGAACCGGGGCGTTTCCAGCCGTTCCGGAGCCACATAGATGATCTTGTATCTGCCTGACGCCGCCAGTTCCAGTGCCTTTGCAGTCTGAGATTCTGTCAGCGAACTGTTGATATATGCCGCATGCACTCCCGCTTCGTTGAGCGCCTTGACCTGATCCATCATCAGCGAGATCAGAGGAGATACCACCACAGTGATCCCCGGCATCAAAAGGGCGGGAAGCTGATAGCAAAGAGACTTTCCCGCACCGGTAGGCATGACCGCGAGGACATCCCGACCGGAAAGGATCTGATCGATGATCTCCTCCTGTCCCAGACGGAAGGTGTCGTAGCCAAAATAGGTTTTCAGTGTTTTCATCTTATCCATAAGTTCACTTTCTTTCACTTTCAAGTTCAAGTCATCTTCAGTTCCTCTGCCTGTTTCTCATTGCCGCAAAATACACCACCAGAGCCAGCGGCATGGTCACCATCAGCACCGGATAAAACAACCGGATGTCAAGTCCTCCGTACAGCGCCCCGCCGATCATGGGTCCCAGCGTCATTCCCAGATCAAGTCCGATATAATACGTGCTGTTTGCAAGCCCTCTTTTTTCTTTCCCGGCAAGCAGGATAGCCGTGGACTGGCACACAGAACTCATGATCCCATATCCTCCTGCAAGAAAAGCTGCGGCAAGGAACATCATCAAATTATTCTGCATTACAGCGAGCAGCAGGACCGCGATCAGCTCACAGCCACAGCCTGCTCCGAGAAACACGCCAAAGGGTAGCTTGTCAAACAGATTTCTCAGCGTCAGCCGCAGTATGATCAGGACTGCCGCATAGAAGGGGAAAAACATACTGACGGTTACAGTAAGTTCCCGCACTTCCGCATAGGTCACGAGAAAGGACTGTGTCGCACAGTAGGGAATGGCAAAAAGCATGATGATAAATGAGATCGGGATGACTCTTACATCGATCAGTTCAAAATGCTTTTTCTCCTCTGTCAGAGTTTCTTCCGGTTCCCCCTTATCTCCGATAAACTGGATCACAATCATGATCGCGACAGAGAATACCAGCGCAATGACAAAGGCGGTCCTGTATCCGAATTTCTGATAGACGCTGACTCCGATGGCAGGTGCCAGAGCCATCCCCAGGGCGTTCATGGTCCCGTATACGCCCATTCCTGATCCCACTTTTTCCACCGGCAGCATAT
>DWUT01000027.1 GCA_019120615.1 Candidatus Mediterraneibacter norfolkensis
CCGTCATCGAATCATGACCGGCATATCGGGTTCCAATCACGCTTTTCCTTCGTTTTATGCGTCCTGTCGGCGTCTTATACTCGGGCGGTTCTTCGTTAATATCCAGAATGATCGTCTATAACTTTGGCGAAAAAAACCCGGAGATTGCATTATAGGGACAGAGAAGCCCTCCCCATACCGGGGAGGGCCTGCTTTTGGAGAGATTCCATACGTTCATTCTTGGCAGAGATCAATACCAGGTGTAATCCTGCGGCATGCTCACTCCGAAAGAACTTTGACAAAATAGTCTCTGATTGTAACCGGATTGCGTCCCAGAATTTTTGTCAGTGTATAAGAACTCCCACAAAAGCTGTTTTCGTTGTAATGGCGAAACATTGTAAGAAGCGTCCGGCCTGCATAGCTGTCCGCTGGTAGGTGCGAAGTCGCCAGAAAATCCTCATCGGGGATATAGGCGCTTGTGACTTTGCGCTCCATCAATTCGGAAAGGATGTTTTCCATATCCGTCAAGGAGTATGTTCCATTGCTGCATAACTCATATGTGCCATAGGTAAATGCTCCAGAGGCAACAATCTTGGCAGCCGCTTCCGCATAATCCTTTATATCAACAAAACTCATTTTTGTCTGAGAGGACGTGTAAAATTTTTGAACAAATACTCCGCCTTTTTTTATTGATTGAATGGAAGGTGCTAACATCTGCATAAACACAGCAGGCTGCAAAATCACATAGGGGATTCCCGAATCCACCAATGTCTTTTCGACTTTTCTTTTTCGGTCGTGATGTGGCATATCAGACAGCAGAGAATGCAAAACAGAATGGTATATAAAAGTAATATCACCAAGTTTTTTTGCTGTCTCAATCAAATTCGATCCAATTGTATCTTCTTGCGGGTTTGCAGCATTGCAAATAAAATAGACGGTATCTACCCCGCTCATAGCCTGCACAGCATTTTCTGTCAGGGTTAAATCTCCAACGAATACTTCTGAGGCTCCTGCTGTTATTACGGTTTCTTTTTGTTCTGCCCGGTGAATCCAGGCTCGTGTACGGATTCCTTCGGCGGACAGCGCCTGTAACAAAGTTGTTCCTACCTGACCGCCTGCTCCGGTTATTAAAACCATCTTAATATCCCCCTTATATTCTGTCTACATGGATAGAGAGTGTGAGCTCTTTTGCCTCGACAGCCTCCTCCGCATAACCGACCACAATACCGGATACTGCGGTATAATCGTCCGGAATCAGCAATGCCTTCTTCAAGTCCGGCACTGCGTTTACAACCATACTGCTTCCCCAGATAACTACGCTCCCAAGCCCCTGTTCCGTTGCCTCTAACATCATATTTTGCATGATGCAGCCAGCATCCGCAAACTCAATATTAGGGAACGGCATTTGCTTTGATGAAATCAGGATTAAGACGGGCGCATTATACATCGGGTCAAAATCTACATGCATATTTGCTTTTAAGCCTTCTGAAATTGACCGGAGAATCTCTTGGTTTTGAACAACTGTAATTCTTAAGTGGTCATATAAACTTTTGCCAATGGGCGCTGAACAACCTGCCTTTAGAATCTGTTCAATTTTGGAATCCTCCACAGATGTTTTTTTGTAAGAACGAATTGCTCGTCTGGATGCAATAGCATTTAGTAATTCCATAATAATAACCTCCTGTTTATTGACATGCTAGATGTTCCGTGGTATAAAAACAGTACCATGTCTTGAAACACAAAGCAAGTACGCAGATTATACGTACTAAGTATTATTTAACGTACCAAGGAGGTTGCTGCTTCATGACTTTTGAAGAATTTCAGAAATACATAAAAAATGAGGTTCCGGCAGAAAACTGCCCTGTATCAAGGACACTAGAGCTTTTTGCCGGAAAATGGACGTCGCGTGTGATTTATGAATTAGAGAAAGCGGATCAACTGCGGTTTGGTCAGTTGAAAAAGAATTTATCCGGAATAACTAATACCATGCTTTCCGGCACATTAAAAATCTTGGAAGAAAGAGGGATTGTAGAGAGGAAACAATATAATGAAGTCCCTCTGCGTGTTGAGTATTCGTTGACGGAAGCCGGTAAAGCTATGATTCATATTTATTATGAAATCGCTAAATGGGGAGATACTTATTTACTAAATTGAAACACTGCTTTCTGATGCTTAAGTAAACCAATATTGTAACTTGTTTTAGTGTACATTTGATGTCCGACCAAGTCCTTTGCTCAAATGACCATTTATCATCAGGAGGATTCCTTCCATCATTTCATCGCTGATTCTTCCGTCTGTCTGTTTGGTCAGGGCATGAAATGACGTATCCATGATTCTTCGGCGTTTTACATCCGGTCTGCCGGAAGCCTCTTTCTTTTTTATTTTCCTTGAAAGTCTTTTCCAGATAAATCTTGCAATAGAGCTTTTTGCATAATACATCTGCGCCGGCGTATCATCCAGAGTCAGGTCATTGCCGTACCCGTCGTACGGAATGGTTTTCCCTGTCAACGCTTTAAACTCTTCCTCCTGGATATTACTTACCATTCCTGTATAGTAGGATGGGATTCTGTTTCTATCATAAGGAAATTCTTCTGTTGTTCCCTGGATCTCTTTTTCTGCTGTCAGCCGGATATCAGCTGAATCTGCTCCGATCATGATCCGGTATGTTCCACCTTCTACCTCCCAGCGGTTCGTTCGTGCATTCCAGTATCGAAAGGTTTTATCGTCAAACTGGAACCATAACGTACGGCTCTCTCCTGCTTTCAGGAATACTTTCCTGAAGCCTTTCAGTTCCTTTTCCGGCCGGAATATTTTTGAATGTCCCAGCCCCACATACATCTGAACAATCTCAGCACCGTCCACATTGCCTGTATTCGTCAGTGTAAAACCTGCCCCTTTATCCTCCGTCCAGATATCTCGGTATTCGAACCGGGTATAAGAAAGTCCGTATCCGAAAGGAAACAGTACATTTTGATGTACAGTATCATAATATCTATAACCGACAAAAATACTTTCTCTGTATTGCGCATTATGATTTTTCCCCGGAAAATAATGATAAGATGGAACATCTTCATATCTGAGGGGCCATGTCATGCTCAGTTTTCCGGAAGGATTAATATTCCCGTTTATAAGATCCAGTATAGCTCCTGCTCCTGCCTGTCCGTTAAGCCCTGCGTATATCAGTGATTTTATACACGAGAGCCATGGCATCTCGACCGGTGATCCTGTATTCAGGATACCGACAACATTTGGATTCACTCTGGAAAGTTTCTCCAGAAGATGGATCTGATTCTGCGGAAGTCTCATTTGCTCTCTGTCACGTCCTTCCGATTCACTCCACTCCGGCAGTCCGAAACAATACAGCACTACATCCGCTGCTGCGGCAAGTTCTTCCGCTTCTTTTTCAAGTATGATATCCTCATTTCCATTTCTGAGATACCCTCTGGATATTCCTGTTACGATAAAATTATATTCTCGGATCTTTTCTGTCAGAGTTTCCAGTTGAGAAGGGTTTACTTTCCGTTCTCTTTCTCCCTGATATCTGGGGTCAAACGCCAGGTCACCGATCACGGCAACTCTCGTTTCAGAATGCAGCGGGAGGAGATCATTCTCATTTTTCAAAAGCACTGCGCTCTCTGCCGCTGCTTTTCTTGCCAGTTCATTGTGTTCCCGGATATCTGCCTCTCCGCTTAAAGCCGTATTTTCAGTCAATGTCATTGCAGCGTCCAGGATCCTGTCTGCGCTCTCATTCACGATTTCTTCCGGAAGACGTCCGTTCTTTACTGCAGTTACGATCTTTCCTGCTGAATCAAATCCAGGAGATGCCATTTCCAGATCTGTTCCTGCCAGCAGGCTTTGGACAGGATCCCTGCTTCCACTCTGATCTGTCATGATAATCCCTTCAAATTCCCACTCATTTCTCAGGAGTTCTTTTAACAGATGAACATTATCACTGATCTGGATCCCGTTCACACGGTTTGGTGCTGTCATAATTGCTTTCGGTTTTCCTTCTTTTACCGCAATCTCAAATCCGGTCAGATAGAGCTCCCTGAGCGTTCTTTCGTCCAGGATTGCGTCAACCGATGTTTTTCCCGATTCCTGACTGCATACGGCAAAATATTTGGGGCAGGCATAGATTCCCTGACGCTGGATACCGTGAATGTAAGCCGCGGCCATTTTCCCGGAAAGATATGGATCCTCTGTCTTCTTGCTGCTGATTTAAGTATACGGGGTATACGGGTAAAAAGTCCTAACCGTAAAATGCTTATTTTTTTACTTCTCAAATTCTGCTGCCACATCTTCCAGCAGGCTGCGGATCGGCAGATACTGGGGACAGATTCTCTCACATTTGCCGCATTTGATGCAGTCGGACGCTTTCCCGTGGCCTACTGTATGTATACTGTTGTAATAAAAGTCTGCACTCCATCCCTGGAAAAGTTTCTTCATATTCATGCAGGCGAACAGATCCGGGATCGAGATCTGTTTCGGACATCCTGCCGTACAGTATCTGCAGGCAGTACACGGGATATCATCTTTTTCTCCTTTTTATAAAATCCTGTCCACTGCAAGTCCGATTATCAGGGAAATCAGGATCACATAGGCCAGATAAAGTACAAATCTTTTCGCCCCCAGCACAATCTTCAATGCCCCCAGGTTGGTGATCTTGGTCGCCGGTCCGGTAACCATAAACGCCGCGGCAGATCCCATACTCATCCCTGACGAAAGCCACTGCTGTAATAAAGGAACCGTACCTCCGCCGCAGGCGTAGAGAGGCACTCCGATCGTCGCCGCGAGCAGTACGCCAAAGCCCTCCTGTTTGGCGAAAAGTTCTGCAAAGGCGTCTGAGGGCACATATCTCTGAAACAGGGCGGAGAGCAGTACACCGATAAGGAACCAGGGAGCGGTTGCACGGATATTTCTCCCCAGATTCTTCAGAAAACGCATGGCTGGGTTCGGATCCGTATCTCGGCTTGACGCTTCGGAAAAACCGGTGAAATTAAAATAACTTCTGTCTTTATAAAAAAGTCTTACACAAAGTCCCGCTCCCAGGCCGCCCAGAAAGCTGGACAGAAACCTCACCGTCACCGCTTCCGGGCCAAGGATACCGCTTGTGATCAGAAGCTGAGGGTTCAGCAGAATGGAACTCATCATAAATGCCGCCAGCATATCATCTTTCATGCCTTTCTGGGAGAATGACGCTGCAATGGGGATTGTCCCGTACATACACAGCGGGGAGGCGATCCCCAGCAGGCTGGCCGGGATCAGTCCCAGAACTCCAAGCCTTTTCTTTCCCAGTGCCTGAAAAGCTGAGTGGATCTTCCCTTTGCCAAAAACAGAGATGGCGGAACCGATCACCATTCCCATCACCCAGTAGAAAAACACCTGTTCAAGCTGAATGCTGAAATAGTACCAGACGTAAATAAATTCTCTTCTCAAAATATCCATGTGCTTTGTCTTCCTAACCGTCAATATTTACCAGTTCATAAGTCCTGCTTCCAAGTCCGATATCCTCTGCATGTTCCAGTGTATGCAGACCGTTTCTGGATTCGATCCTCTGCACCAGAGA
>DWUT01000290.1 GCA_019120615.1 Candidatus Mediterraneibacter norfolkensis
CTCATGTGGGCTTAGACCTTTTGACCCTGGCATCATAAAATAATTATCAGACATTCGTCTATATTTGTCAAGAAACGTACGTTGACAAATTATTAACAATGTGATATCCTAAAAAAAGCGAAATCTGATTAATTCTAAAGTGAGGAGTCACGACCATGAAGCAGTGCATTTTAAGTAGACAAGGGACGTTTGATAGAAAATGACACTGGGAATTGATCAAGATTTCTTTTTTGTTTTCGCCTGCGCAGAGCGTGGGGCAGAAAGCAATCCTTTATTCCAGAAAAAGCACAAAACGCAGAAGCAAAAGGAGGAAAAACTAATGGGCAGTAAAATCACCATCATCGGCGCAGGAAGTGTCGGAGCAACAATCGCATTCAAACTCTCTTATGAAGATATCGCATCAGAGATCGTTATGATCGATATCAATAAGGATAAGGTAGAGGGAGAGGTTATGGACATTGAGCAGGGAACCTGCTTCAGAAGCCCGATCTCTATCATCGCAGGAGATTATGCGGATGCAAAAGATTCCGACATTGTCATCATCACATCCGGAATCGCCCGCAAACCGGGACAGACAAGAATCGAACTTGCGCAGACAAATGTCAACATTATCAAATCCATCACACCGGAGATCGTAAAAGCGGCTCCGAATGCAAAATATATCATTGTCAGCAACCCGGTTGACATCCTGACATATGTATTCACAAAGATTTCAGGACTTCCGGAAAACCAGATCATCGGATCCGGTACACTTCTTGACACGGCACGTCTCCGTTATGGACTGTCATCACACTTTAAAGTTGCACAGAAGAACATCCATGCTTATGTGTTCGGCGAGCACGGAGATTCCTCTTTTGTACCGTGGTCAGGAGCGGATATCTCCAGCGTGAACATTGACGACTACTATGAGTCAATGAAAGCGCATGGCTCCGACCTTGCGGAACTGGACAAAGACGGAATGGAGGAGTATGTACACAAATCAGGCGGACAGGTCATCGCAAAGAAAGGGGCTACTTTCTATGCGGTATCTGTTTCTGTATGTGAACTGTGCAGCATCGTCCTGGCGGCTTCAGACTCTGTCGCAACAGTTTCTACCATGATGCACGGCGAGTACGGCATTGACGACGTATGTCTGAGCGTTCTGAACCTTGTGGGACCAAACGGCGTTCAGGGCAAGATCCCGATGCGCCTGACAGATGAGGAAGTTGCAAAACTTCAGTCCAGCGCAAATAAGCTGAAAGAGGTTATCGCTCAGCTTGATATCTAATCCCCAATTTCCCTGGCGCACCGCGCCGGGGAATGATCAAGTAACAGGGCGGATCAGTTCCGCCTGACAGACGAGGAGGTAATACTATGAAATACAGCTATTTTCCCGGCTGTACTCTGAAGAACAAGGCACAGGATCTTGATCACTATGCCAGAATTTCCGCAGAAGCTCTGGGATTTGAACTGGAAGAGATCAGCGAATGGCAGTGCTGCGGCGGTGTTTATCCCCTGGGAACCGATGAGATCGCAACAAAGCTTGCCTCCGTCCGCGCGCTCAACGACGCGAAAGAGAAGGGGCAGGAGCTTGTCACACTCTGTTCTGCCTGTCACCATGTGATCAAGCGTGTGAACGACGATATGAAGAACGTCGACGATATCCGTACAAGAGCCAACAACTACATGGTACTTGACGAGCCATATGAAGGTGAGACGAATGTGCTCCACTATCTTGAAGTGCTCCGCGACATCGTGGGTTTTGATGAGCTGAAGAAGAAAGTGACGAATCCGCTCAAAGGAAAGAAGATCGGCGCGTACTATGGCTGTCTTCTTCTCCGTCCCGGAAAGATCATGGCGTTTGACGATCCGGAAAACCCGAAGATCCTGGAAGATTTCATCCGCGCGATTGGCGCAGAGCCGGTGATCTATCCGTACCGCAACGAGTGCTGTGGAGGATACATATCTCTGAAGGAAGAAGAAATGTCAAAGAATATGTGCCGCAAGATCGAGGAGAGCGCGTCCGGTTTCGGAGCTGACATGCTGATCACGGCCTGTCCGCTGTGCATGTACAACCTGAACAAGAACAATGGCGGAAACCTGCCTGTTTATTACTTTACAGAACTTCTTGCAGAGGCACTGGGACTGAAAGAGGAGGTGAAGGAACAGTGAAGACTGAGAAGAACCGCGCGGAACTGATCAAGGAGATCAGCGGCGTGAATCCCCTGAAGTGTATGAAATGCGGCAAATGTTCCGCTTCCTGTCCCTCCTACAATGAGATGGACATCAAACCTCACCAGTTCGTATCCTACGTGATCAATGAAGATATCGAGTCTCTGGTGAATTCAAAATCCCTCTGGAAATGCCTTTCCTGTTTTGCATGTGTGGAGAGATGTCCCCGCGATGTGAAGCCAGGTAAACTGATCGACGCGGCGAGACAGATCGTTGTGAGAGAGCGGGACAACACTTATCTGTCACCGGATGAGGTGCCGGAACTGCTTGATCCCGAAACACCGCAGCAGCTGCTTGTAAGTGCGTTCAGAAGATACAGGAGGTGAGAGAAAAGGTGCAGAGGATTGGAGTATTTGTCTGCCACTGCGGTACAAACATCGCAGCTACGGTAGATGTAAAAAAAGTTGTTGAGATGGCCCAGCATGAGCCGGGAGTTGTCCATGCGGAGGACTATGCGTACATGTGTTCCGAAGCCGGACAGGAGCTGATCCACAAGGCAATCAAAGAGAAAAAACTGACGGGGCTTGTAGTCTGTTCCTGTTCTCCGCGTATGCACGAGACAACATTCAGAAACGCGGCGGAGAAAGCGGGCTTAAACCCATATATGGTGGAGATCGCCAACATCCGTGAACACTGTTCATGGATCCACAAGGACATCGGGGAAGCAACAGAGAAAGCTGTCATCCTGATGCGGGCGGCGATTGCCAAGGTCAACCTGGACGCGCCGCTGAAACCGGGCGAGAGCAAGGTTACTAAGAGAGCCCTTGTCATCGGCGGAGGAATCGCTGGTATTCAAACAGCGCTTGACATTGCAGAGGCGGGATATCCGGTTGATATCGTGGAGAAGACGCCGAGTATCGGAGGAAGGATGTCACAGCTTGACAAGACCTTCCCGACACTGGACTGTTCTTCCTGTATCCTGACCCCGAAGATGGGAGAGGTGAACGCTCACCCGCTGATCAACATCTATACATACAGCGAGGTGGAGAGCGTGGCCGGATTCGTGGGGGACTTTACCGTTGAGATCCGTAAGAAAGCAAGAAGCGTGGATATGGAGAAGTGTACAGGCTGCGGCTTGTGCCAGGAGAAATGCCCGAGCAAGAAGAGTCTCAGCGAGTTTAACCGGGGGTTAAGCACACGGAGTGCGATCTATACTCCGTTCGCGCAGGCAGTTCCGAACGTTCCGGTGATCGACAGGGAGGCGTGTATCAAGTTCAAGACCGGCAAGTGCGGAATCTGTTCGAAAGTCTGCCAGGCGGGCGCGATTGATTATGACCAGACAGATGAGATTGTTACAGAAAAGTACGGTGCGATCGTCGTTGCGACCGGATTCGATATGATCAAACTGGACAAGTATGACGAGTATGCGTACAGTCAGAGCAAGGATGTCATCACATCTCTCGAACTGGAGCGTATTATGAACGCGGCAGGACCGACCGGCGGGCATCTTGAGCGTCTCTCTGACGGAAAGGATCCGAAGGAAATCGTGTTCATCCAGTGCGTGGGAAGCCGCTGCGCAGACGACAGAGGAAAGAGCTACTGTTCCAAGATATGCTGTATGTACACTGCGAAACATGCAATGTTGATCCGTGACAAGTATCCGGATACCAATGTGACAGTATTCTACATTGATGTCCGTACGCCGGGAAAGAATTTCGACGAGTTCTACCGCAGAGCCGTGGAGGACTATGGAGTAAACTACATAAAAGGCCAGGTCGGAAAAGTTATTCCGCAGCCCAATGGAAAGCTGCTCGTACAGGGCGCGGATCTGCTGGACAGCAAGCAGATCTTAAAAGAGGCTGATATGGTCGTTCTTGCAGCTGCCATCGAGCCGAATCCGGATGTGAGAAAGATCGCTACCATGCTGACAGCAAGTATCGATACAAACAACTTCCTCACGGAAGCTCATGCGAAACTTCGTCCGGTAGAGTCCCCCACAGCGGGTATTTTCCTCTCCGGTGTATGCCAGGGACCGAAGGATATCCCGGAGACCGTATCTCAGGCAGGTGCGGCGGCGGTTAAAGCCATCGGACTGCTTGCGAAGGATAAGCTGCTGACCAATCCGTGTACGGCACATTCCGATGAACTGATGTGTAACGGATGTTCACAGTGTGCGAATGTCTGCCCGTACGGAGCGATCACATATGAGGACAGAGAGGTGAATGATCACGGAATCCGTGAGACAAGACGCATCGCTGTTGTAAACGACGCGCTGTGTCAGGGATGTGGAGCATGTACCGTAACATGTCCGTCCGGAGCAATGGACCTGCAGGGATTCTCTAACAGACAGATCTTAGCGGAGGTGGATGCGATATGTCGATAGAAAAGAACGAAGAATTCAGACCAAAGATCGTTGCGTTCTGCTGCAACTGGTGCAGTTATGCAGGCGCAGACCTGGCGGGAAGCAGCCGTATGTCCTATTCGGCAGATGTGAAGATCATCCGCGTCCCCTGCTCCTGCCGTGTCAATCCGATGTTCATCTTAAGAGCATTCGAGAGAGGAGCGGACGGCGTTATCATGTGCGGATGCCATCCGGGAGACTGTCACTACACGTCAGGAAACTTCTATGCGAGAAGACGTATGACGCTGCTCTTCTCCATGCTGGATTACATCGGCGTGGAAAGCGGACGTACCCGCGTAGAGTGGGTATCGGCGGCTGAGGGCGCCAAATTCTCCCAGACTATGCATGAGTTTGTGGACAAGATCACGTCTCTCGGCAAGAATGTAAGATTGGAGGATTTAAGATGCAGGAATTAATTAACCGCGCGAAAGAGCTTCTGGCTGACGGAACTGTGGCGAGAGTGCTCGGATGGAAAGCCGGGGACCTGCCTTACAATCCGGAACCGGCTTACTTTGAGAAAGAAGAAGACTTTGTGGATTTCGTATACAACGGATTCTGCGGAGCGAATTTAAGCAAATATATGATCGAGGCTTCCAAACTGGAGGGAAAGACTCTTGTCTGCCTGAAGCCATGCGATACATACAGCTTCCAGGAGCTGACGAAAGAGCACCGTGTTGACCGCGACAAAGCGTATATCATCGGTGTGGGATGCAAAGGAAAACTGGATATCGAAAAAATCAAAGCCATGGGCATCAAAGGAATCCAGAGCATATCCGGCACAGAGCTCGAGGGCGAGGCAGAGACCCTGACGATACAGACGATCTATGGAGAAAAGACCTGCGCATACAAAGACGCCATGCTTGAGAGATGCCATGTCTGTAAAGGAAAGGACCACATGATCTTTGACGAGATCATCGGCGAGTCCAAAGAGACGAAGGATGCGGACCGCTTCACAGAAGTGGAGAAGATCGAGGCGATGAGTCCGGAAGAGAAATTCGCATTCTTCCAGAAAGAGCTGAGCAAGTGCATCCGCTGCAATGCCTGCAGAAACGTATGTCCGGCATGCAGCTGCAGAAAATGCGTATTTGACAGCAACAAGTTTGACAGTGCACAGAAGGCGAACGTGGATTCCTTCGAGGAGAAGATGTTCCACATCATCCGTGCATTCCATGTGGCAGGAAGATGTACAGACTGCGGCGAGTGCAGCAGAGTATGTCCGCAGGGAATTCCGCTCCACCTGTTCAACCGGAAGTTCATCAAGGATATCGATGAGCTTTACGGTGAGTATCAGGCGGGAGCAGATCTGGAACCGAGAACCCCTCTTACCGATTACCGGTTTGAGGATGCTGAGCCTGGGATCGTGGCAGAAAGGGGATAATGTATGTATAAGATCGCGAAAGAAAATCTGACGGCATTATTTCAGAAGATTGCCTCAGAACAGGAATTATATCTGCCGGTGAAGACCGCAGGTCAGACAAACTTCGGTGTGTGGACAGAGGACGCAGAGGTTGATCTTGATACACTGAAAACGGTGAAATCTCCGAAAGATGTCTTCTTCCCACAGACTGAGACGCTTTACACCTGTATCAGGGACGGGAAGAAGCTGAAAATCGAACCGGAAGCCCTCAAAGAGCAGAACTTTGTCGTATTCGGAATGAGGGGCTGCGACGTAAAGGGAGTGGAGGTGCTTGACCGCGTATTCCTCGTAGATCCGCTGGATACATTCTATGCGGCGCGCAGGGACCACGGGACGATCGTCGCGCTTGCCTGCCACGAGCCGGAGGAGACCTGCTTCTGCAAGGTGTTCGGCGTTGATGCTGCGGATCCGTCTGCGGCTGATGTGGCGACATGGATCATCGATGGTACTCTGTACTGGAAGGCCCTCAATGAGAAGGGAGAGGCGCTCACAGAGACTGTGAAAGATCTTCTTGAGGAAGACGGCAGCGCGGATGAGATCGTTGAGAAAGAGAAGGCGTCAGTACGTGATATCGTGGAGAAACTCCCCTATATGCATCTTTCCCTGGAGGGATGGAACGGGGATGTTCTGATGGAGAAATTCGAGGATCCGCTGTGGGATGAACTCTACAAACCGTGTCTTGCGTGCGGAACTTGTACTTTTGTATGTCCCACATGCCAGTGTTACGATATCAAAGACTATGATGCGGGCAGGAATGGCGTTCAGAGATACCGCTGCTGGGATTCCTGCATGTACTCTGATTTCACTATGATGGCCCACGGGAATAACCGTAAATCTCAGAAGGAGAGATTCCGTCAGAGATTCATGCATAAGCTGGTGTACTATCCGGCAAATAACGATGGCATGTATTCCTGCGTCGGCTGCGGCAGATGCGTGGAGAAGTGCCCTGCTTCACTGAATATCGTGAAGGTCATAAAAGCGTTTCAGAAACAGGGAGGTGAGCAGTAATGAGTGAATGTACCTGTCATAAGAACTACACACTGGATACTCTGATCCCGAAAGTAGGCGTGATCACGGATATCCGCGAGGAGACGCCGGACGTCAAGACATTCCGCGTGAACGCGCCGGAGGGCGGCAAGCTCTTCGAGCATATGCCGGGACAGTGCGCGATGCTCTGCGCTCCGGGAATCAGCGAAGGTATGTTTTCGATTACCTCTTCGCCGACCA
>DWUT01000003.1 GCA_019120615.1 Candidatus Mediterraneibacter norfolkensis
GGATGTAAAATTCGTATTTTCAATATTTATTCTTTGGCGCTGCTCAAGTACAAATATCTTTTTACAAAAGAGCAAAATTATGATAATATTTATTTTGTGGTGACAGAGTTTCTCGGGAGGGAAACTCTGTCTTTTTTACATGATAAGGGAAAGGACTTCCCTGATCCAATCTGTCAGAAAAGGCAGAGGAGTGACAAGGGAGTTCATATGCAGTTAAGTAAGAAATCTGTAATGGATAGAATAAACAGAGTATATAACTTTTTCTCTAAAAATATTAATCTGTTTTGTATACTGATTCTGGTATGTTTAGCAGTTTGTATAAGAATAGATATCTTTCCTTTTTCATTTTGTTGTGCGGTCTTAAAAAATGTTAGCAATTATGATGCGGGGAATCTCATAGCGGTAATCCTTGTAATATGGACGTTTACTGCGACTATGGTTGTTTTTTATCTGGAAAGAATGGAAAGCCGGCGTTATGGGGTAAGAATGATAACGATAATCCTGCGGTCATATAATGAAAACAGTCTGTTTCTGATGGCATCAACTTTCATGGCAGAGCTGCTGGTCTTGATTTTTGCATCCATTGTATCACTGAAAATCACACTGATAGTGTCTTCGCTTATTCAGTTTGGAACGATGATCTTTGTATTTTTTATGGTATGCATTGAAACATCAGATGATCATTTCAGAAAAATAATGAAATCAGAATATAAATCAGTAGAATGTTATGAGTCAATGAACTTTGAGGAAGTTGAAGAGATTTACAAAGAACTTATGGTTGTTAAGATGATCCGCAATATGGATTATTCAATTTACGATAACCTGGAAGAACTGGAACAGATTCTTAATCGCAATCCTGCTGATAAAAATTGGAAAAATGTCCGCAAGTATATCAACCATAAATCAACACAGCTTATTCTGGAAGCTGGAAACAGCAGGAAGGGAATAAAAACTGTCATCTTAGATCTGTTTATGTACAAAGAGACTGTACCAGATGACAAAAAAGGAATCCTGGCTGCTCTTATTGAAGCGCTTTCCCCTTTGAACCTTGAAATATGTCAGACTCTTCTTACCGCAGAAAAACAGTATCAGAAAGAACTGTATATCTGGTGCATTGTTCTGAATCGCTTTCTGGGAGAGTTCAATGATGAAAAATGGAGACAGGAATATTTTAATTACTTTTTTGAGAGGATAAAAAATGATATAGACCAGGATACAGAGAGTTTACTATGGAGATATGCAGAAGAAATTAATAAAGGTTATAGAGAGAAAGGACTCTCATGGATATACGATATTGTAAAATATTTTGAATCAGGAGGTGAAAATAGTGAGAGATATTAGGATATTAACTCTTTATAAACAATATTATCTTGATTCCTACCCTGTACCTTTGAAATGTCAATATACAACATGGGGATACTATGATGGGATAAACATAACAAAGTCGGAAAATGGTATAAACTGCAGCACCCTTTTTAAGAAAAAATCACAGGCACCTATATCTCAGATCTGGTATGATACAGGTGCGATCATAGGTAAACTGGAAGGAAAATATGGCAATCAGAATATAGGAATGTTCCGGTGCGTATCAGAGCAGGAAAAAAAACGCATAGAACAGACAAAAGAGTTTTGGCGCATTCAGAATAAAATGCCGTTTATTGCAATAGGATTTCTTCAGCTAAACAAATGTGACGATTATGAGAAGATCAGCAGAAAAATTGAAGCTAAAGGAGATGAACACGAAAAAAGATTAACTGACGAGTGCTGTTTTATTCTTACATACTGCACTTACGATAATGCGGATCTGATTGTTTTGCTGCAGGCCAACAGTATTATAAAGCTGGAAAGCACTTTACAAGAGATAGAAGGAATGCCGGATGTGGAGTATATGCATTCGATCATGGGCGTATCAGAAGTGTATCTTGGAGAATGCAGCCAAAAATCAGAAATACTGGACGTATGGAATCAGACAAACTGTTTTGTTGAACAATCTATAAAAAGATTGAGTATACATTTAGTTACTTCCGGAAATGCTAAGATACTTGCAGAATTGAAGGCAACACTGGATAAGAGCGATAGTGAATGGGGACTGAAGGGATATGATAAGGCGGTATATTCCTATGTGTCCGGACATGAGAATATATGTATAACACTACATGAGACGGATGTAAAAAGCCTGATGGCGCTTCTCGTACCCCGAGGATTTGCCACACATCAAAACGGCGTATATGGAAGAGGAGTATACAATATAGAGACTTCATTTGCCGTAAAAGAAGAAATATGGAGAGATGTCGAAGGATTGGATTTACCGGAATCAGATCCCGGGGAAAAAACAAGCATGTGCAGAGAGCTTTTGAAACAGTACGGCGAACGATTGGAAATGATAAAAAAAGAGGATGAAAGTTTATATTCTTATTATCAGGCGCTGATGCAGACCGTTAATACATTGGATCAATATGAGAATTTTGGACTGTCAAAAAATATTTTCTGGCTTCTGTTTCCAGCACTGGATCTATTTAATGAATTGCTTGATAGGGCAATAGAAAATGAAGAGAGAAATTATTATGATCAGATTGAAAGTATAAAATTGTCAATAAAAAGGTTCCTTGATTCTGTGAATTCTGTTCTTTACCATACTATTCATACAGACCAGATATTCCTTATGGTTCCGGGATACAGCGGAACATCTTTTTCGATACCGATAAAGCTGAACTTGATGTATTTATGGTTTATAGGTAAGGTTACAGACGTATTGAATGACAGCAGTCATAAGTACTGCTGTATACTGGCGCCTGAAATAGAATCCCGTCCGATAACCAACATAATAAGCTTTGGACTTCCGGAAAGAGACAGGCTGATTCTTGTAAGACTTTCTCAAAGATCCCTCTTTCTCCCGCGTGACTTAATGATCATTCTGAATCACGAAATCGCGCACTATGTATCAGAACAGGTTAGAAATCGGGCGGCAAGACTGGAGGGCATAACGATTACTCTCGCATACTTTATAGCAGAATATATTTTCCCGGAAAGTTACAGCCCCAATGCGTTGACGGAAATGGAGAAAAATATTTTCTGCAAACTGAAAAAAAGTATAAAAGGCACCCTGCAGACAGACGCTTTGCGCTTTATTTTGAACTATAATCAAAGTCAGTTTGGAGGGAAAAAAGAAATATATGCAAGCGGTCTTGCGGAAAAACTGTATGATGCAGTTTGGAATTATATTGGACCGACAGAAAAAAGAGCACATCAGGTAATATTCTGCCTTCCGGAAAGCATAAGAAAAGAAATAGAGAAGAATGACGAAGATTTTATACGTCTTATGAAATTCACATATAGAATCCAGGGATATCTCGATGGGAACAGAAGAAAAATGCAGGGGGACAGAAAGGTAAGGCAGGCAATTGAGCGGCTTATAAAAATCTACAGAGAGATATTCAGCGATGTCGCGGCAATGGTCATATTGGGTATTGATGAAAATGACTTTAGAGAGGCTTTTAAGATTTCAGAAGGAAGGGAAATTTCTGAAGAAAACAGACCGGAAGAACAGATGCTCAGAGAAAAGGTTATCCATTTTTTGTTGAACAAGTTACCTCCAGATAGAAGAATATTCTCAACTTCGTGTCATTCAGAAAAGGAAGAAGATTTACCAGACGCAGAACATGGCAGAGTTGTTGAAGATCTTTTCCGCTATGGCTGGATGCAAAGGGAACTTTTGATCTATGCGGAAAGTGTTTGCAAAGGAATGAACGAGAGGGTAAAAAAATCAGAATGCCAGAAAGATGTACAGGCGCTTAAAGAGATGTTTAATTTATTTAAAGGAAAACCTGATCTGGAATGCTCTGAAATTTATAGTCATATCAATAACAGCATATCCGAATATGTAGCAAAACAGGAAAAAGAACACCAGAGGTGGAAAGAGAAAAATTGTACAAAATTATGAACAATATAGGGAATGCAGTCTTGACAACAGGAATTGCTAGATATTAAAATGTATAAACGGAGGAATAGTAAAATGAATAAAATTTATAGAAATAATTATACAACAGATATTAAACTGCAAACAACACCGGATCAGAATAAGGATATCTGGAATTCGTTTTCAGATGTGCTTAGAGAAAGAGACAGCAGATATTCCTCCGATGAAGTGCTTGGAGATATTAATCCCCAAATGGACAGGATTATGGGAAGAACGGGTGTTTAAAGAAGT
Organism: Candidatus Mediterraneibacter norfolkensis; assembly: GCA_019120615.1. Lineage (GTDB taxonomy): Bacteria > Bacillota > Clostridia > Lachnospirales > Lachnospiraceae > Mediterraneibacter > Mediterraneibacter norfolkensis. The sequence goes on from DWUT01000003.1 coordinate 4,208, forward strand.
TTTCCTTTAAAATGACTTGCAGATATATAGTGAATTTAAATGGTGTTTACTGAAACCCCTTGACTAATCAAGGGGTTTTTTATTATAATAAATGCCGTATGAATTTCAAAATCAAAGGCTATGACGGAGACAGTAAGATCCATCCGAACGTCCTAGCGAACCGGGGAGGGTGAAAGCCCGGTATCAGTAGGAAGTTTCCGAACATCACTCCAGAGCTGCAGCCCCCAAAACAGCTATATCAGGGAGTAAGGGCTGACGCAGATCCCGCGTTAGAGGATGCCATATACGAACTGAGAGTTTCTGAATACAGAAAGGCAGAATGTATAAGGAAAAAGAAGTTCAAGTATGATGTAACAGGTGGTTGAAACGAGAGTATGGCTTTCGTCCTATTGCAGGACGGAAGCCTTTTTTAATCAGCTGACAGGGGAAGAACTTACCGGCAGTGTGGGGCCTGCATGAGCGATATGTCCGTTGTGGACCCGCTTTCGCTTGGAGAAAAACGCAGCGGACACACCGCTCATGCAGGCCCCCGAAGCCGGAAGGCTTCTCCCTGTCAGCTGATTAAAAAAGACTGCCGGAAGGAGAGGACGGCTCCGTAGTAAAGCAGCCCCAAACTGCGAAAACGCACAGCAGTTCTGACCCACCTCCCGGCACAACCCAGAAACTATGATTCAGGCTCCCGTTCTGGAACGGTCCGGCGCAGTGATGTGCCGATGAAGGACCGTAATGAAACGCCGGCACTTAGAGCGCGTTCTTTGCGCTCTTACGTGTCCGCTGCGTTTCATTCCGAGCGAGAGCGAGTCCGCCAGCGGCACATCACTGCGCCGGACCGCCCCGCAGAAGGGAAAATCATTCCGAACGAGAGTGAGCCCGCCATCGGCATATAGCTGCGTGCGGGCCCAACAGAAAGGAAAAAATCAACATGTACAAGAAAGTATCCACGGACATGAATTTCGTCGGCCGTGAAAAAGAGGTCGAGAAATTCTGGGAAGAAAACCACATCTTCGAGAAGAGCATCGAAGAGAGAGAGGGATGTCCCGAGTACATTTTCTACGACGGACCTCCGACAGCAAACGGAAAGCCCCACATCGGCCATGTGCTGACACGTGTTATCAAGGACATGATCCCGAGATACCGCACGATGAAGGGCTACATGGTGCCGAGAAAAGCCGGATGGGACACACACGGTCTCCCGGTAGAGCTTGAGGTAGAAAAATCACTCGGCCTGGATGGAAAAGAACAGATTGAAGAATATGGTCTGGAGCCGTTTATCGACAAATGTAAGGAGAGTGTGTGGAAATACAAGGGAATGTGGGAGGACTTCTCCGCGACCGTTGGCTTCTGGGCTGACATGGAGCATCCCTATGTAACATACCACAACACATTCATCGAGTCCGAGTGGTGGGCGCTGAAGCAGATCTGGGAGAAGGGACTTCTCTACAAAGGCTTCAAGATCGTTCCCTACTGCCCGCGCTGCGGAACACCTCTGTCCGCACAGGAAGTGGCTCAGGGCTACAAGGATGTAAAAGAGCGCTCTGCAGTCGTGAGATTTAAAGTCAAAGATGAGGACGCGTACATCCTGGCATGGACCACCACGCCCTGGACGCTGCCATCTAACCTTGCTCTCTGTGTGAATCCGAACGAGGATTACGCAAAGGTAAAAGCGGCGGACGGATATACCTACTATATGGCATGCGCTCTTCTCGACACGGTTTTAGGAAAGCTGGGTGAGGAAGGAAAGCCGGCATACGAAGTTCTGGAGACATACAAAGGAACCGACCTGGAAGGCAAGGAATACGAGCCTCTTTACCAGTGCGCCGCAGACGCAGCCGCAAAGCAGAAAAAGAAAGCATTCTACGTGACCTGCGACACTTATGTCACACTGACAGACGGTACCGGAGTCGTTCACATCGCGCCGGCATTCGGTGAAGACGATGCCAACGTGGGAAGAAAATATGATCTTCCGTTTGTACAGCTGGTGGACGAGAAAGGAAATATGGCGGAATCTACTCCGTTCGCAGGATTATTTGTAAAGAAGGCGGATCCGGAAGTACTCAAGGATCTGGATGCGAGAGGACTGCTCTTTGACGCGCCGAAGTTTGAACACAGCTATCCCCACTGCTGGAGATGCGACACACCGCTGATCTACTATGCGCGCGAGTCCTGGTTCATCAAGATGACTGCTGTCAGAGACGACCTGATCGCAAACAACAATACCATCAACTGGATTCCAGAGAGCATCGGAAAAGGACGTTTCGGCGACTGGATCGAGAACGTGCAGGACTGGGGCATCAGCCGGAACCGTTACTGGGGAACACCCCTCAATATCTGGGAGTGTGAGTGCGGACACATGCATTCCATCGGAAGCATCGAGGAACTGAAAAGCATGTCCGATAACTGCCCGGACGACATCGAACTGCACCGCCCGTACATCGATGCAGTGACAATCAAGTGTCCGAAGTGCGGAAAAGAGATGCACAGAGTGCCGGAAGTCATCGACTGCTGGTTCGACAGCGGATCCATGCCTTTCGCGCAGCACCACTATCCATTCGAGAACAAAGAACTGTTTGAAGAACAGTTCCCGGCGGACTTCATCTCCGAGGCAGTGGACCAGACACGAGGATGGTTCTACTCCCTGCTGGCGATCTCCACGCTGATCTTCAACAAGGCTCCGTACAAGAATGTCATCGTCCTGGGACATGTTCAGGATGAGAACGGGCAGAAGATGAGCAAGTCCAAGGGAAATGCAGTCGATCCCTTCGAAGCTCTTGAGAAATACGGCGCCGATGCGATCCGCTGGTACTTCTACATCAACAGCGCTCCCTGGCTGCCGAACCGTTTCCACGGCAAGGCTGTGACAGAGGGACAGCGCAAGTTCATGGGAACACTGTGGAACACCTATGCATTTTTCGTTCTCTATGCGAATATTGACGAGTTTGACGCCACAAAATATGAACTGGAGTATGACAAACTCTCTGTTATGGATAAATGGCTCCTGTCCAAGATGAACACCATGGTAAAAGATGTGGACAGCAATCTGGAAAACTACAGGATCCCGGAGGCGGCACGCGCGCTTCAGGAGTTTGTCGATGACATGAGCAACTGGTATGTCAGAAGAAGCCGTGAACGTTTCTGGGCAAAGGGAATGGAGCAGGATAAGATCAATGCATACATGACACTGTATACAGCGCTTGTGACTGTCTCCAAGGCAGCGGCTCCGATGATCCCGTTCATGACGGAGGAAATCTATCAGAACCTTGTCCGCAGTATTGACAAGGATGCCCCGGAAAGTATCCATCTGTGCCTGTTCCCGGAAGTACACGAAGAGCAGATAGACGCGGAACTGGAAGAGAACATGGACCATGTCCTGAAGCTGGTCGTTATGGGACGTGCCTGCAGAAATGCATCCAATATCAAGAACCGTCAGCCTATCGGACAGATGTTCGTAAAGGCGGGCTTCGAGCTTTCTGAGTTCTATCAGGAGATCGTCGCTGACGAGCTGAATGTTAAGAATGTTAAATTTACGGAAGATGTAAGAGACTTTACTTCATATACATTTAAACCGCAGTTAAAGACTGTAGGACCAAAATATGGTAAAATGTTAGGAGGCATCAAGGCTGCACTTGACAATATTGACGGAAA
>DWUT01000291.1 GCA_019120615.1 Candidatus Mediterraneibacter norfolkensis
TGAACCATAACCATTATATTCTTTTATATCTGCGTCCTTTATTTTTCCCGATTGCTTTGATCTTTCCAGAGTTCACAAGTTCACCTACCAGAACTCTTGCTCTCGACTCTTTTACCCCGATAAATTCTGCTATTTCACCTGTTTTATATTCTCTGTCAGAAGTCATAAATGCCAGAATATCTTGCAGCTGCTGCATCGTCTTTTTTGAGATTTTCTTTTTATCGCCATTTTTTATCGCCGTTTTTTTATCGCCATTTTTTATCGCCGTTTTTTTCACAAACGATAATTTCAAAATAGTTCTGTCGGGTCCGTATTCTTCTATAACTTCCGGCTGATCCCACCCTTGCTGTTCCCACACACTGTATATATCCGGCACACCGCTGCCGGTCCTCTCACCAATGCCGATCAGATTAAACATTTTCATCAAAGCCTTATTGCGGGGATCTGATATGCCGCCTTTCAGCATCTGAGCTTTTCCAGTTCGAATACTCCCCGGATTCTCCATTACGATAGACTCTGCGTCTTTCCGAATTACGATCCCTCTCGGGAAATAAAAGTCTGTATTTACAATACAGTTTGCCAAAGCTTCTCTCAACGCCTTGTGTACAGGCGTATCATCTACCCGGGTTATTCCCTCCAGCTTGAAAGGAATTTTCAGATCTTTCACAAGTTTGCCGTAAACACGGAAAAAGAAATCAAATAAATTTCCCGTCCAATCACCCGAACTGGACTGCAGCCTGTCCGTCCAGCGTATTGTCGGATCAAGAATTTCCCGGTAGTCCAGAAAATATTCAGGAAATTCATATAAAATCTTATATTCTTCTCCAAACATAAGAAGCCCCGCTGCAGTAGGATGCAAAAATTTATCTTTCGCAGACAGCTTTGCCGCGCCTATCCTTTCTAGATATTCTGCATCGTCCAATCTTTCCCAGACGTGTTCCCTTCGATAAGCCATGTGACGATTACGATAAGCATGAACTGTCTCTGTATTGAGCACATCCAGCGACATATCTTCCAGGATCTTCATATCTGCCGTCTCTTCCGGCTGATCCCGGAGCATTGCGAGCACCTCGCTTCGCTCACAGTGATAATCCCCCTCCCAGTTTCTTCGAAAAGTTCCATTGAACATATCACCGTTTATAAATACCGGCTTCTGCTCGCGCTTTGCTTTAGGAACATAAATGACCATTATGACATTGCCATTTTCCTCATATATTTCGATGTCACTGTCTGTCAGAAGATTTACCGAAACCTTATTTTTATTGTTGATCGTATCCCAGAAATCTTTTCGCAGCTTAGCTGCATTTTCCAGCCCGGTCATATACCAGCTGCCATCTTTGTCTTCCTTTACACCAAGGATAATGACTCCGCCATAGCAGTTTGCAAAAGCCGAGTAAGATTCCCAGAGGGACAGCGGAAGTCCGCCCTTCGCCTTTTTGACTTCGCGCCGGTTATCTTCACGGTAAGAATCAAATTGGGACATATCAAAATTCACAGATTTCACCTCACTTCACATGCACTTATCAGATTACATAATACCCCTTTCTGTGTTCTATAATCCGAAAATTATAATATCACAGAAAGGGGTATAAGTCGATAAATCATTATTTTATCTCTAGTTGTTCGTCTGATGGTGGAAGATCAGGCTATTCCGGTCAATCCCCCGGAATTCATATCCTTTGTCCTGATAATATTTCAGGATGTCCGGCAGAGCTTCCACCGTTGTATCCTTTGTCGCCGCGTCGTGGAACAGGATCATGATGTGATCATAGGCATCTGTTTCCGACTGCTTGATGATCTCCCCCTTCGACGCCTTCTCCCCGTCTCCACTGCTCACATTCCAGTCATAATACTGATATCCTTTTTCCACTACCTTCTCCGTAAGTTCCGACATAATGCCCGGGGTATATTTTTTCGAGACCGTATTCGACGCCCCTCCCGGGAAGCGGATATAACACGGCACAAACCCAAGATATTCTTTTGCCAGTTCTCCAATCTTATCCAGATCTTCGAAATAGGCATCTACTGAGGCATATACCTTAGCATAATCATGTGCATACGAATGAAGTCCGATCGTATGTCCGGCATCATATGCAGTCTTAATCATGGAATAGTACTCCGGCTGTTGTCCTGTTATGAAAAACGTTGCTTTCGCATCATATTCTTCAAGTATATCCAGCACCCTCTGCGTGTTCTTGGACGGACCGTCATCAAATGTCAGATATACCACTTTTTCGTCATCAGACTCCTCCGTCGTCCCCACTGCCACTCCTGGCTGAACAGAATCCGATTCTTTTCTCGCCTCCGCTGCGGCTTCCGTCTCTTCCTGGGCCTTCTTTTCCGCGGCTGCCTGTTCTGCCGCCGCCTGTTGTTCTGCCGATATTCGTTGTTCTTCCTTCGCGGCTTCCCTGCCATTCGCAACCATACAGAAGATAGTCGCCACAACGGCAAAAAAAACAAGTCCGCACAGGATCAGAGCATTAACGTTATATCGGTTCCCCCTCCTCCTGTCCATTTCTACATCTCCTCATTTGTATTTCACTCTATATCGAGTATACAATATCTTGTAAAAGAAAGATATTGGCTTAAGAAAGAATTAATAAACTTTTTCTGACAGAGTTACGGTTCCTGAGTACGGGCGGAACTCGCAACCCATTAATTCATCGTTCATTATAGGATACAAATTTTAAAAAAGCTATTCTCTTTTCTTAAATTTTATTAACATTTCGTAACATTACGAAAATATTTTTTCTCCATAAACAGATTCTTTCCGGATGCGGTCCAGGGTTGTTTCATGAATAAAAATTAAATATGGAGAAT
>DWUT01000292.1 GCA_019120615.1 Candidatus Mediterraneibacter norfolkensis
GGCTTTCTGTGCGATCTGGTTTAGGTTATTCCCGATCCGGTGGAGTTCCCTCATCATGGAATAATAGTCCGGCGGCGGAGCGTCTCTCGGAACCACGCCGCTGATCAGATGGCGGAGATATGCCTCCCGGCTCAGACCACTCTTCTTCACTTTCTTATCCAGTGCTTCCGCCTCTTTCCGGTTCAGCCGGAACAGGATTGCCACATTTCGTTTTCTCATCGCTCCATCTCCTTTGCTTTTTCTATGGATTCCGATATCTGACGCAACTGTCGTTTATCTTTGTCAAACTCATATACCCGGTCTGACAGGATTTCATCACGGGCTACTTCTTTCTGATTCACGTCACGCACCATCTCTCCCATTTCTTTGGGTGTCATGCCGAGATCTTTTGGAATGACAATCATCTCATGGAGAGACGAAGGAAGAAGATAACAGCCCTGTGGAAATACGGACTCCAACTGTTCCTGCAGATTGGGATAGGCTAGGACAGAAGCGCCATTTAATCTTATCGGGTTACTCAGCACATACATACCCTCTTTTGGTAACTCTGCCCCTTCTTCCAACTGCAGGAGATTTTGTGTTTCAAAAGGAAGTCCCATCATTTCCATCATCAGATCATCCATGCTCATCAGTACAGCCGGACTGCCCTTGACTGAATTTTCCACCGCCTTCTGGTAAACTTCCTCCGGGCGTACTCCCCACTGACTCAGCATTTCATGGGTTACTTTGACACTCCCAACTCCCTCCCCGGCGGGCGAAGGGAATTCAATCCGGCAGATTACAGATAGGTCTTCCATTTGCTTATGCGGAACTTTGGATAACATCCGCTGATTCGCTTTTGTATTGATGACCTGCACTGTTAAATAATCCTTCACAGAATCATAGTCCGTAAAATCCAGACTTTCCGGCAACTCCCGCACAGCCAAGGACTGTCTGCATACATCGGCGATACGATTCATGATCCGATCCACCGGCTCTCCCTTACGAACCTGATCATAAAAAGGCTCCATATAGACAACTGGAGCGATATGCTGTCCCGGCATATTGAGTACAATTCCTGTCAACATTACACCATTATTCTTCTGCTGTTCTGAAATCTCACACTGCATGTTCTGATATTCTTCCGGCAGATAATCTTTAATCTGTTGTGTCACGCTCTCTGCGAACGCCTTCACTGCTACCGTGCTGCTCATGCTGTCCATCCCCCTTTCCTGTCAATGTCTGCTGATATTTTTTCAATCTACTTTCTGCAGCGTCTTTTTCTGTTCTGGTCATTTCCATGCGTATCATTCATCTACCTCCCTGTCATGCTTGTACAGGCGGTTGATCTGCATAAGACACATCACGGACACGCCGATCATACCGCCCACCATTGTTCCGCAAATAAACTGGATCATCTTCATTCCTACCTCCATTTCTTCTAAAAGGGTTTTAGGGATTTTCCCTAACAAGCTGCCGAAGGAGTGCCAGATACGGTCTGGCAATCCAAAGGCGTTGCTTGCTGGTATTGTGTATCACACTCCGCCTGCGCTCCGTTTCGGCCTCCGGCGGATCATTACCTGCCGACAAAGAAAACCTGTCATGGCTGCTTCTCTCCTTCTGGATGTGTACATCCGCCACATTCCGGGCAGCGCCAGTGGCAGTTTTCACACTCCTCATCTCCGCAGACGCCATAGTCTATCAGACTGCAAGTGCCACATTTTTCACAGCCATACTCACAGGATCGGCACCGATCTTCTAGGTCGTCCATCATACAATCTTCATTTTTCGGGCAAAGATACTGGCAATGATCGCAGGTTCCCGGACAATCCCGCTCTCCTTTTTCTTCAACTACAATGCCGACTACTTCGCCGCCCTCCATGTTCAAAGCCTCTCCAGACGTGATCAGATCTCGCAGAATCCGGTCAATTTCTTTCCGGTTGAGCGCACCTATTGCAATCTTTTTTCTGTGAATGATCCGCAGATCATAGTGAATTGTTTTCATAAAATCCTCTCTTTCTATCGTTCCAAACTTCTTTCTCTGTGCCGCTTTTCCCGCTTTGTCTGCCGGATCCCCAGCCGGATACAGAGACTGTCATTACAGTCTTTCCCCTGCTTTGGCGGCTCATCTTTTGTCTGATATTTCTTCGGAAGAATCGTCCGGATGGCCTGTGTCGCAAGCCTTCCCGTCCGGTCATTATCCAAATGAAATACCACCATATCCACCTCCGGACGTTCTCTTAGAAAGCGTGTCAGCGCCGCCGGCACCTTGCTTTTCTCAATTTCTTTAGCTGGCTGATACACGCCCGCAAGAGATAACAGGTGTTCTTCTCTCCAGTTTTTCCCGTCCAGCTTTTGCTCCGTGGCATAAGATAACAGGTCAATGGCTGACTCAAACAGATGGACTGCCCGGCATTTTTCCTCTGCCGGAATACAGAAAGAGTAGTTTTTGTCACTCCCGGACGCCTCCCCAACAAAATCCGTACCGATCCCACGCAGAGCCGCATAACGAGGGATTCCGCTCTGATCCTTCCCCACAAAAACCACGTTGTGATAGTTCTCACTCTCATAGACCTGTCCGGTTTTCAGACAATACTGAATCATCTCCATATCAATCCCACGGTTCTGCAGGTAAGATACTGCATACGTCTGATAGCGGTAAGGCTTTGGCAGGATCAACTTTTTCTCTGTTTTCTTTTCGGCTGGTATGGAAACAGGCGGTTGGATTGCCGCCTGTTCTGCTATAATTTGTACCGCCTGCACAAAGTCATAGCCTCTCACTTTGATCAGATAATCCAGTGCGCTCCTGCCTCCGATGCCCCGGCTCCACCACATCCATTTTCCGTTGGAAATCTTCAAACTATCGTGAGATCTGGTGGTATAAACATTCCCAGAGAAATGCACCAGCTCATAAGGTTCATAGGTTTTCAGATAAGTCAGAAGATCGATCTGTTTCACTCTCTGCACCACTTCCGGCGCAACATAAGGCATAAACTTCATCTCCTTTCCTGCCCATGATTGGATATTCCACAACTGATTTCATATAACCGGGCATAAAAATAGCCGGATGATCTTCTTTTTCTGAAAACCATCCGGCTATGTATGTCATACATTTTTACAACAATTTAATTTTTTTATATATATCCAATAATTTATCCATTGTCATTTTATATTTTAATACCTCTTCTAAAATTGGTTCTTGATTGCTAATATCTTTCGATTCTCTATAATTTGCCACCAAAAATGGAAGTTCATTAATAAATTCCTTTATTTGTTCATAATCATCATACTTTTCTTTATATATTTTCTTTTTCGCATTAAAAGATAGTTCTTCTCTAATATACTTTCTACAAATATAAGTAAACCAGTCTGCTGTATCAAAAAAAGCTCTGTACTCATGTCCAAACGCCTTTTTTACATTATCTAATATATATTTTTCTATATCTTTCTCTTCTGCCTTCTTAATGGGAATACTAAATATTCTCATCAAATGATCATATGCATCCCTGTGCTCTTTTAAAGGTTGTAAAAAAGTAACCCCTTCTTCTGATATTTCCTCAGAAATAAGCAAATAATGCTTCGTATACATATGAACTTGACTAATATCATTAAAAAAATGACAGATTTCTGGTTTACTTAAAATATCAAAAATTTCTTTCTGAGTCATATTTTCTCCTAGCTTTTATAGTTTTTTCCTATATTCCTCTTGCTTGAGTACCATAAAAGACTGCTCATTCATCACTTGTCTCTGTGCCAAACGCCAAGATCCTCTCATTGCTAATACCTGCTGAGATACCATATCATTGGATGTTCCCTCTATAGAAAGATCGCAAAAGTCATAATCCATATTATCTTTCCAATCTTTAGATATCATCTTGTTCTCTTTTTTTGCTTCTTTCATATCAAAATAACGATATTTAATTTCTCCACAAACAATAACTATGCAAATAATTACTAGTGCCCAAATTACAATTATCATACTATATACCTCTCTAATATCTATTATGGCGTATCATACTGTAAAGTTCTATTCCAAAATAAACTATTGGAACACTAAGAGCTATTACTATTCCAATTACACATTCAGGAGTGTCAACAATTTGTCCCTCTATCGTAAAATGCATTATAGCTAAAATTGCTGATACAACTGCACCGAAAAGAGCCACCAAGTGGAATATAGTAATAAATCTAGCATATCCTTTAAGAAAAGCGCTCGAATCATATATATTATTAACAGCTTGAACTAAAACTGCAATATAAAATGAGCTATACGAATCTGTCCACCCACACCATAATCCAATACTTACTGTAACAGCCATTACGATAATTTTAAACACTAACTCACGCAACGACCAATTAAGATTCTTCTGTTTATCATTTGACATTATCTAAACGTTTCTCCTAAGTCACATTTCCTACCAAAATGACTGTACACGCTACCCCGTGTATCTCATTTCTTGTTGTAAAGTATACAACTATTATTAATTTTTTACAAGATTTTTTATTTATTTTAAGAACCTATTTTAAGAAAATGCTCCCTCCTATACTTAAGCTATATCGATTCTTCACTTTTGACGCTATAAATTTCTTTGCTATTTTGCAAATAAGTAGCATTATCTTTGTCTTGGACATAGAGTGGATAAAATGCTCTCCAAAACTTTGATATGATCGAAATTATCTATGATACACATTACGCTAGTCTCTTTTAGAATATGCTATTGTAATATCTCTATGCAAATCGAAATTGATTCCTTTCCTCTGTGGTCGAGATATATTCTTTTGCCCGGCTGTCTGTCTGCGCAGTTCAAAACTTCCCTCTCAAAAGATCTGACCCATCTCCCCACATATTTTATCCATATTTCCCA
>DWUT01000293.1 GCA_019120615.1 Candidatus Mediterraneibacter norfolkensis
CTTAGCAGGGGCGCCTCTTCAGCCTCTTGAGTATTTCTCCTGATTCTGAATACGCCTGCGGTTTTCCGCAGCAAACTATTCATTTAGCACATCAATAGTGCGAAATTTATTGTACCAAACACATTCCCCAATGTCAATAAATATTTTTTATTTTTTATATTTTTCTAAAACTACAGCAATGCCCAGCCTACATGCCTCTCATCCCGGCTCACCCTGTGATGTTCTCGTCAATCTTATTTTGAATCCGTTCCTGCACGATTGCTGCAATCTCCGTCGTTTTCATATCTTTGTACTCTTCATACAGCATCGGTTTCATGAAATGAACCTGAACCGTTACCGGTCTGGTCGTATTAGTATCAAACGGTTTAAACGAATCGATCAGCGCTACCGGGATGATCGGGCATTGTGCTTTTGTTGCAGATTTAAAACTCCCACCCTTGAATAATCCTACACGATTGCCGTTTTTTGAACGTGTCCCCTCTGCAAAGATGAGATAATTCCTTCCTTTTTTCACCTCTTTTGCAACATTAACGATAACCTCCATTGCCTGGCGTACATTATCGCGATCCAGCATATACGCCCTCATGCATGCAAAAACCTGTTTCAGAAACGGAATATTTCCAATTTCTTTTTTTGCAACCACAGAAAATGGCCTGGGACATGCCTCGATCACAGCCAATACATCATACAATCCCTGATGATTCGGGAAGATCATAAATCCATTCCTTTCCGGCAGATTTTCCAGCCCGTGTACATCAATCAGCACATTCCCCCCCTTATTTGCATGCAGATCGATCCACTGCAGAAATCTGTACATATCTTCTTCTGTATATTTATCCACATGAGACGCCCTGTAACAAAGGCGGCACCACGCAAATGGCACCAGAAAAATATTTCTTATTACCATTAATAATATCCTTTTCATTTTTCCTCCCACTATGCCATGAAACAGGTACGCCGGAGCGTACCTGCTGAAATTTCATTCTATTCTGTTTTCAGTACTGCCAGATCTGTATCTGATCTGATCTGTTCTACTCTACAGTTCAATCTCTACTTTTCTTCCGGTGCGGTGATACTGATGATATCTGACCCCCGCTGCATCCATCATTCTCTTCGAAGCAATCACGCTTGATGTATCTGCATACTTATCACAATCGTAGATCACCTCTTTGATTCCCGCCTGTATGATCGCCTTTGCACATTCATTGCATGGGAACAGAGAAACATAAAGCTTTGCCCCGGCAAGACTTCCCCCATTATAATTAAGGATAGCGTTCAGTTCGCTGTGTGTGGAATAGACATATTTCGTCTCCAGCGGATCTTCTCCTTCTCTGGCCCACGGGAACTCATCGTCCGAACATCCGATCGGAAAACCGTTATACCCCATCGAAAGTATCTTATTATCTTCACTTACAATACAGCATCCCACCTGCGTGTTCGGATCCTTCGAGCGCATCCCCGAAAGCATCGCTACTCCCATAAAATATTCATCCCAGGATAGATAATCTGTTCTTTTATCAGACATTGCACACCGCCTCCGCCATATTATTTTGTACCGAAAATACGATCTCCTGCATCTCCGAGCCCCGGCACAATATAGCCGTGATCATTGAGCCTCTCGTCCAGTGCTCCTATATAGATTTCCACATCCGGATGCTCCTCGCGCATCCTTTTCACCCCCTCCGGCGCCGCAATAATGCAGAGAAACCGTATTTTTTTCACACCTTTTTCCTTGAGCATCCTGATCGCCGCTGTACTGGAACCTCCTGTCGCCAGCATCGGATCCACTACAAACACTTCTCGTTCCTCACAGTCTGGCGGGAGTTTGCAGTAATATTCAACTGGCTCCAGCGTTTCAGGATCCCTGTAAAGTCCGATATGCCCTACTTTTGCCGCCGGGATCAGGGCAAGCATTCCGTCTACCATGCCAATCCCAGCTCGCAGAATAGGCACAATGGCCAGCTTCTTACCGTCAAGTTCTCTGCCCACAGTATGCGCGATCGGTGTTTCTATGTCCACTTCTTTTAATTTCAGGTCACGGGTCGCTTCATAACACATAAGCTCCGCAATCTCACCGATAACTTCTCTGAACTCTTTAGTTCCCACATCTTTTCTTCTGATATAACTGATCTTGTGCGCGATCAGCGGGTGATCCATTACATGTATTTCTGCCATTATTTTTCTCCTTTTGCAAGAATATTCAGCTTTTCCGCAAGTTTTCCAATCAGAGTTCTCAGTACTTCATAGCACTCCCCGTACGCCGTCAGAGGTTTCCCGTAGGGATTCGGTATCTCGGTTTGATCTCCTGTAAATTCATTAAGAGTATAAACATTTACCGCATTTTTATATTCCGCCAGAATCTTGCTCTTTGCCGTCTCATTGATCGCAAGTACCAAAACATCATCCTGAAGGTTCTCATCATCAAACTGCCGGGACGTGTGTTCCTCCAGCGTCATCCCCGCGCTCTTCATGATTGCCTCTGCTTTCTGATTTGCCGGCTCGGGAAAGAGAACCACTATCCCCATGGAATCTATGACATACTCCTGTTCCAGATCCTCATGTCTGAGAAGCTCTGCTGCCATCGGCCCCCTCGCCGAATCGGTGCTGCTCACGAAAATGACCCTTCTGTACCTCTGTTCTTTCACGATCGCTGCCGCTGATATTCGAAGATGTCCCGCCGCCTTTTCCAGACGGTTCATGATCGCTTTTCCTATTCCCTGCATTGCAAACGATTCACTGTAAATCGTATCAATATCCTCCTCATCAAATTCTCTGAGGATCCGATACAGATTTCTCGCTATCGTCTTTTCATTTTCCCGTGTTCCAATATCTTTTACCAGACCATGGCCATAGAACGGGAGAGTCTCATCCGTGGCGATGATCCCTACTTTCTTCCCTTCCCTGCCGGCCGCATAGGCAAGCTGGCGGATCGCCAGTATCTCCTCTCTCAGGTCCCCTTCCACAATGGCCAGTCTCGCCTTAGGAGCATAATGCCTGTATTTCATTCCCGGGGCCTTCGGAGGCTTCTCGCTCTCACTTCCCAGGATCGTCTCGTCCACACTGACCGGACCGATCACCTCTTCAAACATATCCGCAGTTATCGCTCCCGGGCGAAGGATCATCGGCGGTTCCACCGTCATATCCAATATAGTGGATTCCAGACCAATCTCCACACTTCCTCCATCGATCACCATATCGATCTTACCGCCCAGATCCTCCAGGACATGCTCCGCTGTCGTAGGGCTTGGGCGGCCAGAAGTATTAGCACTGGGGGCCGAGACAAATCCGCCTGCCTCCCTGATTACTTCCGCCGCAATCGGATCACTGGGCATCCGGACAGCAACAGTATCCAGGCCACCAGTGGTCCCATACGGAACGATATCGCTTTTTTCGAAGATCATGGTAAGAGGTCCCGGCCAGAAATGTGCCGCAAGTGCATCTGTTTGAGCGGGAATATTTACCGCGATCTTTTTCAGATCTTCATAGTCTGAGATATGCACGATCAGAGGATTGTCCGAGGGTCTCCCTTTAGCCTCATACGTTTTCTTCGCCGCCTCAGATTTCAGAGCATCTGCGCCCAAACCGTACACCGTCTCTGTCGGGAAGGCCACCAGACCGCCTTTTTTCAGAATTTCTCCCGCTTCCCTGATCACTTCGTTATCTATTTGATTTTTATCTGTCTTTCTTACTATCGTTTTCATAAGCTGTATTATACCATTATTTGCTTCAAAAAAAAACTGTTTTGTCAGCGGCTCATTCAGAAGATGTCCTCACATATTCCATGATCCCCTCTGCGACAGCTCCCGCTATTTCTTCCTGATACTCTTCACTTATCAGTTTTTCTGCCTCTTCATAGTTACTCAGGAAGCCGCACTCTGCAATAATTACCGGCACCTCTGTATTCTTCAACAGATAATATGTATTATTTGCTTTGATCTGTTTGGTATTATCCGGATCCAATTTTCCCAGAGTATTCTGAATACAGCCAGCCGCCCTTTCCCCTTCTTTTGAATCTTTAAAATAAAAAACCTGCGATCCCTTCACGCTTTCATCTGAATAACTGTTCTGGTGTATACTTACCACAAGAAGCGGACGTCTTTTATTGATCAAGTCAACCCGTTCTCTCAGATCTTCCACCTGAGAATCTGCAAGCCTTTCATCACTCGTTCGCGTCATGGACACCGAAATTCCTTCCTCTGACAGAATGCCCTGAATTTTTAAAGCGATACTTAAGTTGATATCCTTTTCTTCCGCTCCATTGACTCCTATCTTTCCGGGATCTTTTCCCCCATGTCCCGGATCCAATATTATTACACTTGTACTTCCACCGGCACTCCCAAAAGTCTCTTTCCCCTCATCTATCGTTTCTCTTAGTTTCACGGACATCTGCCAGCACAGTAAGATAAGCCCTGTCAGCAAAACCGCTGCTGCCGCTGATCTGATCTTTTCTTTCAAAGAAAACACCCTCCTTTCACACACATTATATGCAAAAAGAGGATGTCCCTTTCTAAACTACACAGTTTCTTCTATTCAATTTATATACTGTCCAATCAATTCCCACACTTCCGGCTCTTCCCAGCCTAGGCTCCATTCTGCAACGCCGGCCAGGCCATTCTCGCTGATCACCGCAAGTTTTTCTTCCAGCGACTGCTCGTCTTCCAGCCAGATCCTGCAGGTTCCTTCCGCAGTTTCCCACTCAGCATAATTCTGCTTTGTATTGTCATCCCACTGCGTCTGGACTCCGGCATTTCTGACCGCCTCCTGTGCCTCTTCCATTCCCATGGCCTCACTGCTGATTTTATTCGGATAAGAAGCCGCTTCCGTTCCGGCTTCCTCTGCCAGCTCTTCCTCCGTCTTCGGTGTTTCCGTCCAAAGTCTTGTATAAAACGGAATACCGGCAGCCAGTTTCGAAGCCGGCACTTTCCGCAGAGCCTCCGTTATCCCGTTTTCCACATAGCTGATCGAAGAAACCGAACCAGCCTCATAGGAGCTGTCGGTGTGCTCGTCATAGCACATGATCATCACATAATCCGCCACAACACCCTGCTCCTCAAGGTCATAGTGTTCATTGTATGCCTGAGGAACATAGTTGTCTACAGAAAATACCAGGCCATTCCTGCGGCATTCCACAGACAGCTCCCTCACGAACTGGATATAATGCTCCCCGCACTGGGTCGATACAAGTTCGAAATCCAGATTGATCCCATCCACCCCGGTCTGAAGAGCTGCCGTAATAACCTGATCGATCAGCCTTGTGCGCTTCGAAGTATAGCTGAGCACCTCATAGGTCTCGTCATAAGAGTTGATGCCCCCATGAAAATCCCGGAGCACCGCCCAGACCTCCAGCCCTGCCTGATGCGCGAATGTTACATAGTCACTGCTGGCAATCGACGTCATATTTCCGTTGGTATCCGCAATACTGAACCAGGTCGGCGCGATTGTTGTCAGTCCTTCTGTATCTGCAATCATATTTTCGATGTAACCATTGGCATCCGCGATCGACACATTATGCCATGCCATATTGATCGTGTAGTCTTTTGAAATATTTGTGTACACCGGTTCCTCAAATTCTCTGGATGTAGTTTCTGTCCGAATATCCGCAAGAGCACTCGTTTTCACATAGCCGATAAAGCCGTCTTCCGTACTCACTCTCATCCAGTCATTCTCATCCTCGAGCACTGTAACCTTGTCCGATTCTGACACTTCAGTGAGGATCGGGCTTTTCACGCCGCCCCGATATCGCACTTCCGTATCCTTCCGTATCTCCGCGGTCTGGATTTCTCCCCATTGCGAAGTGATCACTACTCTTTTCGGATCATCATACACTGAATATTCCATATTTGTATAAGTCTGAATAAACGGGAGGGCAATATACGCAGTCTGTCCTTCGGTCTTCAGGATAACATAATCCGCACTTTTGCTTTCGTTGATGTCTGTATATTCACTGCTTTCCGGCACGACCGTCACATTTCCGTCCGGCAAAGTATAAAGCAGGACATTTTCGTTTGGATCCCAGTAAAACCGTTTATTGATCCAGTCCCGCACGACCGAGTATTCTATATAATACTGACCGTCATACATTCTCCCCGGTGCTTCAGAGCCCTGTCCTTCCGCTGTCTCACCCTCATTGTTTATCACCTGGTCATCGATCACTACCGCAAGGCCGTCTTCTGACTCCAGCCCATAATATTGTTCCAGATCAGCCCTCTCATCCGATGGACCGTATCTCTGCCAGATCAGAAATACTCCGATAGCGGCAGCTATTATAATGACTGCCAGGATAACGACGAACAAGACCATTTTCCGCCTTTGGCGCCTTCCTCTGTTGTTTTTCCTTCTATTTTGTGGTCCGTTCATTCCCATGGGGGATATTCCCGGGTTCCAGACGTCTCTGCCGGAGTTTTTTCTGTGCGCGGCAGATATTCTGCCACGGCGCTTTACACTCCGCCTTTCTCTTTTGTCCATGCCGTACCTCCTATCAGCAAACATTATAGCAATATTTTTACAATACGTCATTACTAATTTGCCGCATTAAGGATTTTTTAAACATTTTCTTTTTGGATAATACACACATCTTTTTGTCCGGCATTCAAGGGGTCATCTCTGCCTGTCTGTATTCATTAATATTTGTAAAAGCCAGTGCTTCAATATTTCCCGAAGGATCCATCACATAATCCCGCATATAAGTGCCTTCTTCTTTTGCCATATATGCTGTCACGATCTGTAGCGGACTGGCCTGATATCCGTCGATCAGTATATTTACACCTTTTCTTTCGTAACTCTCCAGTTCAGCATATAATTTTTTATAAACCGTTTCTTCTGTTCTCATTCCCGTTTACTCCTTTCTCCGCAGATCAAGATAAATATACAGCTAGACTTTCCCGCCCGGATCTGCCATAAGGAAGTGTATGTGACATACTGCTGGATCTGACGGGATGGAAGATGGTACCATCTGCAGAGGCTGTTTACATGTTCCATTGAAATTCCCCCGATCAAAGGGATATGATTAATCTACTTTGACAGAAAGGTTCCAAAGCCTTTCCCTCTGAAAAAATAGAAATGATCCTGTGTTCCTCCTTTCATAAAGATTGTATTTATCCGAAAATACCATCTTCTGTAACTGCCATTATATGAGCTGTAAACACGCTTTTCAATGTGTTTTTTGTTCATAACTGGGTGGGATTTGTTGATAACATAAAAGTATTATAAAGTCTTTTTGTTTTTCTTTACATCCTTTTATTTTTTGTTTATACTATCTGTGAGATAGTATCTCTTATTGAAAAAAGTGATTCAATACGCATACTTTCTCATATATCTATATCATAAGGATGTGAGCATATGAAAATTGAGAAAATCAATGAAAATCAGATTCGCTGTACGTTGACGCATGCCGATCTGGCAGCCCGCCATTTGAAGCTGAGCGAACTGGCTTATGGTACAGAGAAAGCAAAATCTTTATTTCGTGACATGATGCAGCAGGCATCTTTTGATTTTGGGTTTGAAGCCGAAGATCTTCCTCTGATGATAGAAGCAATCCCCTCTTCTGCGGATTCGATCGTTCTGATCATTACCAAGGTGGAAGATCCCGAAGAACTGGATACACGTTTTTCGAAATTCACACCACTCGGTGAAACAGATACATTGAATACAGACGCCCTTGAAAAACTTCAGGGCGCAGATGAATTCCTCAATTTACTGAATAAGGTAAAAGAGGCAACAGCTGAGATAAAAGCACCGGACAGCACGCTGCCGCCTCAGCCTTTTTCCATCCGGCTGTTTTCATTTGATACTCTTGATTCAGTGATCGAGGCTGCACGCCTCCTGTCACCGCTGTATAATGGAGCGAATACCTTGTATAAGGACGGAGATAACAGCATGTTCATCCTTGCACTTGCACCGGAAGAACACTCCGCCAATGAGTTTAATAAGATTTGTAATATGCTTTCTGAATACGGTTCACCAGAAAAAGCCGATTCAACCGTACTCGCTTTTCTTGAAGAACACTGCGAGATTATCGTATCAGCGGATGCTGTACAGAAGTTATCCTCAGTATGACGAGTATAAAAACAGCCCGGACAGATAAATGTCCGGGCTGTTTTTATACTTTTCCACATAAATAACTCATCCATTATCTACGAGATAATTTATGCCCCTGCCTGCATAGCGGCATTAATCTTTTCCACAAGAAGATCACTGTCAATTTCGTGCACCATTGCCGCTTCCTCAATCGTCTCCATCTGAGATGCCGGGCAGCCAAGGCAGTGCATTCCGATCTCCATAAGGATCGGTGCGCATCCCGGGAAAATATTCAGCAGTTCGCCAATCTTTGTATCTTTAGAAATCTGTGCCATTTCTGTTTCCTCCTTT
>DWUT01000294.1 GCA_019120615.1 Candidatus Mediterraneibacter norfolkensis
GTATGTCAGGGACTAAAAATCGGTATTAACCGACAGCCCCTTTGTTTTACTCTGTATTCTGTCATATCCGTTTTTCTCAATGGAATTACAGCTTCTCTTTTTTCATTCATGCATCTGTTATCTGCCTTTTCATCAGACATATCCGCCGTAGCCGCCTCCATATCCTCCGCCATAGCCGCCACAGCAGAGTCCGCCTCCGCCGCAGCACAGGTTGCACAGAAGATTGGCCATGCACAGTTTCACGCAGCAGCTGCTGTCAAAGGAACCCGGATAACCGTACATCGTCTGCCTCTGCTGATACCACGCGCCGCCATTCTGGAGTCTCTGGAGCAACATCTGGTACCGCATATTCTCAGGGTCCAGCCGGACAGCCTCTTTCGCATGTTCCAGCGCGGTCACATTATTCCCGAGCCCCGAGTTTGCCGAGGCACTGTAGAAATACCAGAGAGCGCTTCTGTCTTTTATTCCGTTCAGCACGTTCAGCGCTTCAGAATAATGTCCGCTGCGTATGTAGTTTGCCGCGGCCCTCAGATGGACGTCCTCTTCACTTTCCTGACGGTTCTGCGTACTGCCTCCGTAGCCGTAACCTCCGGAGCCAAAGCCTCCGAACGGGCCATCCCCGCCGAATCCGCCAAATGAACCGTAATCCTCATATCCGCCGCTGCTGTTTCCATAGGAAGTATCTGAGGAATACCCACGCTCACGTTCATCCATGATCTGTTGGTAAGCCTGCTGCACTTCTTTGAACTTGGCTTCCGCTTCGTCTTTATGAGGATTATTGATGTTTGCATCCGGATGGTATTTTCTGCTGAGGGCGCGATACGCTTTCTTGATCTCCTCTTCCGATGCATTTCGGTCTACGCCTAATATACTGTATGGATCTGACATTTTCTCTGTTTAAACTCCCTCGTCTGAACCGCCGTCTCCTGTATACGGCACTATATCAGCTCTTCTTGATAAATGTTGTCCCGCACTTCGGGCATCGGATCTCAATCTTCCCCTTTCCCCTCGGGATACGGATCTTCTGCCTGCAGCTCGGGCATGTATAGATATGATATACCTTTCTCTGCTTCCAGATATTCTTCTGCTTCTGGAAGAAAGTGCGGATCTTATATGTCTTTGCCAGGAACGCCTGGTTTTCTGCATAGCGCTTTGATACATTTCTGGAAAACATCCTGAAATAGCAGTAGATGATCAGAATCCAGCCGATGAGATAAAGTACCGTACCGATCCCTCTGTTTCCCAGCGCCGCCGACAGAAATACAACGACAAGCCCGGCAGCGAGAAGGAACTTGCTGAACGGATCCACGCCGTACCGCCCCTGCATAAACCGCATGAATTTCTCTTTCATTTTCATCCATCCTTTTTATCTCTGACAAACCGGTGCGGCATCTTCCAACAGGATGATGCACTGCACTTAAATGATAATACGGATTTTATTTTCCTCCGTTTTCCGGGCATTGTCAATTAAATTCTTATAAATTTTCGTGAAGTTTCCGTTGCATCATTCTACATTCAGTATATTATCGCAGATCTCTGTGGAGATCAGATATACGATCCTGGAATCATTGATCATGACGTATCTGTTGCCGTCGCCGTCCTCATTTCCGATATAGAGGGTGAGGACATTTTCTTCGTCGTCCTGAGTATAGGTGGCCTCCACTGTGATCCGGCTGTCTTCATCCAGCCCGAATCCGGCAAGATCCTCATCCTCCACGGAGTAATCCGCCGCCTCGGAAAGGCTCACTGCGCCGAGGCCTCCGGCAACTGCCGCGATATCCTCCGCCTGATCTTCATCTTCAGAATCATACGTCGTGGTCTCTCCATTCTGTGTGATGACTTCTTTCACAAGATTTCCGCTGCCAATGCTGGGATAGTCGTCAAGCTGCGCCATATCATCCAGCGAATAGTTCAGATCGTCAATGACAGTGGTAGAAACCGTGTATACCACGCCGGTGTCATCTACTGTAACGTAATAGTAATCGCCGGTCGTACTTCCAAAATAAATATCGGTCACCGTGCCGTCATCCGCCGTCACTTCAACTGTATAGGAAGGATCCTCCAGGCCATAGTCCGCCAGTGTATCCCCGTCGGTAAGTTCCCGGTCAGCCGTGACCGCTCCCAGCGTCTCCGCCATATCCTCGGGATAACTCTGGGCAAGAGGGAAGTCTTTATCCGGCGCGTAGTACCAGGTGCCATCCTCTTTTTCAAATGTCATCTCTCCATTCCCGACGTCAAAACTCATCGCCGTAATGGTGTCCGAATCGATATCCGTGACATGCACCGTGGACGCTTCCTCCTCTTCCTCTGCCTTCTTCTCACGGCTGCTGTTCCACGCCTGCAGTCCAAAGTATGCCGCAAGGAGCAGGATCAGAACCGCAAGGAGGAGAATGAGTGATTTTTTCTTTTTCACCTCCGCACCTCCTTACGCTTTCCTTCTGCGGAACCATACGACAAATCCGCCGATCAGTACGACTGCGGGGATCCCGAAGATCACCAGAAGGCTGAACAGTCCCGCGTACTGAACCGTATTGTACTCGACCTGAAGGCTCTTTGCCTCAACAGAAACGTTCTGCACGCCCTCAAAGTTTGCAGTCACCGCATTCATGAATACTCTCGTGTTCTCAAGCTGAGTAAATGTATCGGTGATCTGGGAATCGATCAGGCTTCCCGCTGAGATAACGGTCAGCCGGCTGGTCACCTCTTCCGATGCCGTATCTTCTGATGCCGTATCTTCTGATGCCGTATCATCCGAACTGTCATCAGATGTCTCATCTGCATCATCTTCGCTGCTGTCTGTGTCTGCATCTTCATCAGAGGATGCAATGGTCTCTTCCGCCACTGCGCCCAGCGTATAGCTTCCCTGTTCCTGGGTCGTTTCCGTTACAGCATATGCGCCGTCGGAAGAACTCATGAACCCGGTTGTCGTGATCGTATCCCTTGCCGGATCGATGAGGTTCATCCCATGGGTATTTGTCAGAAGCACCATTTCCGAGGAGATTCCGTCCGCCATATCACCGGATACCGAAAGTTGCGGGAAGATATAGTAATAATTTCCCTGATAGCATCTCTGGGGATCCGCGATGTATCCGTCCGCCGCCTGCATTCCGTATTCCTCAAGGATACTCTCCAAGTTCGGCAGCTCCGTGGCATTCGTGTCGCCCAGAAGGATCATGACCTTTCCGCCGTCCGCCAGATAGTTTCCAAGCCTCTCCGTCTCATCGTCGGACAGATCCGTAGTCGGAGCATACATGAGAAGCAGGTCGCAGTCCTCCGGGATCGATGTGGTCATCAGAAGATTGATCTCTGAAAGGTTATAATTGTTCTGATCCATCAGATCCGTGATCGTCGTGGAAAGCGTACCCTCTCCATGCCCCGTTGTCTGATAGATCGTCTTCTCCACATCGCTGGTCACATAATTGACCGCGCTGGTGAGCTGACCCTCTCCGTCAAACTCCGTATATGTCGTACTTCCATAGTAATAATAAGAATACATATCCGGCACAAGGATATCATCAAAGGACACGGTTGTCGATTTTCCCGTCGCCTCGCAGGAAATGACGATCGTATTCTCGGATGTATCATACTCCGTCAAAGCAGACGGATGAAGTACCGGATCCACCCATTCAATGTTGATATGCTCCGAAAGCGCCCCATATTTGCTCAGGAATGTGGTGATCCTGTCGTCGGTGTCATCCCGGACCGCAAGCACCGTCATGTCAACGTCTTCTTCCAGACTGTCCAGCAGATCTGTCGTGGTATCGGTGATCTCATAGATCTTTGTGCTGCTGACGTCAATATTCCGCAGATTCTCGGGGAGCTGCCCGATGACAAGGTTCAGCACGATAACGATCGCTATGACGATCACTGTAAGTCCTACACTGTAAGAACCGTTCCTCGTCCCTGACGTGCGGAACATATTTCCTAACTTTCCTGTTGTTTTTTTCATTTTCTCCATGATCCGCACCCCCTTAACTCCAACGTCTCTTCTGGATCGACTGTACCGTCAGGAATACGAACACAGCGATGATGGACAGGTAAAATATGATCCCGGTCACATCCACGATATTGTTGGTTGCAATGTCCGTAAACACATTTGCCAGAGCAAGTCTTCCCAACAGATTTGAAAGCAGATTCTCATACAGGCTGGAATCCACGATATAAACCACAACACCGGCCACGATCCCAATGATCTCCACCGCTGCTGCGATGACATAGTTCGCCGTCATGTGCCAGATGTAGAATGCGATCACAGTCAGAAGGATCAGAACTCCCACGAGTCCGCTGATTGCCGAACTTGGAAGCATCGAAAGGATACCATCCCACAGATACAGCACCAGAAGGATACCAAAGGTACTGATAAACGCAATGATCTGGCTCTCAGTCAGTGACGACATGAACATTCCGATCGCCGCGTAAACACAGCCCAGCAGGAAGAACACCAGGATGGAAATGTAATCCACCGTCAGGTATGCCGTCCCCTGCGACTTGATGATCAGCGGGTAGAGACAGAAGATCACATTCGGTATCGCGATCACGGTAGCCATGGCAAGGTATTTTCCCATCACTACTTTTCCCAGACTGACCGGAGCCGTCAGAAGAAGCTGATCCGTCTTGTTCTTTCTCTCCTCAGAAAAACTGCGCATGGTGATCAGCGGGATCCCGACGATAAATACGATCAGGGACCCTGACAGTGTATAGGAAAAATACGGATATCCCGCAGTCAGGTTGTATGCCATAAAATAGATTCCTGTAAATACCATGAGAAATGCGATGAACACGCATCCGACCATGGACTGAAAGTAAGATTTCAGTTCTCTTTTATAGATCGCCAGCATTTGTCTCATCCCCCTCTCCATCTGTTCCGACCCATTCTGCACCGGATGACTCTTCGATCTCAGCCTCGTCCGAAGGCAGCTCCTTTATGCTCTCCTTCTGTTCCGAAGTCATCTTTGCCGTGCTTTCTCCCTGTTCCGGTGTATTTTCATCCGTCAGAGCCGTTTCATTTCTCCTCCTGGTAAATGCGTCCGGAACCGTATCTTTCTGTGTCAGTTCCATAAATACATCCTCCAGGCTGACATGAGCAGCACGCAGTGTCAGAAGAGTCAGCTTATTCTCTGCAAATGCGCGGAAGATATCTTCCCGCACGTCCTCTCCCCGGCGCTCTCTGATCCGCGCAAATGTCACGCCGTCTTTTCCGTCCTCGCAGATAATCTGCTCGATCCCCGGTACATTTTTCAGCACTTCCCGGATGCGGGCCCTCGGCGCCTTTGTCTCAATTTCTATAGTATCTGCCTCTCCCAGCATCTTCTCCAGATTCTCCGGGGTATCACTCGCAACCAGTTTTCCCTTTGATATGATCAGGATATGGTCGCACACTTCCCTGACTTCCGCCAGGATATGGGAACTCAGGATCACTGTATGTCTCTTTGCGAGCTGACGGATCAGCTCCCTGATCTCGATGATCTGCTTCGGATCCAGTCCTACCGTAGGCTCATCCAGTATGATGATCTCCGGGAAGCCCAGGACCGCCTGTGCAAGACCGACTCTCTGCCGGTATCCTTTTGACAGATTCTTGATCAGACGGTCTTCTACGTCTTTTATCTTCACGAGCTTCTCGACTTCTATGACAGAATCCTCCCGTTTCTTCTTCGGTATCTTTTTCAGTTCCGCCGCAAACTCCAGGTATTCCCTTACAGTCATGTCTGTGTAGAGCGGCGGAAGTTCCGGAAGATATCCGATATGTTTC
Source organism: Candidatus Mediterraneibacter norfolkensis (assembly GCA_019120615.1). Taxonomy (GTDB): domain Bacteria; phylum Bacillota; class Clostridia; order Lachnospirales; family Lachnospiraceae; genus Mediterraneibacter; species Mediterraneibacter norfolkensis. Next base: position 5,750 of record DWUT01000294.1, read on the forward strand.
TTCGCCTCCTCCGGTTCTTTTAAAATATCATGCCCGTTAATAAGTACCTCGCCTTCCGTGGCGCCCAGGTATCCGGTCATGATATTCATGGTGGTGGACTTTCCCGCCCCATTAGGACCCAAAAAGCCATAGATCCGTCCGTCTTCGATCGTGAAGTCCAGATGGTCTACGGCCAGGTGGTTCCCATATTTCTTCACCAAATTCCTTACTTCGATCAAGGTCTTGCCCTCCCAACATAGATTAGTGTCGGAAGCCGCTGTCTGCATCATCAGAGTCAATGCGCAGAGGCTTCACACATATTGAAAGGGTATCAGAATTCTGTGAAAGTTTTGTGTTATTCCTGTGACAGAGTTTTGTACTCTTCATATACGATATCAGAGATAAGCTGCTGCCCTTCCTGATCCGGGTGCAGGCCGTCATCCTGTACATGCTCTGATATTTCCGAGTCAAACAGGTCGGCGACGCAATATCCGTATCTCGCAGCATGGTCATCAATGATGGAGTTCATATTCCCGATGATGTCCTCCACAACCTGATTCATTGTGGACGGTAGTTCCAGATTCGCCACCGGGTTGTAGATATTCGTGACGATGATCTTCACGTCTTCCTGCTTCAGCGAACATACCATATCCATCATGTTGATCCACTGTGCCTCAAAGGACTGATAATCCCAGTTGCTCAGAGCATTTATGATCTTCAGGATCAGAAACGGATTTTCCTTCACCGCATCCTCCAGGACCGCCAGAGCGTCATCCGCGCTTTTAAACTTTGTATCCGTGTTCAGGATTTCCTGCACGACACGCTTACACTCGTTGAGCAGATCGTTGGACCCCAGAGTAATAAAGATAACGTCCGCGGAAGCAATGCTCTCCTGCACCTCCTCCCGGGGCAGGATCTCCTCATTCATTCCGGCAGAATCCAGCCCGTTCTTCGCAAAGTTCTGGTAGCTGTACGGCACTCCCGCTTCCTCTGAAATCTTCTGCGCAGCAAGGATTCCGTAACATTCGATCTCAATTTCCCTGTCGCCGGAATATCCTTTTGCGATGCTGTCTCCCAGCACAGTCACATGAAGCGCCTGTTCTGTTTCTCCCTGTTCAATCTGTCCAATGCCATCGCTTTGCACATCCCCGCCGCTTGTCTGCAGATCCGCACCGTCATCCCGGGCCGCCGCAGCTCCGCCACTGGTCTCACCCCCGCTCCCTGGTGCCGTTGATCTGCCATTCATCCATAAAAACGTACCGCTTCCCAGCAAAAGGAGCGCCAGCAGGACCGGAAGCATTTTCAGTATATTTTTTCTCATTTTCCCACATCCTTTATGTCATCAGGGTAAAAGACCAGGGGTCAGCCTTATAAAAGCCGTCTCCCTTTTTATTATAACACTATCTTTCCCATATAACATGAATGCCATGCCTGTTTTTATATTGATAAGGTCCTGGTTTTCCCCTTCCTGTCAGCTATCCGATTTATTTTTCTATCGTCCGCAGCATTTCTTATATTTTTTTCCGCTCCCGCAGGGGCACGGATCATTTGGGTATATCTTTTTGGGCTTTACCAGAGGCTCCTGCCGTTCATTTTCTCCTTCCATATCCCACAGAGTGCTGCGTGAGTCCCTCAGATCTTCTTCGCTGAGAAAGGGCAATTCCCAATCTTCAAAATCGTCTTCCATCTCCTTCAGCCGTTCCTCGTATTCCTCCTCTATACGGTCAAAAGCCTCCGCTTTCTTCTCTTTTCCCATCTGCCTGTAGAACGCAGCGGCGCTTCTGTAAAATCCGTCATACTCCGTAGTTCCCTCGCATTATTCCAGGATACGGTCCAGGATCTGTTCTGCCTTTCCATAATTTCTTCTCCCCATCCAGTAGAAAGTTCCGGCGATCGCCGCGTCAGCCTCCCACTCAGACCCGAGCCACTCCTCGTGCCACTGATCGCCTTCTTCTGTCTTTCCAAGAGCAAACAGGCATTCTCCAATGCACCTTTTAAACATTGCCGGACTCTCATTCTCCCACGAGAATGTCTCCAGCACTTCTTCGCAGAAACGGATACACTTCTCATGTTCTCCCATCCTCTGATACGAAAACATCATATTCTCAATCCATTCGCCAAGATCATACTCATAATCTGTCGCCTCATCGACCTCAGAAATCTCCATCGGCATATCAGCATCCTTCACTTTATCCCTGACGATTTCCCATGCTTTCTCCCATGGCACGATCGCTGACGGATCACGGAAATCCTGATCCAGAGCAGCGTCTCCCTGTTCAATCAGTTCATTCATTCCCGGCCAGGGTTCTTCTGCCTCACGGATTTCATAGTCCTCCAGCATCTCTTCCAGTCCTTTTCTGTATCGGTTCTCATCGAATGTCCTCTGTTCTCCCAGAATCGTATACATTTCGGCAAGCAGTACTCCGGCAATCGCTTCTTTCGCCTCTTTTGCAGTGTATCCCGCTTCCCTCATTTCCTCGTAAGCTTCTTTCACATACTCTGTTTCCGGATCTCTAAGCTGGTTGTCAACAGCCTCGATCATCAGTTTTTTCAATCTTTTATTTACCATTTTTATTGTCCTCTTTTATCTTTTTGAATCCGTCAATACAGGAATACAGAAACTGTTTTAATTGTTCTTTTTTCCCTTCATCCTCATAATATCCGACAAGAAGCGTAAAATACGTTTCCAGCTGATCCTGGCTGATCGAAAGCACGCCGCAGCCATTAGCGATAAGGATTTTATTGGCCGTCATCATGGCAATCCTCTTATTCCCATCATAAAACAGCTGGTTTTTCATCAGGAAAACCGCCATCTCAAGCGCTTTTTCCGTATATCCGCATTCTGAATCCATGATCATTCTTATGGTCTGATCGGTCTGTTTTTCATCCGGCATCGGCGGAATATAACTGCTTCCTGCTATCCTGACCTCATCCATCCGCAATGCTCCGGCGTTTAAGACCGTCATTCTTCCGATTTCAAGATGAAGTCTTTTAATATATGCCAGATCCGTTTTTTCATCCAATGTCTGAAAAAGCATCTGCCAGCCACGTTTCAACTGAACAATACTATTAATATCATCAATGCTTTTCCCCTGGACGCTGATCCCTTCGCAGATGGTCTGCGTCTCCGGAAATGTCACAGCGATACCTTCCAGGTTCGCACTTTTCCAGATATAATCCACCTGGTTTCGTTTCGCCCAGAATACATTTTCTTCCCTTGTCATGGAATACTTTTTTTCATACATCGGCGTCATCCCTCCACTCAGATAATCTTATCCTTTCCTCCGGGATCCGTCAATCCGTTTTCTCTTCCGGAGACTCCTTTTCTACTCCGCCGGACGTGCCTCCACAGGCTGTCTCCTCCCAGCCAGAGCCATCGCCCCGGTACACAGCGCGACATTCAGCATCACCACGAAGACCAGATATCCCGGGGAGATCATCCCCTGCGGATGAAGATACAGATACACATGGACCATAAAGTAATACAGTACTTTCTGCACGATCCAGTACACCGCCAGCATCACGATACTGGAATAAATTCCGTAACGCAGGCCTTCTTTCATGAGTATCTTGAGGAATCCCGCATCTGTGATCCCCATAGCCCGCAGAATGGAAAACTCATACCGCCTCTCCGCCACAAGATACTGCATACTGCTCATGATGTGGAGCAGGCTGATCAGAAGGAGCACCGCCGCAATGCCGTAGAAGAACATGATCTGCTGGTCCAGGTACAGGTTCTGCGCCTGGATCTGCGCCGTGTAATCTTTCACCACACACCGGCTGATTCCGCTCACCGCGCTCCGGATCTCGTCCGCTGCCCGGTCCGCTCCCTCCGCATCCGCATGTCCCGTCAGAGAAATACTGATAGTCTGATAGCCCGTTACACCGAAGTTCTTCTCCATCTGCTCATTGGTCATGATGATATCCACATTGGAGACTCCGTCATCCCCGATATACGTTTCCACTTTCGCGAGAGGACGGCTGATAAGCGCTCCGATCCTCAGCGACCAGTCCCTGTAGTTCTCTGCACCGCTCTGGAACCTGAGTGTTTCACTCTCCGCTTCCGGATCATCCGGCGTGCGGATCTGCACTGTATCGCCTGCGCTGATGTCTATCACATCGTAATTTCCCTGTCCATCCATCAGAGTCTTGAAAAGGACCGTATTCTCCTTACGCATCTGGTCCGGATCGATACTGCCCTCCAGCACATAGTCATTCAGGCTCTCCAGCATCTCATCGTCATATCCGTAGATATTCACCTTCAGCCTGTAGTCATCCTCCCCGGTCCGGACAATCTGGCCATTGTACTTTTCCATGATCTCCGGGTCCGGATCAAACCCTTCCTCTCCCGCAGTCTCCGCAAAAAAAGAAGTTCCTTTCAGCATTCCGTCATACAGAGGGATCTCTCCCAGCATGTACCGCACCGGGTAAACGCTCTCCAGCCCGTCAATCTCCTTTAGCGCTTCCACCGTCTTCTCCGGGATTGTATCCTCCAGACTGTCTGATTCCTCGTAAACCTGGATATCTGACCCCAGCCCATCATCCGCCGCAAAGGTCAGCTCATTGTTGGTCCTGGTGTTCTCTGTCACATATGCCGCGCCGAGAAAGATTACACTTCCCACCGACAGCGAGAGCAGGATCCCGATAAAAGTGCCTTTCCGCGAAAACATAAACTTCTTCGCCAGGACCCCTGTCAGGTTCTCATGCTTCAGGCTGTATATCTTCCGGTTCCGCCTTCCGCCGGAGGCATCCTTCGTGATCATCTGACGCAGCGTCAGCTTCCTCATCTTCCGGATAAGAACAAGGCTGACCAGCGCCAGGACAAGGATCAGAAAGAGGGTTCCCGCCCAGATGACCTGAAGATCCACATGGAATACACCTGCATCCGGGAGCGCCGAGACCGACAGTTCCGCCGCAGTTTCCTCTGTCGAGACGCCGGTGTGCCTCGCCACAGTTTCACCCACCTGGTTCCTGGTAATGAATATCCGTCCCACTTTTCGGTAGATCAGCGCAGCCGCGCTGTTTCCGAGCAGCGTCCCCGCCGTATATCCCCCCGCAAGTACCAATGCCATCTCTGTCATCAGCATACCGAAGGCTGATCCGTCCGTCATCCCCAGCGTCTGCATGACACTGTACTGAGACAGCCGCCTGAGCACAGAAACCTGAAAGATACTGTAAATGATAAACGCAGCGAACAGGGCGAGGGCCAGCAGGACCGCTCCTTCTGTCAGAGCCTCGTTCTCATTGAGGGAACCCCAGATCCAGGGAAGTCCCAGCGAAGGATCCGTAAGCGCAGCACGGATCTGTTCCCCGGACAGCTTTGTCTCCTCCGCGCCCACATATCCTGATATCCCATTATTCCTCGCTACAGTCCCCCCGTCCACACCATACTGTTCTGCAAACGCCTTCATCTGTCCGAGCACCGGTGAAGACTCGTCAAATCTCAGATACAGAAAACTCCCGTTTCTCCCGTAATCCAGTTCCGGACTCACAAAGACCTGCATATAATCTCCCATCAGATCGCCCAGTTTTTCCGGCATCTCTGACACGATCCCGGTGATGGTAAAGGTTTCCCCGTCCAGTTCCACCGTACTCCCAGGAACATCGGATACTCCCAGATTCCGAAGTGTCTGGGCATCGGCCGCGATCTCATTTTCCTCCTCCGGCAGCCTTCCGTCCAGAAGTTCACGTCCCATGATCTCCATATATCCTTCATCGCCATATACATACTGGATCTCAAAAGGATCGGAAATCGCTTTCCTCACGGTCTCCACTCCGTACTTTTCCAGGCGGAACCCTTCTCCGCTCAATATCGTCCCTTCACCTTCTGTGCTTTCCTGTACGTCTTTCAGAAATTCCTCAAACCGCGGAAAGTCACATCGCATCTCATAATGCCAGTCACCGTATTCTGTCCGGGCATTCTCCTTCGCCGCCTCCTTCCCGCTGGCAAAGAGGGAACCCACTCCGGTCAGCAGTGACGCCGACAGAAGGATCCCCACAAACAGAGCCGCGGTCTGTTTCTTATAATGTCTCATATAGGCAAGGGCAAGTCTCAGTGCGTTTCTCATAAACGGTCACCGCCCTTCCCTGCGGGTGCATCGGCTGTTCCGGGTGCTTCGGCTGTTCCGGGTGCTTCGGCTGTCTTTTCCGTCCCGGTTGCAGAGCTTCCGCCGGAACGATACAGTTTTCCGTCCTCGATCCGGATGATCCGGTCGCACGCCTGTGCCAGCGCTTCGTTGTGCGTCACCATGAGTATGGTCTGGTGATATTTCCTGCTGCTCTCTTTCAGCAGTCCCATGACCTCCACCGTGGTGGAGGAATCGAGATTGCCGGTAGGTTCATCGGCTAATATGAGAGCAGGTTTATTTGCGAGAGCCCGCGCCAGCGCCACCCTCTGCTGCTGCCCGCCGGACAGCTCGTTAGGATAGCGCTTCCGCTTCTCCCACAGCCCCAGTTCTTTCAGAAGTTCCCGGATATAGCCGTGGTCCACATGCTTTCCCCTGTCAAACGTGACCGGAAGCGCCACGTTGTCGTACACATTGAGCACCGGCATCAGACTGTAGTTCTGGAACACAAAGCCGATGTTCCTTCTACGGAAAATAGTAAGCTCCTTCCTTTTCAGGGAGGCGATATTATGCCCCCGGATGATGATCTGTCCCCGGGTGGGCACATCCAGCCCTCCGATCAGATTTAAGAGGGTGCTCTTCCCGGAACCTGAAGTCCCCACAATGGCGATGAACTCTCCCTGCTCCACCGAAAACGATACATCCCTGAGCGCATATACTTTATTTTCCTTCTCTCCATAGATCTTGTGGATCTGTTTTACCTGCAGTATTTCCATCTGTATGTCCCCTTTCTCCCGTACGGTTCCGACTGAAACGTCTGCCGGGGTCCGTACTTGTGATCTATGAAAAGAATATCAGGCAAATCTTTCACTGCCCTGACAGTTTCCGGGTGAAATTCTGACAGTTCTGTAAGAAAACCGAAAACTTACTCCCCTCTCCCAGCTCCGATTCCGCAGTCATATATCCCTTCTCCTGCTCCAGGATCAGCCGGGACAAATACAGGCCGATCCCGGAGCCTTCGATATTCTCCACATCCCTGCTCCGGTAAAACCGCTTGAATATCTCGTTCAGCTCCTCCTTCCGGATTCCTCTGCCCGTGTCGCGGACCGCGATCTCCGTGTACATTTCCATCGGGTTGACTGAGATTGTGATACATCCTCCGGGTTCTGTATACTTCACCGCGTTTTCAAGCAGGTTGACCAGGACTTCAGCAGTCCATTTCCGGTTGTGCCAGAGCAGCCTTTCCTCAAACGGTTCCGTCAGGATCCCGATGTTTCTTTGATCCGCCCGGTCGAGCACCGCGGTCACCGCATCCAGTATGGTATCCCGGACGGGCAGCGCCTCCGCCTCAAACACTACAGCCCCCTGCTCCAGATTCACCATCTTAAACAAAGACTTAAGGATCCAGTCAATCTTCTCGGACTGCCCTTTCATCTTTCCGAGAAACCGCTTTCTCGTCTCCTCATCCAGTCCCTCATCCTCCAGCATCTCCCGGTACATCATCAGACCGGCAAGAGGCGTCTTGAGCTGATGAGACATATTGGAGATCAGGCTCTTTACCTGCTCCTTTTCTTCCTCCGCTGTGCTGATCCCCAGATCCACTTTCTCTTTGACCCGCTTTGCCTTGGAGGCCAGCACGGAGATCTCCCCCTCCCGGATATCCGACTGGGAAATGGGCTCTCCGTCCAGGATCTCATCCAGCATCCTGTCTATGGTCCGGTACATCTTTCGATTTCTCCGCCATCCGTAAAAACATCCTGCTGCCAGGACAACCACTGCAAGAAGGACTGCAGCGAAAAAAATAAACGGTACTTCTCTCATACATCTTCTCCCATATATCTTTTCCGGTCATGCGTACTCCCGGATGATCCCCGCCACACTGCTTAAGTAAGACCTTCCGAACAGGTTCAGATGGTTCAAAAGATGATACAGATCATACAGTTTCTTCCGCTCCAGATAACCTTTCCTGTCGATGGGGCTGACCTCGCTGTAAGCCGCATAGAACCGCTCCGGCAGGCTTCCGAAAAGCTGGGTCATCGCCAGATCCGCCTCATAATCTCCTACGTAGGCAGCCGGGTCTATGATCCACGCCCTGCCGTCAGGCCCGCACATCATGTTCCCGCTCCACAGATCTCCGTGGAGCAGAGACGGGAACTCCGGTTCTCTCAGGTAAGAATCCAGATGCTCCAGAAGAGAATCCGCTCTTTTCATCAGTTCCGCCCCCAGATAGTGCTCCGCTCTCTCAAGCTGAGGAAGGAGACGGCATTCTCTGTAAAAGTCTGTCCATTTCTCTTTCGGACTGTTCTTCTGCGGAGTGGCTCCGATAAAATTGTCCTCTGCAAATCCGTATCTGAGATCACATTTTCCCCGTTTCTCCTCAGATGCCACAAAGGGCAGACATTCCGCCCGGTGAAGTTCGGCCAGTTCATGTCCGAAAGTTTCCCAGTACGTGTCAATGCGGGGCGCGCTGTCGATATACTCCAGAGCAAGAAAGGAAACGCCTCTCCCTTCATCCGTCCCTGTTCCCAGTATCTTCGGCACCCCGATCTTTCCCGATGCCCTCAGTGCACTCAGTCCTCTTGCCTCTGTCCGGAAGAAGGCACGATTCCTGATGGAATTAGTCTTCACAAAAATGTGTTCTCCATTAGAAAGGTTTACCCGGTAAGCATCATTGATATCGCCGCCATACACACTGTCCATCCTTTCGAGCCGCGTTTCTTCCCCGAATATATCCCGCACCATTTCTTCCATAGAATGATATCCATCTGAAAAAGATTTTCCTGAAAGATTTTTGTCTGAATAATGCATTTTTTCCATATCCGTCTATCCCTCCTCACTCCTCCAGATATAGCCGATCCCGTGAACTGTCCGTATCAGCGACGGATGCTTCGGATCATCTTCTATCTTTGCCCGGAGTCTCCTGATATTCACAGACAGGGTATTATCATCCACAAATTTCCCCTGGCTGTCCCATACACGCTCCAGGATCTGTTCCTTTGAGAGCACCTGTCCCCGATTCTCCATAAAATACATAAGAAGCTGGTATTCCACCTTGCTGCACCGGATCTCTTCTCCGTTTTTGTATACTTTGCAGGAATCCTTCTCCAGTGTGATCCCGCCTGATACGAGCCGGTTTTCCGGCTTCCTGCCCTGAAGGATCTTTCGGATCCGCGCTTTGAGCACCGCGATGGAAAAAGGCTTGGACATGTAATCCGCAACTCCCATCTCCAGCGCCTTTACCTCGTCCATCTCCGTATCCCGCGCCGTCAGCATCAGGATCGGGACATCCCCGTACTCCTGTGCCTCGGCACAGATATCGAAGCCGCTCCCGTCCGGCAGGTTGCAGTCCAGCAGGATCAGATCGCACAGTCCTTTCCGTATGATCTCCATCCCCGCCTTTTTTGTCCCCGCGGTCAGGATCTCATATCCTTCCTTTTCCAGGAAGTATGTAAGCCCTTCCTGGAGGTCCATATCATCTTCTATGATCAGTATTCTGCTCATTGCTTTTTCTCCCTTATTTCTTTCGGCGTCTTTCCATAATAATCCTCAAAGAGGTGATAAAAATGACTGACATTCTCATATCCCACCTGATGCGCGATCTGCTTTACCGGAAGCGCCGTCTGTTCGAGCATCTGCCGCGCATATTTCATTCGAATCTCTGTCACGTACTGCCGGAATGACTTGCCTCTGTATTTTTTCAGAATAAGGTTGTAATAATTCCTGTGATAATGGAATTTTTCTTCCAGCTTCGCCGCCGTAACCGAAGCCGCATTTGTCCGGATGAAACATTCTAATTCATACAGGAAAACCTTTTCCCGTCCCTCTCTGCTGTCAGAGTGCAGCTGCAGCGTATAGTCCCGGCAGAGATGCTGCAGGATCCGTATCATAAGTCCCTGCTCTATCTTATCATATCCCGGTTCTTTTTCCAGATTTTCTGAGACAAGGACCTCCAGAACTCTCTCCATATCAAGATTTTCTCCTTCTGTTTTCTCTGTTTGTTTCAGTTCCAGAAAGCTCTGTTCCCGCTTCTGTCTCCACAGCGCATGGAACAGAAACTGACGCATCTCATCCGTTCCGTCATAACTTTTGAGCAGTTCTTCCATATAGTCTGACCGGATCTGGAGAAAGAGCACCGCCGCGTCTTCTGCCTCGATGTAGTCTGCATGCTCACAGTTCTGATCCGTGATCACAAATTCCCCCTGGCTGAATTTTATCTTCTCGCCCAGCAGTATCTGCGTAAAACTCCCTTCGATCACATAGAGGATCTCAACATATTCATGTTTATGGAACCACCCGCACCTGGGACTCTCCCGGCGGATGAAACGCTGCCAGGCGGGACTGATGCTCCACTCTGTCCCATCCGCTCCGTAAACGACCAGAAGGATGGAAAGATCGTCAGCAATCCTCCTGTTATCCACAGATGACAGTTGGCCCTGGCTGCTGAAGTAGCGCAAATCGTCACTGTCATTCTGTGGTTCTTCTGACATACAGCTCTCTCTGATATGCCAAACCCGGTCTGAAATGCGATAAAATCCATCCATTCTTTCACATCCTCTCTCTTTTCAGCTCCGCAAATTCGTGCATTTCGTCCTTCTCTATGATTATATCCATTTCTTTTGTCATTGTCATCCCCTGCCGGAAGATCTATCATAATGGAAGAAAGATGGACTATCACCCAAACAGGAGGTATGAAAAATGCGAAGTCAGAATATTGATCAGGGATGGCAGTTTCAATATGGTATCGTTTCAGGTTTTCCCGATCCTTCCGGGCAGGAGAACATAAGGGAGGTAAATCTTCCTCATGACTATATGATTGAAAGCGATGTAACACAGACCGCTCCCGCAGGAAACGCAAGCGGCTTCTACACGGCAGGTGTCGCTTCCTACACCAAATACATCGACATTCCTCAGGAGTGGGAGAATGAAAAAATTTCTCTCCGTTTTGACGGAGTCATGATGAACGCCACGGTAGACGTCAACGGATGCAAAGTCTGCCTTCAGCACAACGGATATATCCCGTTTTATGCGGACATCACTCCGTATGTTTATTTTGGAAAATCCAACAGAGTAACCGTCACCGTAAATCCCAGCATGCAGCCAAACTCGCGCTGGTACACAGGCGCCGGTATTTTCCGCAGTGTGGAACTGTGCCATATGCCAAAGCTCCACATCGCGGACGATGGAATCTTCGGCTACACGAAGGAGATTGAATACGATGAACAGGGTTCTCCTGCCGCAGCGTATCTTCATACAGAAGTGGAACTTTGTAATGAAACGACAGAGAACAGGATCGCATTGGTGGAAGTATTTCTCACCAGAGACGGAAGTGACCAGGTGATCCTGAGCCGAAAGCAGAAAATCCAGGTAAATCCTGTCTCATCCGATACCGCATACATTGATCTTACTCTGGAACATCCGGTGCTCTGGGATATCGAAACTCCCAATCTCTATCGGCTCCACGCCAGAGTTACGGATCTGGGTGTCTTTAAAACACATTTTATTCCGCACGCAGAAAATACGGTCGACGAAACGTCCGTACTTTTCGGGATCAGGACCGTGTCCGCAGATGTCCGGCGTGGACTGCGTATCAATGGAAAAACAGTGAAACTGAAAGGCGGATGCATCCATCACGATAACGGAATGCTTGGCGCTGTCTCCCTCTATCAAAGTGAGTACCGCAAAATCTCCATTTTGAAGCAGATTGGATTCAACGCAGTCCGTACGACCCACAATCCGCCCTCATCCGCTCTGATGGAAGCCTGTGACCGTCTCGGCATGTATGTCTTTGACGAGGCCTTCGATGCCTGGGGTATTATGAAACAGCCCGGGGACTACAATCAGTTTTTTGACACTGACTGGAAAAAAGATCTTACCGCCTTTATGAAACGTGACCGGAATCATCCGTCCGTGATCATATGGTCCACAGGGAATGAAATCCCGGAACGCGGCGGTCTGAACAACGGATATACCATTGCCACACGGCTTGCGCAGGCGGCACGCGGTCTGGATCCGAGCCGTCCGGTTTCCAATGCGATCTGTTCCTACTGGAGCGGGCTTGATGATGAGCTGGCCGCAGAAAACCTGAAAAAGCTGACGGAAGATGCTCCTGCTGCCGATTCTCTGCAAAATGCTGACGCAGGAAAAAATGACACAAGCTGGGAGGAGTATTCGGAAGCCTTTACGAACGGTCTTGACATTGTGGGATATAACTATATGGAGAACAAATATGCCACCGATCATGAAATGTATCCTGAACGGGTCATACTCGGATCGGAAAACTATCCGAAAGAGATTGGCATCCACTGGCCCAGGATCGAGAGCACTCCCTATGTGATCGGAGATTTCACCTGGACTGCTTTCGATTATATCGGCGAGGCAGGGATCGGAAAATCCGTATTTCTGGAGGCAGATGATCCGCTTTTGAAAATCGGTCCTTTTGCTCTTATGTCCCACGGTTCTCAGTTTCCCTGGCGGCTCGCCAATGATGCCGACGCAGATATCAACGGCGGGATCCTCCCTCAGGGCGCCTACCGCTCCGTTGTATGGGGCAGCAGCGAGACCTTCCTGTATTCCTATGACCCTGCTGTCTTCGGAAAGACCGAACTGATCAGCAACTGGGGATTTACATCTGTCAGCAAAAACTGGAACTGGAACAGCCCGGAGGGAGCCCCCGCTCAGGTTGCTGTCTTTTCCAACGCAGATGAAGTGGCGCTCTACCTGAATGACGGTCTTGTCGGGAAAGTAAAAGCCGGGGAATCCCCTGCCGCTGACCTGCCGAAAAGTTTTCTCTTCGATCTTCCTTATGTTCCCGGAGAGCTTACGGCGGTCAGCTATAAAGACGGGGCGGAACTATCAAGAGACACGCTGAAGACCACCGGCACGGTGAAACAGATCCGTCTCCTTCCGGAAAAGACAGAGATGTCTGCTGACGGGCATGATGTGATCTATGTCCGGGTGGAACTGATCGATGAAGAGGGACTCACAGTACCCGGTTCGGACCGGAAACTTCACGCTTCCGTCGACGGAGCCGGCATCCTGTCCGCCTTTGGCTCTGCAAATCCGATCACAGACGAGAACTATACTGCCGGATCCTTCACTTCCTTCCGTGGAACCGCCATGGCAATTATCCGGAGCGGCTATGAAACCGGCGCATGTACACTGAGCATATCTGGGGAGGGGCTGGAGACGGTTTCCGTCACGCTTCATGCAGTATGACGCCCGTCTTTCCCGGAGGATCCGACGATAAACAGGCGACAGATAAGTATGCTCAATAATATAATCAGGGATTAAAGCACTGAAAAACCGCAAGAATCATGAAAACTCCCGCCCGCTGCCATGATACACTGAAAGGCGCAGCAGAAAAACAGGAGGACAGCCTATGAAAAACCGGGATATCGAAAATGTTTCAGCAGTCATCGACTACATCGAGGCTCATCTGGACAGCCGGCTGGACCTGGATACTATCGCACGCGCCGCCAATTATTCCAGATATCACCTGCACCGGATGTTCACATCCACAACGGGGATCACTCCCCATGATTACATCCTGCGCCGCCGGCTCACCCGGGCCGCCCGGCTGCTCCGCTTCTCAGAGGAACCGATCCTGGACATTGCCCTGCTCAGCGGATATGAGAGCCGTCAGTCCTTCACTTCCTCATTCCGGGAAATGTATAAGATGACTCCCGCCAGTTTTCGCAAAGACGGAGAATTCTATCCTCTTCTGATGAAGTTCACGCTCCATCCTTCCTTTGGTGACAGGACATTTGCAGCAGATGACATCTGCATCGCCGGACCTTCGGACATTCCCGCATGGATGGAACTTGTCCGCATGACAGTGGACGGGTTCCCTCATCTGATTGAGGAAGATTATCAGTGTGATCTGGAAAAACGGATTTTAAAAAGAGAAGCACTGATCCTGAAAGACAAGAAGAGCGCCGTCGGAGCCGCCGTGTTTTCCATTCATCGCGGCCGCCCTGATCCGGCCCGTATTTCCATCCATATGGATTTCCTTTGTGTTCATCCGCAATACCGGGGCAGAAAGATTGCCCCGCTCTTTCTTGAGCGAATCGCAAAATATCCATCTGCGGAGTCTGAACCGTGCAAAGAGATCAGCATCACAACCTTCCGGGAAGGAGACCGGGCGGATACAGGTTACCGCACGGAGCTGAAAAGGCTTGGGTTTGCGGAGCGGGAACTGCTGGTCGAATTCGGATATCCCACACAGCGTTTTGTCCTCCCCATATCGTAAATGGGAGGTTATCACTTGTACGCAAAAGATCAAAAAAATCGGCTGATAAGGAGAGGCATTCTCTTCCTTGTCAGCCAGAGTATCACTTTATTCGGTTCCACACTGACACAGATGGCGGTGGTCTGGTATGTGACCCTTTCCACTTCCTCCGGCGCCTGGACCGCGGCGTTTTCCATCTGTTCCTATCTGCCCCAGTTTCTCATTTCCATCCCGGGCGGCGTGTGGGCGGACCGTTTTCCCAGAAAATATCTCATAATTTCCGCGGATCTGTTCACTGCTCTGATCACCCTGACCATGATCATTCTCATGCCTTCTCTTCCGAACAGGCAGGCTCTTCTTGCCGGACTTCTCATCATGTCTGTCTTCAGATCTCTCTTTGCCGGCATCCAGACTCCGGCAGTAAACGCGTCGATCCCTCAGCTTGTTCCGCCGGACTCTCTTCTTCGCTTTAACGGGATCAACGCAGGGATCCAGTCGCTGGTTCAGTTCGCCGCTCCTGCTGCCGCGGGAGCCATCCTATCCCTGGGAACACTGAGGACGACACTGCTGATCGACGTCCTGACCGCCATTCCCGGGGTCCTCCTGCTGTCAGCAGTCCCATTTTCCGGTAGAGGCTCCCGGCTTTCCTGTCTTTTCGAAAGCCCCGGTGCCTCCCGGCTTTCCGAAAATACCGGTTCTTCCCTGCCTTGCCACAGGAAGCGGGGGAGCGGACAGGATTTTTCTTCCTCGCTGAAAGCAGGGGTTGCCTATGCATTCTCCCATCGCTCTGTCCGCAGACTTCTGATCCTGTACGGCTGCTTCGTCTTCCTGTGCGTGCCGGCAGGTTTCCTCTCCGGTCTGCTGGTCAGCCGGGTCTACGGCGACACTTACGGTTATCTGACAGCTGCCGAGCTGGCCGGATTTGCAGGAATGACGGCAGGAGGCGCGCTTATGGGAACCTTAGGATGAGTTCCCGGTCAGAGGAAGACACTGTCCATCGGGTTTGTACTGTTCGGAACCATGGCATTTCTTATGGGAATGACGCCCGTCTTTCCTGTCTATCTCCTGCTCATGTTCCTCTATGGGATCGCCCTGACTGTCGTTCAGACTACCGTCACCACTCTTCTGCAGGAGTGTGCGGATTTTTCTTTCCAGGGACGGATTTTCGGACTCCTCAGTTCCATGTATTCAGGATTCCTTCCCCTGGGTATGGCGGTCTTCGGACCGCTCTCGGACTTGGCTCCTCTCCAGTGGATCATGATCGTTTCCGGCATCGTGTTGATATGTATGGGATTCTCTGTCCGAAAAGACACCGACGGTCAATGACAAAGCAGTCTTTGAGTTCCGGCTAAAAAAGTTATGAAAAACGCCCACGGAAAGCAGGAAAGCCGCCGTCTCATTTATTAAGGCAGCGGCTTTCCCTGTTTCTTTTTATCAGAGTTTTACGATCTTCGGTTCATGTCCCATAGCCGGAATGATCTTTTCCACCAGATCCTTTGTCCGGATCTTCAGACTGGATGTGTTGATACAGGGATGGCATCCGAAATATTCATCTTTCAGCACATCTTCATCGATCAGAAGCTGAACCTTCTTTTCGTGGTCGTTCATCAGTCCCATGATGCTCACCGATCCCGGCGTAATGTCCAGATATTTCTCCATATATTCCGGCTTTGCAAAGGACAGCCGGGAGGATCCGATCTGGGCGGACAGATATTTTGTCTTAAAGGGCTTGTCCCCCGGGATCAGAAGCAGATAGAAGTCTGTCGCCTGCCGGTTGCAGAGGAACAGATTCTTGCAGATCGCCACACCGTTCTCCTCCCCTTCACTCAATGTCCGGTCGATCTCCTCGCATGCCTCCATAGTCATGGCGGCTTCATGGTCGATCCTCTGATATTCCACGCCCAGAGAATCCAGAAGGTCGTACACCCGGATTTCCTTGTCCAGGCGGCCCTCCTCATTCTCCGGTCTTCCGTTTACTAATTCCATTTCTCTATGTCTCCTTTTTTGTCACAGTTCACACCTAACCGCCTCTTACATGCAGGCATGACGCTGCATTTTCCTGTTCCTGAGCGCAGTGTGAACTGTAACCTTTTTTCAGTTCAGCTTCAGCCCTCTGTAACGGTTAAAGCAGGCAAATATCTCCTGCTTCCGCGGCATCGCCATGCAGGAAATGCTGGAGCTGCTCTCGCAGAGTGCAGAGAGCGTGCCTTTCTCCATCACCCGCTCCAGTTCATCCACCACCTGGCGCAGATCTTTCCTTCCATCCAGGATATGCTTCTGCGCATACCGCATGCAGTATCCCAGCGCTGTCACCTGCTCACTGTCTGTGATCTGTTCCACATACCGCAGGTCAATCGTCTCTTTATTGATCATGACTCCCTCTTTGGAAAGGGTCTTCATCTTGATCCGGTCATTTCCCTTAAATGCCTGACCGGGTCTCGGGCATCTCCGGAAGTCCGGTTTCGCAGCCGGTTCCTCCGGGCCTGTGATCATGGGATAACTCTCCGCTTCCTTCTTTGCGTATGCAGTGATATCCTTCGGCACATACCGGTCCATCTGGATGATGCTGTCTGCGATATGGAAGTATGCTCCCGAACTGCCCGCCACGATGATGGTGGAGATGCCGTAATCATCATACAGTTCCCGGATCCGCTCAATGAACGGGGTGATGGGCTCCATGTCCCGGTGGATGACTCTCTGCATCAGTTCATCCCGGATCATGAAGTTGGTGGCGCTGGTATCCTCATCGATCAGCAGCAGGGACGTCCCCGCCTCAATGCTCTCCACCACATTTGCCGCCTGGGAGGTGCTTCCGCTGGCGTCCTCAGTACAGAATTTCACAGTGTCCTTTCCGTTTGGCAGATCGTTGATGAACATGGAGATATCCGTCTTCTGGATGCTCCGGCCATCCTCCGCCCGGATCTTCATGGCAGTATCATCGGTGATCACATATTCCCTTCCGTCCCCTGCAATATGGTCATAGACGCCCAGTTCCAGCGCTTTCAGCAGTGTGGACTTTCCGTGGTATCCGCCGCCTACGATGAGGGTGATCCCCTTTCTTATACCCATGCCTGTGATCTTTCCTCTGTGGGGCAGATCCATGGTCACCTTCAATTCCTCCGGGGAACGGAACTTCACGCCACCCTTCATGGGCCGGGGCGAAATGCCTGATTCTCTTGGAAGGATGCTCCCGTCCGCCACAAAGGCGCACAGCCCCATCTTCGGAAGCATTTCCCGGATGTAATGCTGATCCTCCGCCAGGTCTATGATGGAGCGCAGGCGTTTTCCGTCCATATTTTTATAGAAGAGAGCATGTTTCACACACTCCGGCACAAAATCAAAAAGGATCTTCTCCAGTTCCCTGGCATTGATGGTCCTGCCATTTGCCGGGAATCCGATCTCCATCCGGATCACCACGTCTCCCGTTGCCGGATCGATCCGGCATGCGGTACGCTCCAGCACTTCCTGGCAGCACCGGCTCACGGAGATCAGTCCGCTCTTTCCCGAGCCCTTCGCCTTGAAGGCGAACTGCTCCGCCTTTCTCCCGAACTGCCTTGTCAGTTCATCCTGAAGCGCGATACGCTGATGCGTATCTTTGTATAATTCCTGCGGAAACGCCGCCGTTTTCCCCTTCACGTGAACGCTCACTTTAGAAGGCGACGCGAAAGGATCCCCCTGTACATGATCGATGGACAGCGCATATCCCGGGAACTGGTACATCCCCTTTGTATCTTTGTAAGCAGGATAGCCACGGTGGTCGATCCTGTTGAGCAGGCTTCTGAGTTCTGTTGATGTCTGCATGTCTATCTCCTTTCTTGTCAGAATATTCTGACTGCTTTCAAAAAAAGTACCGTGTACCTACGTAAAAGTACACGGCACCGTTTAGGTAATATTTTCTGAATACTCTGACACTTTTACTCAAACACGACTCTATTTTACCATGAATCTGTTTTAAAGCAAGGATGATCAGAATATCTTTCTCTCAGTAATGCATCACCACCGGCGTTCCCATTTCCAGCATACCGTAAAGTCTGCCGGCATCATCCAGGGACATGTTGATGCAGCCGTGGGATCCGTGGTCGATATACCTGTCTCCGCCGAAGGAAGACTGCCAGGTCGCATCATGGAATCCGATCCCGGTCCAGGTAACCCGCATCCAGTAATCCACCGGCGTCTCATACTCCGGAAGACCGTCCGCCTGGATCTCCCCGGTGAGGACTTTGTCCCGCTTCATTTCCAGGATAGAATACACACCCTGAGGCGTCTCCTTATCCGGAGTTGGTTTTCCGGTAACGACATTCGTCTCCATCGCAACCGTTCCGTCCTTTATGTACCACATATACTGCCGGGTCAGATCCACTTCCACATAGGTAGTTCCCCAGTCCTGCGCTCCATGGGACGCTGCCGTCTGATTCTTGCAGTAAGCCGGCTCCTTTGTAACGGTCTCGCCTTTCTCGATGCTCTGGGTGAGCGCAGCCAGCTCAGTTTTCTCATCCACTTCCCAGCCATAGGTTCCTCCGGTTACCTCCGCGCTTCTTCCGTCCTGCGTGGTAAAGGAACGGGTTTTCCCCTTTGTATCGTATTTCTTTCCAAAATCAGAAAGCCATTTTTTTACCGCATCCTTATCAAATGTCACTTTCATTTCATCATCCACGGTAAGCCACCCTGAAATAGTCTTTGCATCCACAACCACGGGTTCATCCATCTCGTATGTAATACTCGCCTTACAGTACCGGTTCATCTCGTCACAGGCACTTTTGACTTCCGGCGCCCCGGCCCTGTACTTTGGCTCTTTGTAGCATCCTGCCTCATTCAGATCAAGTTCCGGGGACATAGAATCGATACTCTCCTCTACTTTCTCTTTCAGGACGTCCATATTCACAGCCGTTCCCTCTTTTTCCCTGCCCGGCACGAATCCGGAGCCGTCGAATTCAGGCGCTGCAGACACTGGCTCTGACTGTTCCTCTGTGACCGCCTTCAGGGAACTGATTTTTTCTTCCAGCGCATTTTTGTCATATTTTACCCCGGGTTCTGCTCTGGATATCTCTTTCTCAAAAAATGCCGCCGGCCAGAGGAAAATATTCTGCTTTTTCAGCAATTCCTCTGACGCACCGTTTCCCTGATAAGTCAGAGCGATCTCATCCGCCTTCACCACATCTGATCGCTCTTCCCTTCCCGTTATGGTCAGAGAGTAATCCGCGATCTGCTGCTTCAGATAACTGTCCAGCTCTGCTGCTGTCTTCGCAGAAAAATCTCTGCCATTGATCTGTGTGTTCGGAAGAAAATGGAATCGAAAATAGAAGGCGGTTCCCAGATATGCCAGAGCAAGGATCCCCAGCACGACACCGCAGACTGCGGCCACTCTTTTTCCTGCATTTCCTGATTTTTTTCTTTTTTTATCCCTTATCTTCTGTCTTCTGCGCGTCATACGTTTCCTCCCCTTTATGCCTGTTGATATACGCTGAGATATTCTGACTCATAATGCATCATCGAGCTGTACAGTGCGCGCTGTTCCACAAGCTGGGCAAACGTTCTGCCGCGCGCACCCTCCCGGTATTTTTCGGACTGGTAATACTCTGTCATCTCAGAAAAGTCCTCACTGGTACACAGGAAGATATAAACAGTACTGATGTCCCGGTTCTCAGTCCTGTAATAATCTCCTGCCCTGTTCATAAGTGCCCCGGACGCATCACACATGACGATTTCATAATCCTCTGTTCCTTCATTTCCCGGAAGGAGCTTTTCTGCCGTAATATCTTCCTCTGTACGGACAATCTGTCCGATCCCCTCTCCGCTTTCATTCACTCCGCCGTATCCGCACTCGGTACGCCCGCCGCTGCGGTGTACCTCCGAGTTGAACTCCCAGTCTCCGGAATATGCAGTCGTCTCTCCATCCTCACTCTCCAGTTCGATTTCGGAAGCCTTCCATTCCAAGGAAAATGTTTCCGGTATCTCTGATGTTTCCAAAGGAAGTCTGAGCCGGACCGTTCCGGTAAATGTCCTTTGATCCAGAAACCCGCCGTCCACAAGTTCCGGCAACAGGACGATCTGTTTCTCTCCGATCTCCGCCTTTCCTTCTGCCTTCAGCCGGACCGTGCCTTTCCAGGCTGTACCGTTCTGCCCTGCAGCTTCGGGGAAATCCTCTTCCCCCCGAATAACCACTGTCATATACAGCGTATACTGATTATGGTATACATTTGAAGTCGTCACAGTGATCCCCTGTGACTCCTGAAGACATACATTTCCCACATATGCAGCATCCTGCACCTCTTCATTCTGGGCCAGAAACCAGTCTCTTTCCAGTCTGTTTTCTTCCCGATCCGCCTCTGCCGTTTTCTTCATATCACTGTCCGCTCCATATCTTCCCGCAGCATAACCTGCCATACAGATTGCTGCCGCAGAGGCAATTCCCGCTGCAGCCCGCATTCTTTTCCTCCGCCTTTCACGCTTCAGCTGTCCGATACTGTCCCTGATCACATCATCCAGCTTCTCCGGAACCGGGATCCTGTCCATCTGCTCACTCATCCAGATACCCCTCCTTCAGATATTTCCTGAGTTCCCGCTTTGCCCTTGTCAGATATGCGGATACAGACCCCCGCGGTATTCCCATGACATAAGCGACCTCCTCCTGTTTCATTCCGTCAAAGTATTTCAATATCACTGCAGTCCTGTATTTTTCCGGAAGACGCTTTATGGCTTCATACAGGTCCAGCCGCTCTTCCGCCGAAACTCCTTCCGACGGATATTGTGCTTCCTCATCAAAAGACTGCGCAAAATGATATTCATGTCTGTAATAGTCCTTTGATACATTGATCAATATCCTTGTGATCCATGTCCTGAACAACTCCGGTTCTCTCAGCTGCTTTATTGAGCGGAAGCCTTTCAGCACGGTCTCCTGAACAATTTCCATCGCTGCATCCTCATTTCCCGAATACAGAAATGCCGTGCGGTACAGATAATCCTTGTGCTGTTCTATCACTCTCCCGTACGCCTCCACGTTTCCACATACGGCGCGCCTGATATCTCTTAAACTTGAATCCCCCTCCATATGGTTCCCCCGTCTTTCCCTTCTGTCGGTTCTGCCTTCTGCGCCGTTTCTACTTATTAGACGGCGGTTTTCGACAAATTGATACAAGATTCTGATAATATTTTTAAATGGTGCCGTGTACCTTGTACAAGGTACACGGCACCGTTCACAGTTTGATCACATTTCCCGTATTGTTCCTGATGAAATCCTTTCCAAACGCTTCTTTCAGTTTCTCCGCTCCTGCTTCTCCAGTACAATGGGATACCGCAATTTTCTGAATATTCATTTTTTTGAGTTCTTCTACAGTACGCCTGATCCGCTCTGTGTCCCCGTCCACCAGATGGGTTCCTCCCACCACCATATAGATCTGTCTGCCGGTCTGTGCGGAAATATCCTGCAGGATATTGACAATACCTGCATGGGAACATCCTGCAATTACCACAAGACCTTTCGATGTGTCTATTCCCAGAACGATCTCGTCCTGAAAATCATCGGGAATATACATCCTGTCTTTTCCGCCTTCTTTTCTGTACACCATTTTCGGGCTGATGGTCTCGAAGTCATTTCTGCGGGCAAAATGGTGAAATACTGTCATCCACTCACCGATTCGCAGCGCTTTTCCGTTTACTTTGATCAATTCCAGTTTTCTTTCTGCAAAATCTTTTTCCGAGAACGTGATCCCGTTAAACTTATATCCGTTTTCCCGGAATTTGTATTTCCGGCGGAATATCTCGTCTCCCACTACTGTCTTTGTTTTTCTTCCCAGCAGCGGGAGCAGCTTTGGCACACCGCCTCCATGGTCATAATGTCCGTGACTTATAAACAGATAATCCAGATTTCCCAGAGATTTCCCCATTTTTTCTGCATTTTCAATGAAATCTCCACTCTGTCCTGTATCAAACAGTGCTTTTGTATTCTCCACTTCTACATAAATGGACAGTCCATGTTCAAATTTCAGGCACCTCTGATCATCCGGACTGTTTTCAATCAGAGTCGTAAGGGTAAGTTCCATATCACATCCTCCTTTTCCTGTTTATTCTAACTTAACATATATCAACCGGACCGTGGAAAAAAACAGAGACTAATTTTAAGGTTATTTTAAGATTGATCCATCTTCCGGGAAAGATTCCCGTTTTATATTAATGTCATGAGATAAAAATTGAAATCATGGGAGGTTATCTTATGAAAGAAAAAGAAATCTTAAGAATAGAACATCTTCAGAAAGGCTACCGAAACCATCCCGTCCTCACGGATGTCTCCTTTTCCTTGAAACAGGGGCATATCCTCGGACTGATCGGAAAGAACGGTGCCGGGAAGACCACACTGATGAAATCCATTCTCGGACTGAATACAGGTTATACAGGACATATCCGTTTCTTCGGAAAGCTGCTGTGTTCCGGAGACAGCGCGCTTCGGGAACGAACGGGTTCCCTTGTGGACGTCGTGTTCTATGAGGACATGACAGCCCGGCGGAACCTGAAGCTCCTCGCGTCCCTGAGCGGTCTCTCCCATGAAATCCGTGCAAAACGGATCAGCGAACTTCTTGATTTTGTCGGTCTTACCTCCTCCGCCGATAAAAATGTCCGTACTTTTTCCTTCGGCATGAAACAGCGTCTGGCGCTGGCCCATTCTCTGCTGACAAACCCGGATCTGCTGATCCTTGACGAACCATTTGTCGGACTGGATCCCGTAGGGATCGAAGACACAAAACATCTGCTTCTGACACTCTGCCGGGAACAGAATACTTCCATCATTT
>DWUT01000295.1 GCA_019120615.1 Candidatus Mediterraneibacter norfolkensis
AATTTTTTCATATCACCTCTTGACATTTCTTAGCTGGACTTTCTAGAACAGTGCAGTGTTATCGTCTGAAGCTTTTTTCGAAATCGCGTTTGCCGCCATGACAAGGATGAACGACACTGCGGATTTAAACAGGCCTACTGCGGTACCATAAGAGTACATGCCGTTAGTAAGACCATATCTGTATGAATATGTATCAAGTACATCCGAATAATCCAGGATCGCATCATTGCTCATCAGAAGCTGCTGTTCGTAACCTGTATTCAGCACATTTCCCACTGCCAGGATCAGCATGATGATGATCGTCGGCTTCAATGCCGGAAGCGTGATATATCTGATCTTCTGCCATCTCGTGGCTCCGTCAAGGGATGCTGCCTCGTACATTTCTTCGTCTATTCCCGAGATTGCGGCCAGATAAATGATCGCGTTATATCCCATTCCTTTCCAGGCGTTCGCAATAGCCAGAATAAACCAGAAATACGGCCCGTGCTGGAAGAAAGCGATCGGTTCGTCGATCAGATGCAGCCCTTCCAGCAGATTATTGATCAGTCCGTTTGATGACAGAAACGTCATAAAAATGTTGGCAGCGATTACCCATGAAATAAAATAGGGCAGATATGTCGCTGTCTGGACAAAGGACTTTACCTTCTTGTTCTTCACTTCATTGAGCAGGATCGCAAGAATGATCGGAAGCGGGAAGGAAAACAGCAGGGTCAGAAGACTGGTAGCAAGCGTATTTCTCATGATCCGCAGGAAATCCGTTGAAAAGAAATACTGGAACCATGCAGTTCCGACAAATTCGGCACTCAGAAGATCCTGCAGATAGCCGTTTCCTTTCGGAATAAAGTTGGTAAACGCCATATAAAGTCCGGTCATCGGCACATAACTGAACAGGATCACACAGATCAATGCCGGCGCCAGCAGGATCAGCAGATATCTCTGCGTCCACAGGCGCTGCTTTAAGCTTTTTTTAGGTACTATCGCCTTTGCACTTGTCTTTTTCACATCTATAGGCTCCTTTCTTTTATCGTAATTTTGCGCTCCATTACTTTTATAAAAATTTTATATTCAGCACCTTTTATTTACAATCCAAGGATCTTATAAACTCTGTCCCATTTTAATCTTTACCTGCTGAAATTCTCTGCTTTCTGTCACTATCTGATCATTTCTGTCACTATTTAACACTGTCCCGGATCATAAAGAACATTCCGGGATCGTAAGCGGTCGCTTTAGCGGCAAATTTCCACTTCGCTCGGCTATGCTTCCCGCAGAACGTTTTGTTTAACAGGGAACAAGATTTCCTATTAAACAAAAAAGAGATTACTGCCCAAAAACAATAATCTCTTTCCTCTTTCATTTTCTTATTCTGTATCTCTCGGGATCTCCACGCGGATCTGTGTTCCTTTCCCGACCTGACTTTTAATGTCCACTCCGTATTCCTGTCCATAATGGAGTTTTATCCGGATATCCACATTTCTCAGGCCGAAGCCCTCCTGCTGTGTCTTTAATTCTCTGTTCAGTTTTTCCAGCCGCTCCGGTTCGATCCCCGCTCCATCGTCCTGAACTTCAAAATATACTCTGTCTCCTGTGCTTCCTCCCCGAACCAGTATATGGAGTACTTTATCCTCACATCTGCCGTGGTGTATCGCGTTCTCTACCAGAGGCTGCAGGATCAGCTTGATCGTTTTGCACTGACGGATATCCGGATCGATATCACAGGAAATTTCCAGGGTATCGGAAAACCGGAGTTTCTGGATCTTCATATAGTTCTCAAGGATCGACAGTTCTTCTTCCACTGTAATAACCTGCCGTCCTTTGCTCAGCGATGCGCGGTAAAAATCTGCCAGATAGCGGATGCTCTGTACCGTCTGTTTTCCTCCCTCCCGAATTGACAGGGAGCTGACCACTGCAAGGGCGTTGTAGAGAAAATGAGGGTTAATCTGTTCCTGGAGCAGATTCATCTCGCTCGTTTTTATTTTCAGCTGCCTCTCATAATTATCCCGGATCAGTCCTTCGATCTGATTGCTCATATTGTTGACCGCTTCCGCAATCTGTCCGAATTCATCGCCGCCCGTCTCTTCCAGGCTCTGCTCAAACTGGCCGTTTCCGATCTTTTCCGTAACGGAAACAATCTGCCTGAGCCGTCTGGACATGGATCTGTTGATCAGCCAGACGAACAAAAACGATACGACGGAGATCAGGATGAATACAGCAGCTGCGATCAAGGGTGTTCTGCTTATCTCCCGGAGCATCTGAGTCTGATCAACGGTAATGATCAGCGTCATATCCGCATCCAGATCCTTTTTCAGGTACAGAAGTTCATCTTTCTCTTTATCTGCTCCCGAAATAATCTCATCGCTGTTCAGCTCTGACCAGTCCTCTATCACATCTGAAAAAACCTTTCCGGTCATTTCATCTGATGAGGAGGCCAGAACAATACCGTTTTTATCCACCAGATACGCCGCGCTGTCTTCTCTTTCCATCTGAAGCGGCAGAGTCACAGACTGCTGTTCAATTCCCAATGCCACATAATTATGTACATACCGCGACATAAAATAATTCATATCTGCAATATAGATGATTTCATCCCCGTTCTCTCCGAGTATACTCCCGGAAGCCACCGGCTGCCCCAGTTTCTCAGATGTCTCCTCCAGAATACGCTCTTCAATCTGATCAGACTGGAAAAAATAATAATCGTCCCCGGGCAGAGTATCATTGTTGCTGTAAAAATGGATCCACTGTATTTCCGGATACAGCACCATCAGATTATCCAGAGTGGTCTGACTGTAATAGGCAAGATCCTCATAGGAACGGTTCGTATAGTCCAGACTAAGATAGGTGTTCAGCGCTCTGTCTGATCTCAGTTCATCAATAATGGTATCATATTTCTGGAACAGAGACCGGAAACTGTTTTCCATCACCTCTGCGTTTTCACGTATATCGTCATAGGATCCCTCCAACAGTATATGTCTCGTATTTGCGTAATTATATACTGTGACGGAAAACATGGGGATAACCATGAAGATTACATAGATCAGTATTACTTTTGTAAAAAATTTTCTGTCAGCGAACCATGTTTTTATACTCATTTGGAGTTACCCCGTTTCTTTTTGCGAAAAGCTGTGTAAAATAAGAAACATTTTCATACCCTACACGCAGACTTACTTCCTTGACCTTTAGTCTGTGCTGCCTCAGAAGCTTCTCTGCGGTTTCCATCCGGACGTTCGTCACATATTCCAGTATAGTAGCTCCGGTACCATCTTTAAACTTCTTGCGGAGATAATTCGGAGAGATTCCCAGTTCCTCTGCCATCTCTTCCACACTGCAGTCAGAAGCATAGTTCCGGTTCACATACTGTTTTACCCAGCTTATATAATAGTCATAAGTCTCATCCTGAAAGATTTCAGCGCAGGAAAGCACATACTCCAGAAAGCTTTCCTCCATTTCATCGTATGTCCCGCACTCAAGGAGTTCCGGGTCCTTTACTTTCATCAGCTTTTCTCTGATCGACGGTTCCGAAGAGGTCTCCTCGTTCAGATGCTCCTTCAGATATATGAACAGACCATATGCTCCCCGGATACACCCTTCCTTCCCCGCACACTGATATTCTCTCAGGTAGGTTTTCAGCAGTTCTGCCGACTGTTCCTTCTCTCCGTTGACGATTGCCTCCACGATCTCTTTGCGTGAAGTTTTAAACACTGTACCGGAGGGCACGTTCCACTGCGCTGCCTCCCGGAGTTCCCAGAACTTTCTTCTTTCTCCGAAAAACAGAACGTCCCGGTACCGGAGGATATCAGCCGTACATGTCGTCAGTTCCGGGAGACCGACAGGCCTTTCCACATAGATCCCTCTGATATCATCTTCTGTGCTCTCCAGTACTTTCGTTATAAACTGCCGGATCAGAACCTGAGATGAGACCAGTGTGATAAACAGATTTTCTGCTGTAAATCCATGCACCACTTCCGGAGAGGCAAGCAGCCTCTGTTCCGCATTCTCTTCCAGACCGTAAACAGCGCACAGCCCCACACCTCTCGGATTTTTCCGAAAATACCCCTGCAATGCGGCCGGTACCTCCCTTACTCTTCCCATGCACAGATCTTCGACGGCTTTTCCTGTCAGTGATTCCACCGCACATTCAGTTTCCCTCTCCTTTCGGATCTTCTCGGTGACCTGCCTTATCAGTTCCTCCACTTCATCGATCTGGAACGGTTTCAGCAGATAATCTTCCGCATGGATCTGTACCGCTGCTTTTGCATACTCAAACTTATCATATCCCGTCAGAAAGATGATCTTGCACGGATAGCCCTCCTCACGAACTGTTTTTGCCAGTTCAATCCCGGTCATTCCCGGCATCTGGATATCTGTGATCATAATATCCGGCTCGTGTTCAGCAATACATGCCAGAGCGCTTCTGCTGCTTCGCGCCGTATAGACCTTATCTATTCCCAGCTTTTTCCAGTCAACATAATTTTTCAGAGTTTCCAGTTCCAATATTTCATCTTCCACCAGTAAAATACTATACATGGATATTCCTCTTTTCTCAGACGTGTATTCTTTCTTCTATTTCTGTCCCCACAGTTCCAGGCGCTCCTGATACTGTTCCGTGATATACTCTTCACAGTCTTTCAGACCGGAATTGTCCATCGCTTCGATCATATTTTCATAAACCCTGACCGCCTCTTCTCTGCTTTGTGCATTGATGATCCTGGCATAATCCTGCCTCATGATATCCGCCACATTCTGCCACTGCAGTCCCAGTATGGTATTGCCGGCAGGCTCTAATCCAGAATACTCGGCAATATCCCAGCAGTCAGACTCGTCAAAGGCAGAATTCGCGAACTGCGCTGTGTCAGACATTTCATATTTTGTCACCAGATCATAGGGAGTCCCGTCAGAACCGTTCCCGTTCTTGACAAACCAGGTCCATTTGCGTATTCCTGTCTTATCCGACGTAACGTCAAAATCACGAATCAGCTCGTCGAGCACTTCCGGATCAGGAACATGTTTCCCGTCCTCCATAGTCCAGTCCTCGCCTTCGATTCCCCAGAGCATGAGATACTGGCCTTCTTCACTGGCAAGATAGTCGATCAGCCGGAGTGCCGCATCTATATTTCTGCAGTGGTCCGTGATCCCGATGGCATCCCATCCCAGCGAACTCCTCCCGCTGTATGTAGTCTGATCTTCTTCCAGGTCATCGGCAACAACTTTATAACAGTAAAACTGAGCTTCCTGTCCTTCCCTGGCGGCAAGCTCCCTGTTGACACCGTCCACATCCCAGTATGCCCCAAAGGAGCTGAACACGCGGCCGCTGCACATCTTTTGCCGCAGAGTCTCCTCTCTGTTTACCACCCATTCCTTATCCAGGATCCCTTCGTTATACAGTTCATTCAAAAAAAGCATGGATTCCAGATACTGTGGGTCTCTTGCCCAGTACTGAAGAGTTCCGTCACCCGGTTCGTAATATGTTTTCATCCCAAACATAGCTTTCAGCGAGGCAAAAGATCCGGTAAAATTCGAATCTGACGCGATACTTAAGGCAATACTTTCGGCTCCGTTGATCTCCGGATGCCTTTCTTTAAAACTGCGGAGAATGCCCATATACTCAGACTGAGTAAAAGGCTCCGTACTCCCAGCACGTTCTTCTCCCACTATGTCAGCCAGATAATCCTTTCTCATCAGGACTCCCGCTGCCGGCTCTGTATCCTCTCCGTACCAGTTGGACAGCCAATAGTTATGCCCGTCCGTATATTTTGACTTCTGCAGTATATCGCCGTACATTTTAATCACATTCGGACATTTTTCTTCTAAGAGATCATCCAGCGGAAGCAGAGCGCCCGCCTCTATATAGCGGGTGAGCACTTCTCCCTGCTCGATCAGTATAATATCCGGATAATTCTGCTCAGAAAGCATCAGATTCTGCTTTTCCTCCGGATTCCCTGTAGGATTTTCCAGTTCAATGGTTACGCCCGTCTCTTCCATGATCTTTTTCGCGACGGGATCGTCAAAGATTTTTGAACCGGAATTCTTATCGAACACAGTCAGCGTAACTGTTTCTTTCTCTTCAACCGGGGATGTGCCTTTGCTGCCGGACGAACATCCGCCGAGTATGATCAGCATCCCCATGCCTAAAGCAAGCCTTCTCAATTTCACCAGCTTCATTTTAAAGTGTCTCTCCTCTCCGCGGGTCCAGTCATTCCTGTCTTCCCGTATTGTATCACGTTTTTTCGAAAACAAAAAGAAGCCCGCGGAAGAAGACCTCCTGTCTGACAGAAGATGTCATCGTCCGCGGGCCGATCCATCTGATTAAAAAGGATTCCCTCTCTTATGCAGTTTTCAGACTTTTTCCCGCTTTTTTCTCTCTGCCTTCACCGTATACACGCCAGAAGATCAGCGCAAACGCACATGCGATAAAGAGGATTCCCGCAAACACGATATACTGCGTTCCAAACCGGGACAGGAAAAATCCGCACACGGTGGTCCCCACTGTAGTTCCAAGGTTCGTGGACGCGAGGAACAGCCCGTTTGCAAAATCCGGAGCCTTCGGAGCCGCTGTAGCCAGCCAGTACTGATTGATATTTGCCGCCGCTCCGGCAAGGACGCCCCAGACAAATGTGAGCACTGCCATGGGAACTGTGAAATATCCCAGAAAGAACAGCACTGCATATACTGCCGCGAGAAGAAACGGGAACGTCACCACAAATCCCATGGGACGGCTGCTAAGCATCCTTCCCGCGATCAGGTTTCCGATCATATTGGACAGTCCGTATACGAGAAGAAGGATACTGATCAGTCCCGCCGAAAGCTGCGTTACCGTCTCCATATATTCCGAGAGATAACTGTACACCCCGAACACAGAACCGTTTAAGAACATCACGCCGAAGATAGAGAGCCATGTTTTTCCCTCCTTCAGCACACTCAACTGCGAACCATAAGACAGCCTCTCTTTCACCGGAAGGTCCGGCACCACGATGATCGTAGCGATCAGCGCAACCGCATTTACGGCTGCGAAAAACAGCATTCCGACACGCAGGGACGTGAGGCTGGAGATATAGCTGACAATGGGTACGCCAAGTACCATGCCCGCGGAGACTCCCATCATAACCCTTGCCACTGCTTTCGGCGATTCTTTCTCCGGCACCGAAGAACCTGCCACCGACATCGCCATGGATACATACACCGGCTGGAAAAACGCCGGGATCACACGGGTGATCAGAACCACCGGAAAGTTTGTGGCAAACGCCGAGATCACATTACATGCCGTAAATACACTCAGAACAAGTATCATTGCTTTCTTCCTGTTGATTCCTGAAAAGAAAAGGGGCATAGTCGGACCTGACACTGCAACGACCAGTGCAAACATACTGACCAGCAGCCCCGCCGTCGCAACCGTCACTCCGTAATTTTCAGAGATCAGAGGAAGGATACCGACCACGCCCATCTCCGTATTGATAATACTGAACACACCCAGTGTTAAAATAAGGATCAGACCTTTTTTCATCTAAATCAAACCTCCTACATGCTTTTTACATCCTCACTTTAGCACGCAGGCGTTAGGATAGCAAATATTTATATTTAATGCTTTTTCATAGAAATAATTTATATATTATTTTCCGCTTTTCCGCAATAATTACTTCTTTGACTTTTCACTGATAAAGTCTTTGATTTCCCGCAGTGCTTCTTTACTCTCCGGAAGCGACGGTGCAACAGGAAAGATATGCATCATATTATGATAAAGATGAAGACGGCTCTCTGCTCCTGCCCGTTTCATCTTTTCATGCAGGAACACCGAGTCATCTCTTAAGACTTCCGAATCCGATACAATAATCAGTGTCGGCGGGAAACCTGTATAATCG
>DWUT01000296.1 GCA_019120615.1 Candidatus Mediterraneibacter norfolkensis
GATCGGCAAAGGAGGAATGAAATGAAGCAGGTAGAGAAACCAAAGAAACCGCTGATCATATATTATCTGATCGCATTTATTGTACTGATACTTCTGAACTGGTTTGTATTTCCCATGTTTATGGGATCAAACGTGAGAGAAGTGGATTACGGGACGTTCCTGAACATGATTGAGGAACGGCAGGTCTCAAAAGTACAGCTTGAGGGAGACACGATCTATTTCATGGATAAGAGTGAGGAACCTCAGCAGTATGAAACAACAACGTTTGATGATCCGGAACTGGTGAACCGCCTGGAGGATGCGGGATGCGAGTTCGGCAGAGTGGCTCAGGAGCAGATGAACCCGATCCTGAGCATGCTCATCTCCATTGTCATCCCGGTCCTGATCTTCTGGGGGCTGGGACAGCTGCTGACAAAACAGATGATGAAGAAGATGGGAGGAGGAGCGGGCGGAAACCCGTTCATGCAGTTTGGAAAGAGCAACGCCAAGGTTTATGTGGAGTCAACAACCGGGATCACATTCAATGATGTGGCCGGGGAGGATGAAGCGAAAGAACTGCTGACCGAGATCGTGGATTTCCTGCACAATCCGGGAAAATATCAGGAGATCGGAGCTGTCTGCCCGAAGGGAGCGTTGCTCGTAGGGCCTCCCGGGACTGGAAAGACCCTCCTTGCCAAGGCGGTTGCAGGCGAGGCGGGGGTTCCATTCTTCTCGATCTCCGGTTCTGAATTCGTGGAGATGTTTGTGGGAATGGGAGCGTCCAAAGTACGGGATCTGTTCAAACAGGCAAATGAGAAGGCCCCATGTATTGTATTTATCGATGAGATCGATACCATCGGAAAGAAAAGGGACAGTCAGGGGTTCAGCGGAAACGATGAGAGAGAGCAGACACTGAACCAGCTCCTGACAGAGATGGACGGATTTGATGCATCAAAAGGCGTTGTGATCCTGGCGGCAACGAACCGCCCGGACAGCCTGGATCCAGCCCTGTTAAGGCCGGGACGTTTTGACCGGCGGATCCCGGTGGAACTTCCGGATCTGAAGGGAAGAGAAGAAATCCTGAAAGTACATGCCCGGAAAGTAAAGCTTTCTGATAATGTGGACTTTAACGTCATCGCCCGTGCCGCATCCGGCGCATCCGGCGCAGAGCTTGCCAATATGGTAAACGAGGCGGCGCTGCGGGCGGTCCGCGACAACCGAAAATATGTGACTCAGGAGGATCTGGAGGAGAGTATCGAGGTGGTCATCGCAGGCTACCAGAAGAAGAACAAGGTGCTCTCCACAAAGGAGAAACTGATCGTGTCCTACCACGAGATCGGCCATGCTCTTGTGGCGGCTCTGCAGACCAATTCCGCGCCGGTCACAAAGATCACGATCATACCCAGAACATCCGGCGCTCTCGGATACACCATGCAGGTGGATGAGGAGGAGAGAAACCTGATGTCCAGAGAAGAGATTGAAAACAAGATTGCAACGCTGACCGGCGGAAGATGCGCCGAGGAGCTGATCTTTGATTCTGTCACGACCGGGGCGTCCAATGACATCGAGCAGGCGACAAAGCTGGCGAGAGCCATGATCACCAGGTTCGGCATGAGCGACCGGTTCGGTATGGTGGCCCTGGAGACCCAGGTCAATCCTTATCTGGGAGGGGACAGCAGCCTGAGCTGCTCGCCCGAGACGGCCTCCACGATCGACGATATGGTGGTCGACACAGTGAAGAAGGCCTATGATAAGGCGATGAATCTCTTGAGAGAGAACAAGGGAAAACTGCATGAGCTGGCGAAATACCTGTATGAGAAGGAGACAATCACAGGGGAGGAATTCATGTCTATCCTGAACAAAAAGGAAGATACGGAGGAGAAAAACTAAAGATTTCAAGAAGTCTCTGGGAAAGTTTCTCGAGCAAAAAGGGAAGGATGTTTATATGCCAAAGAGAAGAAGACGACAGGCTGTGGAAGAAAAGAGAGACAGAAGAATCCCGACGACGAGATACCGTCCGGACTATCGGAAGGGACTGACCTCCCAGCAGGTCCAGGAGCACCGGCTCCACGGATGGACCAACAGAGCAGTGGAGCCGCCGTCAAAGACTACCCGGGATATCGTAAAAGAAAATGTATTTACCTATTTTAACCTGATCTTTGCGGTCCTGGCAGTGCTGCTGTGCGTTGTTGGATCTTTCCGGGATCTGACTTTTCTGCCCGTTATCATCGCGAATACTCTGATCGGTATTGTACAGGAGGTGCGGGCAAAACAGGTTCTGGACAATCTGACTATGCTCAATGCCCCCAGAGCTACGGTGGTGAGGGACGGAAAAAAACATGTTGTAGATGCGGAGGATCTGGTAATCGATGATATTGTCATCTTCAAAGCAGGAAATCAGGTCTGTGCTGATGCGGAGGTGTGCGCGGGGGAGGTTCAGGTCAACGAGTCCCTCCTGACCGGAGAGGCAGACGAGATCACAAAGCGCAGGGGTGCAAAGCTGATGTCCGGAAGTTTTATTGTATCCGGACAGTGCCATGCCCGCCTGGACAGAGTGGGAGAGGACTCATATATCTCAAAGCTGACTCTTCAGGCGAAAGAGATGCAGGAAGGAGAACAGTCAGAGATGATCCGCTCTCTGGACAAACTAGTGAAATGGGTTGGCGTGGCCATTATTCCCATAGGACTGGTCCTCTTTTCTCAGGCGTTTTTCTTTCAGCATGACGGATTTCGCAGCAGTGTCACATCCATGATCGCGGCAGTCATCGGAATGATCCCGGAAGGCCTTTATCTCCTTGCAAGCGTTGCGCTGGCGGTCAGCTCCGTGCGGCTTGCCCAGAAGAAGGTTCTGCTCCATGATATGAAATGTATCGAGACCCTTGCCCGGGTGGATGTGCTCTGTGTGGACAAGACGGGGACGATCACGGAGAATACTATGAAAGTGCAGGGGCTGATTCCAACAGAGGAGTATGATCCTGAAGAGATGGAGCCTCTTGATGTGCTGGTCAGCGACTTTGCGGCGGCAATGACGAGAGATAACATCACCATGGCTGCGATCAAGGAGCATTTTACAAAAGCAAGTGGCAAGAAACCGCTTTCGAAGACTGGATTTTCTTCTGC
>DWUT01000297.1 GCA_019120615.1 Candidatus Mediterraneibacter norfolkensis
CAAACCACCCTGCCAAAACCTCGTTTTTTTATTGGCAGGGCCAACTATATGATTCAGGTCGGTTCACTTCTGCTTCTCTAAAACTACTCACACTTGTGCAGCGTCCCATGACTGATTTCCAGAATTTCATCCGCTTCATTGGCAAGAGTCTTGCTATGGGTAACGACAATGACGCACTTCCCATGTTCATGCGCTGTTCTTTTTAGAAGCTCAATGATTTCCTGAGCAGTATCCTCGTCCAGATTGCCGGTTGGTTCATCAGCTAAAAGTACTTTGGCTTCACTCGCCAAGGCGCGGGCTATCGCCACGCGCTGTTGCTGACCGCCAGAGAGCTGCAAAACATTTCGTTTCCAATCCTCACGGGGAATACTCACTTTATCCAGTAGGCTCCCCGGATTTTTGCTCCCGCCCATTTTGACGTTCTCCTCAGTGGTGAGATAATCAATCAGATTGTAATTCTGAAAAACAAGGGAAATATTGTGCTTGCGGTGAGCGTTCAACCCCTTTTTCTGTATATCCTCGCCCCTGTATTTGACGATCCCTTTGCCGGGGCTGTCCAGTCCGGCCAGCAAAGAGAGAAAGGTTGTCTTGCCTGAGCCGCTGGAACCCACCACTGCATAAAATCTGCCTTCTTCAAAATCCGCGGATACCTGTTTCAAGACCTGACGGTCTTTTTTTGTTTTATAGGCATAGCTCAAGTTTATGGCCTGTAAAATCATAAGGCACCTCCTAACTCATTTCGCTTAATATGTTTTTGGGGTTTTTACGGAAAATCAGGACACTTGCAGCCGATGTCGAGAGAATGATGAGCGCGCCGATCCCCAGGCTGTCAATCATAAGCATATCTTTCGTTACATCAGCCTGAACGCCCGTGATTGCAAGCTCCGGTTCTTTGTATTCCGTTGCAACCTGTCCTTCAACAGCTTCCTGCTCCAACTGTGCCTGTTCTTCCTGCTGTCCTATGAGATATGTTGCTGCTGCCTGAGAAGTCGCAGGAGCCGCTACAAAGGAAATACCCAGTGCGATAACTCCAATCATAAGTGCTTCGATAACAATTTGAAGCAGGATTTTTGGCTTTGAAATTCCCAAGGACAACAATATTCCAATTTCGTTTTTGCGGTTGCGAATCCAAAACAGGAAAATCAAAAACAGAATAATAAAACTGCCTCCTGCAACGATCCACAGCATGGTTTCGCTGATATTCTCCAGGTCATTAAAGTTCCCGGCCATCGTGGTGAGATTTCCGTTGTTGTCGATAAGGTCATATAATTCCCAGTCAAGGCTTAATGCTCTGATCCGTTCCTTTACATTTTCGTAATCATCCACATTGGCCACTTTGAAATAGGCCCGCTCAAAAAGAGGGGTATCCTGTTCCGCCTTTTCCGGGAAATGTAAATCCGTGAAAATGACATTTTCGGAGCGATAAGTGTCGCCGGACATATAAGGCGTCATTTTCTCTTTCACTTGGTAAATCCCGATAATCGTTGCTTCTGAAATAGGTTCGTCATTTTCGATTGGGTGAAAGCCTATGGTGTCCCCAGCTTTCAATCCATTCTTTTCAGCGAGTTCTTCGGAAATCACACAAACATCGGTATCTTCCGGCGTTACCATCCGGCCTTCTACGATACTGACATTCCCACTGAGTACATTGGCGTCCAGTGCCATGTCCCTGTTCCCCAGCAGCGCAACACCGCCAAAGTCATAGGTCTGGTCTGCTTCAGGATCTTCAATTCTCTCAAAATTGCTGCCTTTGACGCGGGTAGGAGCAGTGGTGATATTATAATCTGAAATACCTTCCACACCGGCGATCTTTTCAATGTCCTCTGTATTGATACAGTGAAAAACATTGTCCGTCCATGTTCTCCACATGGGCTGGCCCTCGATCATCTCTTTCTTTTGATGGTAGCCTTCCAAGCTACCGTCCTTATCGCCTATTTTTTTAGAAAGATCTTCCACCCGCTTGCTTTCATTTTCTGCGTTCTTCGTTAGCAAGAAGCCTGCGCCGATTGCCTGCCGGGTACTGTCCTTCGTAGCGATATTCGCTGACCGGCTGGCCATTCCCGATAGGAAAAGCAGGCTAATGATACAGATTACCAATAAGAGCAGAATACTTCTCACAGGTTTTCTAATAACGGAGCGCCAAGCTCTCTGCAATACATTCACGGCTCTATCCCTCCATTCTTGAAAGTATTTCACGCGGGCTGGTTTTCAGGATGGGGAAAACAGCCAAAAACACCGCGATTAGTACAACCGCTCCGCCTATGGCAAGCAATACTGCCATATCCTGAGCTTGAAGCGATATTTGCAAGCTGATTTGGTCACTGCTGGATGAAACCAGCATTTTCTGTAACCAGCCAGCCGCATAAATCCCCAAACCACAGGACGCCATGCCTGAAATCAGAAACAGCGTTACCGATTCCAGGATGGCTTGAAGGAAGATTTTAATTTTCCTTTCGCCCATACTGATGAATACCGCCATTTCTTTCTGCCTCGTCCTTGTCCACATACACAGCAACAATGAAATAACCACTGTTCCCGTAACAAAGGTAAGGATCAGCATAAGTTCAACAACCTTCGTGATTTGATCTAAAGGCGCTTTCATCTGCCGATAGAGTGCGTCTGAACCTTTCATGCTTGTTTTATCACCCAAGAGGGTTTGCAAATCCTCAGACAGTGTTTCCAAGTATTCCGGTGCGTCTGTGTAAACAGCCACCTTATAAAAATCATCCTCACCGAACAATTCCGTATAAGCCGTATTATCAATGAACACCTGATTTTCAATGCGGTGTACCGCCAAGGTATCTTCATCCTGTTTGCGCTCATTACCTGCTCGGTATAATCCTGTAATCGTCAAGGATATGGATTTGCCTCCGTTGATCTCCACACCAATCTCGTCCCCAACCGCAAGCCCATTCTTTTCAGCAAAATCAGCATGAACAATCGCGCTGTTTTTTGAGTCCGCCGTCAGGAAATCACCCTCCGTCAGTTTGTACGGACGGTCTACAAATGGGCTGTCATATTCCAACTCATCAAAAGAGGACAGCTTCACCATCCAATTTTCATCTTCTTCGGAACCGCTGGCTGTAAGCGGAACTGCATTGCTTAAAAATGCGTAGTCCTCGCCTAAGCGGTTCACAGAAATAACATGGGGAAGTCTTGCTATTTGTTCCAAATCCTGTGCTGTGATTTGCGCGCCTGACTCTGCAATCTCACAGACCACCTTTGATTTTGTTTTTTCCTGCATATCCGCTTTAGTGTCCTCTGCGGCGTGGAGAATAATATTGGTACTTAAAATCATCGTATTGACAAACAGGAAAATCAGTAGCAGAAGCAGCGATTTTCCCCGTTTTCGCCACAGGTACAAAAAAGCCCTTCGATAAAATGCCATCGCGTTACCTCGTCACTTCTTAATAGCTGCCGGGCATTTTGTCCTTGTTGTAAATGTCCGCAATAAGCACCTTGTCTGCCTGTACTTCGCCGGAAGAAAGTTTCTCTCCAAAGACAATGACCTCTGTGAGCTTTTGCACATCCCCGGCGCTGGCTTCTTGATATTCAGGGGCTTTTTCCTGTGAAGCGTCAATTCTGACAACCTGGAACTCGCAATCTTCGCCATAAGTTACCTTTGTTGTGTTGTTTTCTCCCTCGGAGCCGGGGGCGGGCATGATGGCGATCTCTCCGCCATCGTCAGCGGTTTCTTCCTGAATGGCTAATACAGAAAACTCACCATCCCCATAGTTCATCACCGTTCCGCTTAAAACCGAACCTTCATATACCTCCTCGTTCAGCTTGGCGCTGCCTTGCTGCTGGGAAGAAGTTTGCGGGGAAGTATCCTTTTCCTTACTGCCACAGCCTGCCAGCAGCGATACAGCGCACACACCTGTTAAAAGCAATGCGATCCACTTTGAATGTTTCATTTAAAATTCCGCCTTTCTGTGTTATAAGAGTTTGTTGTGCGGCAATCCTGACGCACCTTGCAGCCTGGAATACGCGATTTCCCGCGTTTCTCCGCCTGACTGCCCTCCCATGATACAAAAAAACTCCGCTAAAAGTCCTCTAAGCGGCGGACGAATATTCACAATTTTTTAGAGGACTTTTAGAGGTTTCGTATGGTATAATCGGTTATAAAAAGAAGAACCCCCAAAAGGATTTGATAGAAATGAGAGTCTTACTATTAGAAGATGATTTAAACCTGTGCGGCACGATTGAAGAAGCTCTCGGCAAAGAGGGCTACTCCGTGGATAGCTGCCATGACGGGGAAACCGCCATGCTTTACGCACTCAATACAGACTTAGGCTATGAACTTGCCATTGTGGATCGTATGCTCCCCATCATTGATGGCCTGACGATCATAAAGTCCATGCGGCGAAAAGGAATCAATATCCCTGTCATTATCATTACGGGAATGTCTGCTTTGGATGACCGGATCGACGGGCTGGACGGTGGGGCCGACGATTATTTGGTAAAGCCATTCCACGTCCGGGAACTTCTTGCCAGGGTCCGGGCTTTAACAAGACGCCCTTATGAAATGAAAGAAACCAATATCTTGACCTACGCAGATTTAACATTTGACCGGGTAAACCGGTTGCTGCAAAAAGGGAGTCAGTCATTGACCCTGACAGCCAAAGAAACGGAACTGTTGTACAGCCTGATGAGAACGCCGGAGACACAGCTTACAAAAGAACAGCTTATACTGCGGGTCTGGGGCGCCGATTCCAATATTGAACCAGGGAACGTAGAAAACTATATTTCTTTCCTCCGCAAACGGTTAAAAGAACTGCAAAGCCAATGTGAAATTAAAACGGTCTATGGCTCCGGCTATAAATTGGAGCGATCCCATGCTTAAAAAGCTAAACAGACGATTACAAACGATCTTTACTATAACCATCATGTGCCTCATCACCGCTGTTATGGCGGTTCTTTCTTATGGCCAATATCAGTCCGAAGTCGCAGCAGATAAGAACTACCTGCAGAAAATGGCCTCCTTTTTCGTCTTGGAACTGGAAACCGAACAGGCTCCGGCAGAGCGCATACTCGTAAACTGGGGGAACAATGAGGTATCCACCATTTTGAAGGATTTATATGGTAATGTCCTCTACGAAAACAACGCCGGTTTCCCGACAGAAGCAGAAACACTCTCATCATCCATGAATGAGATGATTGCGTACTTTCAAACGACTTCGCAGGCGTCCTCCATTATGGAGCCTTTGGAGATCACAGGCAGCCAGGGCGAGCATTACTATGGGGTCACTGCAACCATCCGGGCAAAATCAGGGCAGATTTATATGCTGGAGATCTTCTATCCGAAAACCTCTCTATGGGAAGTTTTTAGAACTCACATGGTATCCTATGGTTTGGTTTGGCTTTTCTCCTTCCTGTGCATAGTTCTTTTGAGCCGGTTCCTTATCAAAAGGGCATTTGAACCAACAGAAAAGATTTTGAAAGGGCAAAAAGAATTTGTAGCTGCAGCTTCCCATGAACTAAAATCACCACTGGCAGTGATTATGACAAGTGCGGAAAAACTTCAAGATACAATCTCGCAGGATGAGCCGCAAATACAGGCAGGTTTACAGACGATTGATTCCGAATGTATGCGGATGTCAAGGCTCGTCCGTGATATGCTGCTTCTCGCTTCTTCGGACGCAGACAAATGGACGATACAAAAATCCGAGGTCAATCTGGATACCTTACTGATCTCCCTTTACGAAGCCTACGAACCGGTATGTATGAAAGAAAAGCTCTGTCTGAACTTAGACCTGAATCAAACCAGTTTTCCGAAGCTATACACGGATCGGGAACGCTTATTCCAAATCCTGAGCGTTTTCATGGATAACGCCGTCTATTATTCTCCAGCCGGGGTCTCCATCGACATTTGTGCCAGCTTATCACTAAGGGAAGTCACGATTTCCATTGTCGATCATGGGTGTGGCGTTGCAGAAAAAGATAAACCCTATATTTTCGACCGCTTCTATTGTGCGGATAAATCCCGTTCGGATAAAACACATTTTGGCTTGGGATTGAGCATTGCTTTGGAGTTGTCCAAAATGTTAGAGGGAACTGTCGGCTTTACAGATACCACAGGGGGCGGGGCAACTTTTTATATTACTTTGCCGATTACTAAAATTTTATAAAATCACATTGTAATGAAAAAGTTCAAATCTGTCACTTCCATTGCAAAGTTGAAGCAGAAGGACAGCTAAACCCAAAAGTAAACAAGAGCCGATGCCTGTGGGTATTTCTCGCAGGTTCATCGGTTCTTATTTTTCTTATCTGGCTCTGTGCTGACGATGACACAATAAACGATATAAAAGGAACCTCCCGCATTATCAAAGCGAGAGGTTCCTTGTTGGGTTTAATTTAGCCCTCCAACAAGAGCTTCAACTTTTTAAGGACCTTCATTTTCCTCTTATAAACGGCGGGCTGAGAAAT
>DWUT01000298.1 GCA_019120615.1 Candidatus Mediterraneibacter norfolkensis
GGCCCGACGACCAGCGGACGTATGGATGCATACGCACCGACCATGATGTCTGTCGGGGCAAGAGGTATGATCGGAAAAGGCGCGCGCCTTCCTGAGGTTGTGGAGGCGATGAAGAAATACAGCGGCGTTTATTTCGGCGCGATAGGAGGAGCGGGAGCTCTTCTTGCAAAATGTATCAAGAAAGCCGAGCTGATCGCGTACGAAGATCTGGGGGCAGAGGCTCTGAGAAAACTCTATGTGGAGGATATGCCGGTTGTTGTCATTATTGACAGCGAGGGGAATAACCTGTACGAAGAGGGAAGGAAGGCTTATCTGGAGTCCAGGAAATAGTTTTTCGAAGACGTTATTCGGGGAACGGCAGTCAGGTGGATCCGGCTCCGGTTCCGAAAGTTAAGAAAATCTAAAAGCTTCGAAAATTGACTAAAAACAATCACAAAAACAAT
Organism: Candidatus Mediterraneibacter norfolkensis; assembly: GCA_019120615.1. Classification (GTDB taxonomy): domain Bacteria; phylum Bacillota; class Clostridia; order Lachnospirales; family Lachnospiraceae; genus Mediterraneibacter; species Mediterraneibacter norfolkensis. Next base: position 444 of record DWUT01000298.1, read on the forward strand.
ACAACTCGCTTACGCTCAGACAGTATTGTTTTTGTGATTAACGTCAATTTTCGAAGCTTTAACATTTTCTAGGACTTTCTCTAGTCGCCGGGTCCACCTGACCGTCGTCCCCGAAAGGTTTTCGCGGAAACTGTTTTCTGGCTCTGAGAGGAAAACGCTGAGAGAGGGGCTGACTCTGGGAAGAAAACGCTGAGAGAGGGGGCTGACTCTGGGAGGAAAATTCCGGGAGGGGTGTCCCCTTCTGCAATAGATGGGGACGTCCCTCCCGGAATATGAGAGTTACTTATTCAGAATATCAGGTGTTTTTTAGAGGACGCTGATGAAGCGCTGGAAGGCTTCGAGGCCTTCGGGGGTGCATTTGTAGACTCCGGCGTCTTCGAGTACCTGGCAGAAGACTTTTCCGACTTCCTGTTCCAGGATGTGCTCGATATTGTCTGCGTTGACGTTCGGATAGTTCGGAAGGAACTCGTCTACCCAGTCTGCATGTTTTTCGATCTGCTCGTTGCTGCGGATATCTTTTCCTTCCAGGATGTATTCCTTCAGAAGTTCCATCTCGCCTTTCAGACGAGCCGGGAGTACGGCAAGTCCCATGACTTCGATCAGTCCGATGTTCTCCTTCTTGATGTGGTGGAGTTTTGCGTGGGGGTGATATACGCCCAGAGGATGCTCTTCCGTAGTGATATTGTTGCGCAGTGTCAGATCCAGTTCATACAGATCACCGCGTTTCCTCGCGATAGGAGTGATCGTGTTGTGAGGCGTTCCGTCTGTCTCCGCGAAGATGAAAGCGTCCTCATCCGTATACCCGCGCCATTTGCCCAGAATATGGTCAGCGAGGTCGATGACTCTCTCCACGTCCGTGCTCTGAAGGCGGATGACGGAGAGCGGCCATTTCACGATGCCTGCTGTGACGTCCTCATAGCCTGTTACAGTAAAGTTCTCGATGACAGGAGCTTTTGCCATTGCAAAAGTATAATTCCCGCCCTGGAAATGATCATGGCTTAAGATGGAACCGCCCACGATCGGAAGATCCGCATTGGATCCCAGGAAATAGTGGGGGAACAGTTTGATGAAATCGAACAGTTTTGCAAATGCCTTCCGGTCGATCTTCATCGGGATATGCTCGCCGTTGAAGACGATGCAGTGCTCATTGTAGTATACATACGGAGAGTACTGAAATCCCCATTTGCTTCCCTGGATCTGGATCGGGATGATCCTGTGGTTCTCCCTTGCAGGATGAGTTGCACGTCCTGCATATCCTTCGTTCTCCATGCAGAGCTGGCATTTCGGATAGGATGCCGATTTTGCCTTCCCGGCAGCAGCGATGGCTTTCGGATCTTTTTCCGGTTTGGAAAGATTGATGGTGATGTCCAGCGTGCCGTACTGGGTGTCCACCGTCCATTTCCTGTCCTTTTTAATGCGGTAGCGACGGATATAGTCACTGTCCTGGCTGAGTTTATAGTAATACGCTGTTGCGTCTTCCGGTGACTTTTCGTATTCTTTCCAGAACTTCTCCTGGACCTGTGCAGGACGGGGCATCAGGCAGTTCATGAGACGTGTGTCAAAAAGATCTCTGTATGTGACACTATCCTCGATCAGCCCTCTCTTTACCGCCTCATCCAAAAGTTCGCGGAGCACGTCTTCCAGGACAATATTGCTCAGGTCGCAGTCCACATCCTCATATTCATCCTCTTTCATCACATCGAGGATAAGGTTGGTCGTATAGATCCTTTCTGACTCCGGGGTGAGCCCGGTATCGATTCCGTACTGTACCAGTTTCCTGACCGCTTCATAGATCATTGCTGTAACCTCCTTGTTATTGTTGAAATCATATTGAAAGAACGGGTTGTGTTTTTATCATCAGAGAAGGCAGACAAAGAAGTCTGCCTTCTCATACAGACATGAACTGACAGGGAATCACCCGTCAACGCGGGAAGCTCCGTCACCGATATCGACGGTGTAGAATTCCGCTTCATGTCCGACTTTCTCTTTGTATGCCTTTCCGATGCTCCCGATAAAGGTGTCCACAGCGTCGTTCTTCACGATGCTGACAGTACATCCGCCGAATCCGCCGCCTGTGATACGGGAGCCGATCACGCCGGGGATCTTCCAAGCCAGATCCACAAGGATGTCGATCTCTTCACAGGAAACTTCATAGTCATCGCGCAGGGAGATGTGGGACTGGTTCATCAGCTCTCCGAATTTTGTGATATTTCCTTCCTTCAGGGCAGCCACCGCGTCGATCGTCCTCTGATTCTCATATACTGCATGTTTCGCGCGTTTCAGCTGTACCGGATCCTTGATCAGATCTTTATGTGCTTCAAATTCATCCGGTGTAAGGTCACCCAGTGCCTTGATATCCAGTTCTGTCTGGAGCGCCGCCAACGCATCCGCGCACTCCTGACGTCTGTCATTGTAAGCAGAATCCACGAGGCTGTGCTTTACCTTGCTGTTCGTGATAATGATCTTCGCATCATCAAGAACGATGGGTGCGTACTCATATTTCATGGTATTTGTGTCAAGGAAAATGGCATTGTCTTTCTTTCCCATTGCCACGGCAAACTGATCCATGATGCCGCAGTTACATCCGTTGAAGTTATTTTCGGAATACTGACCGATAAATGCAAGGTCCGTCATGGTCAGCGTGTCGATCCCGTACAGGTCAGTCAGGATCACGCCTGTCAGTACCTCAAGGGATGCAGAAGAGGACAGTCCGGAACCGTTCGGGATATTGCCCCAGATGACCATATCAAAACCATTTTCAAGTTTGTATCCCTTCTCGTCAAACGCCCAGACAACGCCGAGCGGATAGTTCGCCCAGTTGTATGCCTTTTTATATGTAAGATCGTCAAGAGAAGCCTCGACTACTCCGAAGGAATCCAGATTCATGGAATAAAAATGGATCAGACGGTCGTCTCTTTTGCGCGCCGCGCCGTAGGTGCCCAGGGTAAGAGCGCATGGAAATACGTGACCTCCGTTGTAGTCTGTGTGCTCACCGATCAGGTTGACGCGCCCGGGTGAGAAATAGAAATGTGCACCGTCCGCACTGCCGAAAAGCTCTGCAAATTTGTCAAATAACTTTTTCTTCATTCTGATTTCCTCCTGAATTGTTGTGAAAAATACTGAACCGATTGTCGCTTTCTTGTTCTATTATATATCCCGACGGTAAAAAGAGTATATAAAAAATACGTGCAGAAATATGTAAAAATGTTGCGCTTGTATAAAGTCCGAAAAAGAAAATCTTGTGAGAAGAAAAAAAAGGAAGTATAGTAAAAGAAGTGACTCAGCCAGATATTGCAGGGGGACAGAACATGTCAGATACATATAAGTATTCATACAAAGTAGGAGAGGATCTCTTAAACTCTCTCTCCGTATATAATGTAGGCCATCAGAAATGTGAGCCGGAATACCAGTGGGGGCCGGGTGTGAGAGACCACTACTGTATCCATCACATTCTTTCAGGGAGCGGGTACTATACGGCCGGAAATCATACCTTTCGTCTGGAAACGGGAGATACCTTTATCATTTTTCCGGGCGAGGAGGTAAAGTATTACGCCGATAAGGACGAGCCCTGGGAGTATGCCTGGGCGGGGTTTATGGGGACGGACGCAGCCTCCATCATACATAGAACGGATTTTTCGAAAACAGAGCCGTATATCAGGAAAGGAAAGATACCGGCTGATAAAATACGGGAAGGGCTGGAACATATTTATGAAGTGAAGGGGAATACCTTTGAGGCAACGGTAGCCATGGCGGGAGCGCTCTACAGTCTGCTTGCCGTGTTCATGCATTTCTGTGAGAGAGAGGTGCAGGAGAAAGATATTCAGATGACCTATGTGGAGAAGGCCCAGACCTACATCGGGACAAATTATTCTTATCCGATCACGGTGGAAGATGTTGCGGCATATGTTGGGATCAGCCGCAGTCATCTGTTCCGGTCTTTTCAGACATACCTGAGAAAATCACCGAAAGAATACCTCTCTGAATATCGGATCAAACAGGCGTGTCATCTGTTGAAAGAGACAACTCTTTCAGTCTCTGCGATCGCGTATTCGGTCGGGTTTGAAAATAACCTTTACTTTTCAAAAGCCTTCAAGAAGCTGAAAAAGATCAGTCCGTCCGAGTATCGAAAATCTCATCTGCCGTGCTGAAACTCCGGCTGAAAAGTTCTGGTCAGCATGAGCGGCCGTCCGGATGCATATGATAGGAAGAGAGAGCCCGGAATCGGGGAGAGATCAGACGGAGGGCCATACCACGAAAAGAGAATGGAAACAATGGGAATGGAAACGAGGCGGACTGAAACAATGGATGCAGGCATTGGGGCTGCTTTATATCCTGCTTTTCCTACCGATAACGGATTATTTTGAAGAAGTGTGTTCTGAGCTGACGGGAAAGGAAAGCCGGCAGGCAGCAGAAGAAACTGTGCGTGAGAGCAGTGCGGAGGAGGTTACGGACGGGAACATTCCAGGCCCGATGATTGCTCTTACCTTTGACGACGGACCGAATGCAGAATCTACTCCGGTCCTTCTGGACGGACTTAAGGAGAGAGGCGTTCACGCCACATTTTTTGTGATCGGAGAAAATATTGAAAAAGAGGATAACTGCAATATCATAAGGAGAATGCAGGAAGAGGGACACGAGATCGGGAACCATACATATCATCATGTAGATCTGTCAAAGCTGAGCTATGAGGATGCGCACAGAGAGCTGGTGATGACCGATGAGCTGATCCGTGATATCACCGGGAAAGAAACATCTCTGGTAAGACCTCCCTTTGGCGCCTTCCCTGCGGCTCTGGCCGAGGAGATTGATAAGATTTATGTGAAATGGACAGTGGATCCGCTGGACTGGACAACGGAAAATGTGGACGAGATCGTACAGAAAGTAGTGACGGATGTGCAGGAAAATGATATCATTCTCCTGCATGACTGTTATAATAGCTCGGTCGAGGCGGCATTTCAGATCATCGATATCCTTCAGGCTGAGGGATATGAGTTCGTGACTGCCGACCGTCTGCTCATAGAATAAGGGCTGTTCAAAGAGGAAAATGCAGTCCGCATATCAGAACAGTATATGGGCCGGAGCAGTATGCAGCGTGACAAAAGAGAGAAAATGGAGTAGAAAAATGCCGAAAGAGTATACAAGAACAGAACTGCTGATCGGAAGAGAGGGAATGGAACGTCTGGAGAGGGCATCGGTGATTATCTTCGGGGTGGGAGGAGTGGGATCCCATTGTATTGAGGCTCTGGCCAGGAGCGGAGTCGGACATCTGACTCTCGTGGATAACGACGTTGTCTCCGTGACCAATATCAATCGTCAGTCCATCGCCCTCCACAGCACAGTGGGGCGGTATAAAACGGAGGTCATGAAAGAAAAGATACAGGATATCAATCCTGCGATCCGGGTGGATACCCATGAGACATTTATCCTGAATGATAATGTAAAGAGCGTTATCACCGGAGAGGAGGACTATATCATTGACGCGGTGGATACGGTGACGGCAAAACTTGCCATCGTCCAGACAGCGCTGGAGAAAGAGATTCCCGTGATCAGCAGCATGGGAACAGGAAACAAACTACATCCGGAGATGTTTGAGATCACGGATATCTCAAAGACCAGCGTGTGCCCTCTATGCCGGGTTATGCGCAGAGAGCTGAAGGCGCGCGGGATCTTCCATCTGAAGGTACTCTATTCAAAGGAAAAGCCGGTGGACATTTCCGGCAGGACGACCGACGAGGATGCGGGGATGCGTCGGTCGATTCCGGGCAGCATTTCTTTTGTGCCGCCGACAGCCGGGCTTCTGATCGCCGGAGAGGTGATCAGGGAACTGGCAGGGTTAACAATCTGATCTGCCTGTTATGTAGAAACGCGTTTTAAAATATTGCGCATGTGCTCAGACATAAAATGGGTGGCGGAAACAGGGTCATGCCTGACCAGGGCGTTATAGATCTCGTGGTGATAGTCGGCTCCCTCTTTGGCGAGTTCTTCATTAAAATAATCACTGATCGCGTCAAAACAATATCTCTTGATCACATTCAGAGACTGAATCAAAAGATCGTTTTTCGATGCGGATGCGATCGCTGAATGAAATTCAAGGTCATATGTAGGATAAGAAAGGGTGTCGCTCTGGTTGGCATCACACGCAAGAAGTTTTTCCCTAATTATTTTCAGATCATTTTCATCGGCCCGGATCGCGGCATAATGAGTAGCTGAAATTTCTATGCTTTCACGAAATTCTATGATCTGGGAAACATTCGATTTATTGATCATAAGAAAAGGCACAAGAAAATCAATATATAATCCGACCCCGGTTTCTTTGACATAATTTCCGTCACCCCGCCTGGTTTCCAGGATACCCAGCATATTCAGGTTGGCTATGGCAGATCGTATCGTATGCCTGCTGACCTTGAGAGAATTTTTTAATTCGTTTTCAGAGGGGATTTTTTCCCCTTTTTTCCAGGTCCCATTCATAATATTCTGCAATAAAATATCAAAGGTCATTTTAGTAACGCTGACTTTTGGGATTTCAGGAATGGTTAAATTATCATTAGTTTGGGACATATTTATCTCCTTAATTGATTTTACATTCAAATTAAATGTATATTTTGCATACGAAAAAGTCAAGTGTCAAGTGATTAAAAATGAAATCGTCAGAAAAGGACGAGTTTAATCATAAAAAAAGCAACAATAGGAAAAATGCACAAAATATTTTTTGAATTTTATGAAAAATATACATTTACAACAACAAATTGGAATGTTATTCTATAATTAACTTGTTGGACAAGCAACAAGTAATGCGAAGTGAAAGAATGTACAGTAGAATAGAATAAGGGAAATTTCATGAAGAAACAGAAAAAAATATACGTTGTATCTCTATTGTTGTCTGTTGCTGCAACATCCATAGCCTCCGGGGCAATGGGAATTATGATGAATCCTGTTATTGATTTTTATAATTTGGAATCTTCACAGGAAGGTATGATGAGCAGCTGTATCAGTGCGGGGGCACTTTTAGCTCTTGTGGCTGGTATGTTTCTCAGAAGCAGAGTGAGAAAAGCAGATTTTATAATCTGGGGCGGCTTTCTTATGTCAATAATGCTGACCGTTAAAAGTGTTTCTATGAGTTTTCTGACTTTTTTAGCTGTATGTTTCCTGATGGGGGTGGGGAATGGAATTACAGATTCTTATCAGAGTGCGTTTCTAGCAGATATTCTGGGATCAGATGCCAAAAAAGGTTTGGGGGTCCTGCATGGAATATTTGGGATTGCGGGCTTTATTCTTCCTCTCTGCCTGAGCAGACTGCTCAAAACTTATACATGGCGTCAGGTGTATCTGATCATTGGCAGCTTCAGTTTGGTCCTGCTGAGCCAGTTCCTGTTTTCAACAAAAACTCTGTCCGATAAGATACCGGGCGGTACCATGCTGGAAGAAAAACTCAGTTTTAACCAGACTATAGATTTTATTAAAAATCCGTTTTTCTGTCTGCTGCTCTTATGTATGTTTTTGGGGGCTGCCGGACAAAATGGTATTTTAGTATGGACGGTCAGATACGTGTCGTTTACGCTGTCAGATCAGTATCTGGCTCCGGTCTGCCTTTCACTGTATTGGATTGCAACCAGTGTAAGCCGTATTTTTTCACCCCGCCTTCCGTTTCCCGCCCTCAGGATTCTGGCAGTCGGCTCTGCTATTTCTGGAATAGGCTGGGGAATAGGAGTATTTTCAAATACTTCCTTTGGAATATGTGCTGCCTGCGTTGTTGCAGGTATGACAAGCGGCTGCTGTATTCCACTGCTGCTTGGAATTGGTGCTGAATTCAGCAGCAGGGACACCGGGCTTGTCACCAGTATGTTAATGTTTGTCAAGACAGCAGGTCAGATTATCTGCCCTGTAGTAATCGCACAGATCCAGTCGGCAGGCGGGTTAAGAAATGCTGTATATACGATAGCGCCCGTTTTTATTGTAGACGGAGCGATCGCATTTATTTTAAACAGGATGAAAAAGCGAAATGCTTTTTTATAAGAACTCACAAATCATACAAAACAAGAAAGTCAGGCACTCGCAAAGAAGGTTTCGGCAATCGGCTGCGCGGCTTCCATGCTGATATTGACAGCCTGCGGAGCTGGAGGCGGATCGGATTCAGGGGCAGATGTTGTGATGGTTGGAGAGGATACAGAAATATCATACGATGAATTTGGATACGATGCAGAACCGGCAGGGGATTATACGATCGCGGTCGTAACAAAGAGCGCAGCAATCCCGGTGTGGGAGTCGCACATTATTGCGGCCCAGAAAGCGGGAGAAGAACTGGGGGTGGAAGTGCTGGACTATTCTCCTACAAAAGCTGACAATGTGGAAGAACAGAAGCGGATTCTTGAAGATCTGATCACTTCCGGTGTGGATGCAGTTGTGCTTGCTCCTGCTAATACGGAAGCAGTCAAGGGGCCGGTTCAGGAACTGATCGATGCCGGAATCCCGGTTGTTTATGATAATACAATGGGACCATCGGATGTAGATTATCTGACTTATGTGGGAGTTGATAATGAACTGGTTGGTGAAATGATCGCAGAGGAGATGGCAGAAAGGATCGGAGGAGAAGGAAATGTCCTTCTGATGGAAGGAGTACCCGGGCAGGCAACATCGGACATCCGTAAAGAAGCAGCTCTGGAAAAGTTCGCTGAATATCCCGGGATTACAGTAGAGAGCGGCGTTACGAACTGGCAGACAGATGAGGGAAGAAAACTGGCTGAAGATTACATCACAAAATGGGGAGATGATCTCAAAGCGATTGTTGCGATCGGTGGAAACCAGGCGGAAGGCGCCGTAGAAGCAGTACAGGCAGCAAACATGCAGGATCAGGTTCTGATCAGCGGCTTTGATGTGCAGGAGCCGCAGTACACCGCAGTTGAAAACGGATCAGAAGTATTTACAGTATCTCAGGGAGTTTATGAACAGGCATATCTGAGTGTAGTAGCTGCAGTACGTGCTTTAAATGGCGAAAGCGTTCCGCGTCAGATCAACTGCCCGATCACGATCGTAACACAGGATAATCTTGAAGAAATGGATGAGCGTCCCACGGCATTAGAGAACAGATAAGAAGGTGCATATATGCAGGAGATCAGAAACAGAAAGCTTGTAGATATGAGGAATATAACTAAAATATTCCCGGGAGTCAAGGCATTGGACAATGTTTCTTTTGATTTAGAACCAGGGGAGGTCCATGTCCTGATGGGAGAAAATGGCGCCGGCAAATCCACGTTGATGAAAGTTCTGGCAGGCGCTTATACTCCGGACGGGGGAGAACTGTTTATCAATGACGAGAAAATTACACAGTTTGACCCGGTCAGCATGAAAAACAAAGGAGTCGGTATCATCTACCAGGAATTTAACCTTGTTCCCTATCTGAATGTTGCCGAAAATATTTTTATTGATCATATGCCAAAGAGAGGGCTGCTGCTTGACAAAAAAGCAATGCACAAAAAAGCAGGAGAACTTCTGAAAGATATGAAGATGAAAGTGGATACTCATGCGCTGGCAGGAGAGATCCCGGTCGCACAGCAGCAGATGGTGGAAGTTGCAAAAGCATTGACTAATGAAATCAAAATATTAATCATGGATGAACCGACAGCAGCTTTATCCGGTGTGGAAATTGATCAGCTGTTTGAAATTATCCGCTCATTGAAGAAAAGAGGAATCGGGATAATCTATATTTCTCACAGAATGCAGGAAATACCATTGATAGGTGACAGGATCACGATCATGAGAGATGGGCAGTATATTGCAACAGAAAATGTGAAAGATATCAGTAACGATCAGATCGTACGTCTTATGGTGGGAAGGAAACTGGGAGATCTGTATCAGAGAAGCGAACATACTGTAGGAAAGCCTGCTTTGAAAGTAGAGCATCTCAGTTCAAAAAAAACAGGGCTTCAGGATATATCTATGGAAGTGAAAAGGGGAGAAATTGTCGGGCTTGCAGGGCTGGTTGGCGCGGGCAGGACAGAATTGATGAGGGCAGTCTTCCACATTGACCCCTATGACTCCGGAAAAGTGATCGTGAAAGGCGAAGTGATCAAGCAGAAAGCAACCGTGCGTAATATGATCGATAAAGGTGTATCTCTGATCCCGGAAGACCGGAAACAGCAGGGGTTGTCGCTGATTCTTTCCGTGTCGCAGAATATTGTGATGGCAAGCCTGAAAAGAATCAGTACAGGAGGATGGCTTCAAAAAAAGAAAGAGCGTGAAATTGTAGAGAAATATATTGC
>DWUT01000299.1 GCA_019120615.1 Candidatus Mediterraneibacter norfolkensis
AATTTTTTCATATCACCTCTTGACATTTCTTAGCTGGACTTTCACGATGATCGTCCCGCTTCTTCTGCCTTGTCGCAGCAGCGTCCGCTGGTTTCTTTTCCTATCATAGCAACAGGACAGCTTAATTTCACGTTTTGAATTAAGTCTTTTTCACTTAATTTCAAACTTAATCCTCTTGTTTTTTCTTTATTCCAGTCAGAATCCACCGGCTATAAAAGGTTTCTACAATACCGACTCCGCCATCAGTGTATCCCTGGAATTACCTCCCACATAAAACCGGAACAGCCCCGGCTCCACAACATAGTTCATCTCCCGGTCATAATACCCCAGCTTATCAAAGGGGATCTCGAACACGACTTCTTTCTCCTCGCCGGGTTCCAGGCTCACTTTCGCAAAGTCTTTCAGTTCCTTTACAGGTCGCACTCTCTTTGCGACCACATCCTGAACATAGCATTGAACGATTTCATCCCCTGCTCTGTCTCCGGTATTTTTCACCTCTGCGGAAATCCGGAATGCTTTCTCCGTTTTCTCCACCTTCAGTCCGCTGTACTCATAGCTGGTATAGCTCAGGCCATATCCGAAGGGATAGACAGGCTCTAGAGGCGTATCCAGGTATTTGGAAGTGAACTTTGATTTTCCGCCGGGACGCCCTGTATTGATGTGAGCATAATACATCGGACACTGTCCTGTGGTGTACGGGAAGGTGGTTGTCAGTTTCCCGCTGGGGTTGACCTCGCCATAAAGGATATCGAGGAGTGCATTTCCCGCTTCCACTCCCGGATGCCATGCCTCCAGAATGGCAGATGCGGTTTCATTAAGTTGCGGGATTGCAAGAGGACGTCCGTTAAACAGAATCACAACTACCGGTTTTCCGAAGGTATGGAGACCTTTCAGCAGTTCCTCATCCTCCGGTTTCAACGTGATGGAAGCACGGCTTGCCGCCTCTCCGCTCTCGTCCTTTCTCTCACCGATGACTGCGATCAGTACGTCACTCTCGATCGCCATCTTCAGGATATTTTTCCCGTCTTTGCTGTATGTATAAGGGATTCCTCTTGCATCACAGGCGTCCGTCAGGCTGATACAGTCGTCTCCGTTGGCGCCAATGGCCCATGCCCCGGTCATCTCGCCCCGATCTGACGCAAGTTCTCCTATGATCCCGATCTTTTTCTCTTTCGCAAGGGGCAGGACGCCGTCGTTTTTCAGAAGAACCATGGATTTCTGCGCAGCTTCTCTTCCAAGGGCTCGGTATTCCGGCTTACCCATGGTCTGTGATTCTCTCTGGCTGTCTGTCCTATAAGGATTATCAAACAGCCCCAGTTCAAATTTGACCCGCAGGATGTTTGCGACCGCCTCGTCCAGCACGTCCATCGGGACTTCTCCGGATTTCGCCAGTTCTTTCATATTTTCGATATAAGAGTTGGAGGACATATCCATGTCCATGCCCGCAAGGATCGCCTGTTTTGCGGCATCTCTTTTGTCCTCCGCGATCCCGTGGTCCACGCACTCTGCGATGGCGTTGGAATCGCTGACTGTCATTCCGTCAAATCCCCAGTCCTCGCGGAGGATATCCCGGAGGAGTTTCCGGCTCACCGAACAGGGCACTCCGTTGATATCGTTGAAAGCAGGCATCACAGCCCTGGCTCCCGCGTCAATACATGCTTTATATGCCGGAAGATACTCTTCGTACAGCCTCTGCTCCGACATGTCCACGCGGTTATAGTCCCTTCCCGCCTCTCCGGCTCCGTATGCGGCAAAATGCTTCACACAGGCAGCCATGGAATCTTTCCGGGACAGATCCTCTCCCTGAAATCCTTTTACTTTGGCAGCTCCATAAAGGCCGTTTAAAAGCGCGTCCTCTCCGGCGCCCTCGCTGACTCTTCCCCAGCGGGCGTCCTTTGCCGCGTCCACCATGGGGGCAAATGTCATGTGCACCCCTGCTGCTGTCGCCTCATCCGCAGCCATCCGTCCGGTCCGTTCCCACAGATCCGGTTCCCATGCGCAGCTCTCCGCAAGGGGGATCGGCGTCACGGTCTTAAACCCGTGGATCACATCATATCCGAAAAGGAGTGGAATCCCCAGTCTGGTCTCCTCCACTGCTATTTTCTGCAGACGGTTGACCGTCTCCGCGTCTCCAACGCCGTTGTAGGAACCGATCCTTCCGGCGCGGAGATCCTCCTCGTGAAAATCCTGCTCTGCAGTCCCCATAAGGCGTCCGAACTCTTCCTGGCTGATCCGTCCGTCAAACATCATGTTCAACAGCTCCTCAAAGCTGACGTCAAAGGCGCCCACAAGTGAGGGACCGCACTGCTGGAGCTGTCCCACCTTCTCCTCCAGTGTCATTTTCCCGAGAAGCTCTTTGATCCTTTCTTCGTAATCTTTCATGCTCTTCCTCCTTCTGTTTTGAAAAAGGTCCGGAGAAACACTGCACAGAGCAGCCTTCCCGGACCTTTCCCGGATCTGTTTTAATAATTTACCGTCGCGCTTCTTCCGTCTTCGGCTCTGAACGTCACGGTTCCATGGCCGCCCTCTTTTGTTTTCCTGAGAATGAGCAGCGCCCGTCCGTGGAAGGTCTCTGTCACACCTTCGTTGAAGTTGTAGACAGGCTTCGGATTTCCGCTGCCGAATCCTGCTGCCGCTGCGTCCCCGGTAACTTCTGCCGTGAGTTTCACATCGCTGTCAGTCAGGACACGTCCCTCTTTGTCTTTCAGGGCAATGTCTATATAAACCAGTTCCTTTCCTTTCGTATCCTCTGTCTGCGCCCGCAGCTCTGCGTCAGCATCTGCGCTCTGGAGTTCCATCCGTCCGATCTCCTGTCCGCTCTCATAGGCAACTGCGGTCACGTTTCCCGGCTCGTACACTGTCTCAAACAGCGTGCGGTACCCTGCCTGGACTCCCGATGGCTTCCTGCCCTGTGAGACGCCGTTTACAAACAGCTCCACCTCATCGCCGGGAGCGTAGATCTCCACAATAACCGGTTTTCCTTCACAGCCTTTCCAGTTCCAGGTGGACACGCTGTCGCTGATCACCCACGGCGTCTTGATCAGGTTCTGTCCATAATGATTCGGATCCTGGACTGTGATATATGGCTCCTTCCTCAGCCCGAACACCACCTCTCTGAAATAAGACGCAGGTCTGCGGAACCCGGTGATGTCGATATCTCCGCTGTATGCCAGCTGGCAGGGGAACCCTGCGCCGAATCCGCCTTCTCCCCACTGGTATGCAGGCACACCCACTCCCGCTTCGCCGATATAGTCCCAGCCGGTCCAGGTAAAGTCCCCGATCACATGAGCCAGCTTCTTCACCAGTTCCCAGTTTCTCGCGATCTCCGGCGGATACGTCTCGCTTCCGACGATCACACGGTTCGGATACTTCTCTCCGTCCATTTCATACCTTGCCGTCATATAATTGTATCCGGCAATGTCAACAGAAGCGCAGGCCTTTTCCAGACGCTCGGAGATGGCATCATGTACAACAATCTCATCCATATGGTCGTCCATCAGTGTCATGAAGTCATTGACATTTCCGTCCAGTTCGCCTTTCTCTACAAGGTCTGCGGAGACGTCCGCGACGATCTGATCCACTTTGTCCCCCGCCGCGAATACGCCGTTGATGGAGGCAAGGGTAAAGCGGGTGTCATCCAGACTCCTTATCTTTTCACAGATGTCATGGCATGTCTTCGCGCCGTGGTCTGTTCCGATCTCCGGAATCTCATTTCCAACAGAATAGAGTACGACAGAAGGATGGTTATAATCCTTTCTCACCATGGCCGTGACGTCCTTCTCCCACCATTCCTGGAAATACAGACCGTAATCCAGGTCGGATTTACACCGGTTCCACATATCAAAGGTCTCGTCCATCACATACATTCCGATCTCATCACAGGCACGCAGCATGGCCGGAGCCATGGGATGATGGGACATACGGATTGCATTGAACCCCTCCTCTTTGAGTTTTCTCACCTGACGGTACTGGGCTTCCTCAAAGGTAGCCGCCCCCAGCAGCCCGCTGTCGTGATGAATGCAGGCGCCGCGAAGTTTCACGGACTCTCCGTTCACCCGGAGTCCCCGTCTGGCGTCGAGAGTGAGCGTGCGGATTCCGAACTTCTCTGTCTGGGAGTCTGCCTCTTTTCCATCTACATACAGGATCGTCTCACATGTATAAAGGACCGGTTTCTCCGCAGACCAGAGTTTCGGATCTCCAACTACGATCCGCTGGGTCAGTGTTCTCTCTTCCTGATCAAAGAGGACTGCAGCACTCTCCTCTTCCGCCACGATCTGTCCGCTTTCGTCCCTGATGATATTTTTCAGTCTCATTGCTGTTGATCCGTGCTCCCGGTTTTTGATCTCCGTGTTTATCTTGAGAACAGCATAATCCTCATCCGCAGACTCGCATCGGATCTGCACCCCCTCCGGCACAAGATAGGACATCCCGGATTCCAGCAGATAAACATCCCGGTAGATACCGGTTCCGGAGTACCAGCGGCTGTTCGTCATATTGTTGTTCCTGACCTGGACGCGGATCTCATTGTCTGCCCCGTAACGCAGGAAATCATCCAGCTTCACAAAAAATGTGGTGTAGCCGAACATATTCTTTGCCGCAAGCTGCTCGTTGACATAGACCTGGGCATTCATGTACACACCCTCAAACTCCAGCATCATGGTCTTTCCTTTTGCCTCTTCCGGCACATACAGATTTTTCACATAGGTATAGACCCCGCCGTTACGGAATCCTGTATTCCCCTTATTAGGGCTTTCCGGATCCGCTTTTTCCTCGATCATGGCGTCGTGGGGAAGGTTGATCTCCCGCGCGTTCTCCGGAACATTCCAGACCAGGGCAAAAGAGTCCTTATCTGCCCAGAATTTCCATCCTTCATTCCATTTCTGTCTCTTCATTTTTTCTCTTCCTTTCTATCTGTCTCGGATTATCTCCCGCTGTTTCTTTTTTCACTGCCGTCCCGGCTGCCGCTCCGGCTCTCCCGGATCAGTTTTCCCGGATCAGTGAGACGACACCGTCCATAATCTGAAGTTCCGTGATCACAGGGCGCTCTTTATATTTGTCGTTGGGGTAATGGAGCAGGAATTTCAGCTTCCCGTCCAGGTCCCGGAACACCATGCCGTGTCCCCCGTTTTCCGGAAAGACCGGCTCCTCCTGCTGGATCCATGGTCCTTTCACGGAACCGCTCTCCGACCTTGCCGCGCCAACCGCGTATCCGGCGGTTCCCCAGCTCGACCAGAGCAGGTACAGTCCGTCCTCTTCCCGGAACACACAGGGACCATCCGTAAAGTAAACGTCTCCGTCGATTCCGAACTCTGCTTTCGCAAACGGTACCGGATGAGCCCATGGCGCCTCTCCCGCCGAGAAAAGCAGTTCCGGCTCTCCTGCCGCTTCCTTCAGATCCTCCGACAGTTTCAGGATACACATGTCCCCGTCCTTTGAGTCTTCGAAGGAATGGGAGAAGATCAGGTAAGGCGTCCCATTCTCCCAGTATAACGTTCCGTCAATGGACGACCATTCTTCCGGGGTCAGTCTCCCGCTGTACGGAGCAAAAGGTCCTTCCGGTTTATCTGACTTCAGCACATAGATGCCTTTCTTTCCTTCTGAAGACCCGAATGTGGTGACCAGATAGAGCGCATCATGAATCTGATAACATTCCGGCGCCCAGTAATTCTGGTCCGCAAAGAATCCCTCCGGGCGTCGGAAGATCTCGATGGGACCTTCCCATTCTTTTCCGTCACTGCTGCGGTAGCAGTCAAATCCGTCCGCTTTCCCCCAGCAGGTCTCACTCCGGGTACCATACAGATAATAGGTGCCGTCCACGATCAGAAGATATGGATCCCTTATATTCACTTCATCTGTTCTCATCATTCAGCCTCCTCACTCTGCATTTCTCTCATAAGTATAAGTGCCTGCCGTCACATTGACCGGCTCTTCTCCTGGAAGAATGATCTGAGCAGACGCCCCGAAAGGCACTTTGATCTCATAATATATCTTTCCATCCCGGTATTCCCAGCTGCTCTCGTAAGTGCCGGCCGATGTGTCGATCCTTCCTCTCAGATATCCAAGCCGCCGGTCCGGGCGGGGCGCGATGACCGCCTCACGGAATCCGAACATAACGGCCCGGATCCCGCATACGTCTGCAAACATCCATGCCTCGATGCTTCCGTATGTATAATGATTCAGGCTGTTCATCCCCTCCGGGTTGATGGTCCCGTCCGGAAGTACGGAATTCCATCTCTCCCAGATGGTGGTTGCTCCCAGGTTGACGCTGTAGAGCCATCCCGGATAGTCTTCGTTTAAGAGCAGATCCACCGCCGTCTCATGGTGCCCGCTCTTTGTCAGCGCCTGACAGAGGATCGGCGTTCCCACGAATCCTGTGTTCAGGTGGCCTTTGTTGTCCCGGATCTGCTGTTCCAGGATGTCTCCCTCCTCTTTGATCTTCTCGCTCAGCCCGAACTGGATTGCCAGAGCGGAACCGGTCTGCGTCGGGCAGACACATAAGCCCTTCTCATCAAAGTATTTCTCCCGGATGGCACTGAGGATCTCTCCGGCAAGAGTCCTGTACTCTTCTGCTTCCCCGTATCCCAGCGCTTCCGCGGCCTGCGCCACGATATCCGCACACCGGTAATAGTAGGCGCTGGCGATATACAGCGGATCAGTTGCACCGAAGGGTGCCGGATCGTCGTGATCCAGCGCCAGCCAGTCCGCGAAATGGAATCCTCCCTTGATCAGATGAGGGCCTCCCTGTGCTTCTTCCTGTTTTCTCTGATAATCCACCCAGTCTTTCATCCCTGTATATGTCTCTGCCAGCAGAGTCTTGTTTCCATAATGGAGATAGGTGTTCCAGGGGATGATCACCCCGGCATCCGCCCAGGGGCAGGATCCGTACTCGGACACCATCCCTTCCTTGAGCCTGGGCACCACATTGGGAACCGCGCCGCCAAGGATGCTCTGTTCCGCTCTCATATCCCACAGATATTTCCGGTAGAATGCCGGCATATACAGACTGTAGCAGGCTGTCTCAGAGATTGCCTGCGCATCTCCTGTCCATCCCAGCCTCTCATCTCTCTGCGGGCAGTCTGTGGGGACGTCCAGCAGGTTATCCTTCATTCCCCAAAGTGCATTGGAGAAGAGCTGGTCCACCTTTTTGTTCCCGGTCTCGATCCATCCGATCTGATCAAAATCGCTGCGGAGATGATATGCCCTGAACATGTCCGCTGTCACTTCACAGGGACAGTCCACCTTCATGTACCGGAATCCGTAAAACGTAAAGTGGGGGCGTACATGCGCCTTTTTCCCATTGGAAATATAGGTAAACTCTGTCTTTGCGGTTCTCAGGTTGTCATGGTAGAACTCGCCCTTCTGGAGGATCTCGCCTGCAGTCAGAGTGATCTGTGTCCCTTCCGGGAAATCGCAGTCAAATTCCACCCACCCGGTCAGGTTCTGTCCGAAATCCAGGATCAAATCCCCTTTTGGCGTGTGGATCAGTTCTTTCACCGCAAAAACATCTTTCTTCCTGATCGGCAGTCCGTACCGGTCGCAAAGCCTTCCGCAGCGCTCCGGCGCCTTCATAATGACTCCTGCCTCCGCGTCCATGTCTTCCCTCCTGGCGTCATACTGCTCGCCGTCATAGATATTATTGAAAGCGACAGGAGAAGGACAGGTCTCCCAGGTATCGTCAGTGCACACAACACATTCCCTTTTCTCCTCTTTGTTCACATACAGCTCCGCGATGGCATAGAGACGGTCGCCGTAAAGGTTTGTGTATCCACCGTCGAATCCCAGTCTTCCTTTGAACCAGCCCTCTCCCAGGAAGATGCTGATCTCATTTTCTCCCTGAAGGAGTAGATCTGTCACATCATAGGTCTGTGTCTGAAGATGGAAATCATAGGAGTGATATCCTGGAGTCAGGAACTCGTCTCCCGCCTTCTTCCCGTTGATATAGCATTCATATACGCCAAGGCCGCAGATATAAAGTCTTGCCTCACCGGGCTCTTCCACTGTAAATTTCTTTCTCAGGATCGCTGATGAAGTTTCTTTTTCCGGTGAGATCCACTGCCCCATCCATTCTTCATCCATCTTTCCGGTCTCAAAACAGCTGGTCCCTTCCGCAGTCTCGCCATTATCCGCCTCAACAGTGACTTTCCATTCATACCGGGCTGCCGGCTTCAGTTTCACCTTCACCGGAACACGGAAGTCCAGGCTGTCCGCCTGGGTATCCTCTCCACTGTCATAGAAACATTTTTTATTCTCAAAGATCTCTATCCTTGCCCATTTCTGCCTTTTTGCGTCCCCTGCTTCCCCGATATTCCAGGACAGACTCAGAGGGATGACCTGAAAGCCCAGAGGCTGGACAAGATTATTTACGCGCATATTTGTTATCTTCATGATATCCTCCTTCTTCTGTCTATGGATACTATTTTAAAAAAATATCCCGGAGAAGACCACGTGTTTTTTTCTCAGAAATCCGACATTTTCTAATCAATGCCAATTTGTCACTGGTAATTTCTAAAAAGACTCACCAGCTCTCCTGTTCTCTGTAGTATTTCCGATATCTTGCCGGCGTCGTCCCCATGTACTTCCGAAATATCCGGATGAAATAACTCTCCGTTGAAAAGTGCAGGTATTCGCTGATCTCCGATATTGTATACTCGGAGTAGATCAGCATATGTCTCGCCGCTTCCACTCTCTCCTTCTGAATATAGTCCACGAAAGACATCCCGGTCTCCTTCTTAAAGGTTCTGGAGAGATGGCATGGACTGATTCCCGCCTTTTGCGCCGCGCTCTCCAATGTGATCTTCTCGTGCAGATGAATATGTATAAAATGGATCACATTCTCCGTTACAGTGCTGTAATGCTTTTTCCCTTTTTCCGCCACCGCACAGGTAAATTCTCTCACAGCCTTCTGATAGAGATGATCGATCTCTCTGACCGAAGTGCAGGCTTCTCCGTTCTGGATATAGCTGTCGCTCATGGCATAGGCGGTCTCTTCCGGCAGTCCCCCGTCCATGGCAGACCGGGTAAACAGTGTGATCGCAGAGATGAACATATTCTTCGCATTGCGCAGTTCATCCTTTGACAGGATCCCCATTGTACCGTCCGGCGGGATCGCCATTACCTGTTCTATCTCATCCATGCGTCCTTCCGAGATCACCCTGTGCCGCTCTTTCTCATGCGCGTAGGACATGTGGGGCTGCGTGTCCTCCCTGCGCCGGAACAGCTGATACTCTCTCAGTATCTCCACAGCTTTGCTCTGATCGTCCATCTTGTCCTCCTTCTCGATTTTGCTTCTCCTGTAAATCCTCTGTAATCTTCTGAATAACTCTGACAAGATTTTACTATATTTCACATGATTTTGCTATATTAAATCTGCTTTCAGTGATAAAGTAATCTCCAGAAAGTTACAGTTCACACCATTTACCAGAACAGAAAGGAAGTTACAACAATGGAACGTAATCTGAAAGAACTTGTAAGCCAGATGACACTGGAAGAGAAAGCCGGCATGTGCTCCGGCCTTGACTTCTGGCACCTGAAATCCGTAGACCGCCTCGGCATTCCCAGCGTCATGGTCAGCGATGGCCCTCACGGTCTTCGCAAACAGGATGACAAGGCAGATCACCTCGGCATCAACGAGAGCATCAAGGCAGTCTGCTTCCCTCCCGCTGTCTTAAGCGCCTGCTCCTTTGACCGCGATCTGCTGAGGGAACTGGGTGACACTGTGGGAAAAGAAGCACAGGCGACCGATGTGTCCGTCGTTCTGGGACCTGCCGTAAATATCAAGAGATCCCCTCTCTGCGGCCG
The DNA here is from genome assembly GCA_019120615.1 of Candidatus Mediterraneibacter norfolkensis. Taxonomy (GTDB): domain Bacteria; phylum Bacillota; class Clostridia; order Lachnospirales; family Lachnospiraceae; genus Mediterraneibacter; species Mediterraneibacter norfolkensis. The sequence continues at coordinate 9,799 of DWUT01000299.1, forward strand.
GAACTTTGAATATTATTCCGAGGATCCTTACCTCGCCGGTGAGTCCGCCGCCGCGTTCATCGACGGAGTCCAGTCTCATCATGTGGGGACTTCCATCAAACACTTTGCCGCCAACAATCAGGAACTGAACCGGATGAGCTGTTCCTCCGAAGTCGATGAAAGGACGCTCCGCGAGATCTACCTTCCCGCATTTGAGACCGCCGTGAAAAAATCTCAGCCCTACACCGTTATGTGCTCCTACAATAAGATCAACGGCACCTATGCGTCCGAGAATCCCTGGCTGCTGACCGAAGTGCTCCGGGATGAGTGGGGTTTTGAAGGTTATGTCATGTCAGACTGGGGCGCTGTCAACGAAAGAGTTCCCGGACTAAAAGCCGGACTCGACCTGGAGATGCCCGCATCCGGAGGGATGACTGACAGGGAGATCGTTGCGGCAGTCCAGGACGGTTCTCTTGATGAATCCGTTCTTGATCAGGCAGTGGAACGGATCCTCCGAATCACATTTACCTGGCTGGACAACAGAGAGAAGCAGAATCTTACCCTCGAAGCAGACCACGAGACTGCCCGCAGGATCGCAGAGGAGTCCATGGTCCTTCTGAAAAACGAGAACGTTCTCCCTCTGAGTTCTTCAGAGAACGTCGTATTCATCGGCGGATTTGCGAAGAAACCGCGCTATCAGGGAGGCGGAAGTTCTCACATCAACAGTTTCCGTGTGGACAACGCGCTGGAGGCAGTCAAAGGCATCGCTGAGGTCTCCTATGCAGAGGGATTCTCTTCCTCGAAAGACTTCTATGACGAGAAACTGGCGGCAGAGGCTGTAGAGGCAGCGAAAAACGCAGACAAGGCTGTCATCTTCGCAGGACTTCCCGACAGCTTCGAGTCCGAGGGATATGACCGTTCCCACATGCGCCTTCCGGAATGCCAGGACCGTCTGATCCGTGAGATTGCGGAAGTCCAGCCGAATACCATTGTCGTCCTCCACAACGGCTCCCCGGTGGAAATGCCATGGAAAGATGATGTGAAAGGACTGCTGGAGGCATATCTGGGCGGACAGGCAGGCGGGTCTGCTGTTGTAAACATCCTCTACGGAAAGGTCAACCCGTCCGGAAAGCTGGCGGAGACTCTGTCTCTCAAGCTCTCTGACAATCCGTCCTACCTGAACTTTGCGGAGAAGGAAAAAGTCAATTACAGCGAGGGCGTTTTCGTGGGATACCGCTATTACGACGCAAAAGAAATGGAAGTGGCATTCCCCTTCGGACACGGGCTCTCCTACACTACCTTCAAATACAGCAATCTGAAGCTGGACCGCACCGAGATGACGGATCAGGATACGCTGACTGTTTCCGTCGATGTGACAAACACCGGGGACCGGGCCGGAAAAGAGGTCGTACAGCTCTATGTCAGTGATCTGACCGGAACGGTCAGAAGACCGGTAAAAGAACTGAAAGGATACGAGAAAGTTTCCCTTGAGCCGGGCGAGACGAAGACAGTCACAATGACTCTTGATAAAAGGAGTTTCGCGTGGTACAATACCGACCTGCATGACTGGTATGCTTCTTCCGGAGATTATGAGATACTGATCGGGGCTTCCTCCCGGGATATCAGACTAAAAAAGATAGTACATCTCGTAAGTACACGGCTTCTTCCTCTGCATCTTACATTAAACACCCCTCTCGGGGAGCTGATTGCAGATGACAGAACAAAGGAATTCGGTCTGTTCCTGAAAAAGAAGATGGATGAATTCTTTTCTCCGGTCAGTTCTGCTGTAAACCTCAGCGATGATGAGTCTGGTGAAGATCCCATGGGCGATGCCATCGTTGCTGCTACCCCGGTCCGCAACGTAGTCTCCTTTGGACTTATAAGTAAAGAAGACCTTGTTAAAAAACTGAAAGAACTTAGTTCAAAATAAAAAATGAAAAAGATCCGACAAAGTGCTTATTTCTCAACAGCACCCTGTCGGATCTTTCTTACGTTCATTTTATTTTCTTTACTCATCTTCCCGTGTACCTCTGGCTACAGTTTATCTCATTGCACGGTACAACAGGTACGGGGAAACATTTCCGTTCATCATAAGAAGTCCTGCATTGATCATCTCTGCATTCTCTGTAAAATATTTTCTGATTCTTTCCATAAGTGAAGTTTTCTCTTCTCTTCCTGCATAACCTTTCTGACTTACTGCGATTGTACTCATATATCATCTCTCCTTTATTGAATCTCTTTGTTTTCTCTTTATGCCTATTATAATAGCGCTTTAAAGTTCATAAAAAAAGTCAGTTTTTTGACCTTTCCTAAGTCAATATTGACTTTTTCTTCTTTTTTCTGTACTCTTTATCTATATAGCAGCATTCTGCCATCCTGCTTTTTTTCAGCATAACAGCAGGACTACTTCTTATCAGGGAGATGATCATATGGAACAGCCATACTACGAAACTTTTCAGGAAATCAGCGATCTGGGGATCCAGCTCGCCTATTCCACGGCGCCGGGCGGATATCATCCGCTTCACTGGCACGAGGAGATCGAACTGCTCTACCAGCTCAACGGAGAAGCAACGATACAGATTGAAGGGAAAAAATATCACATTCCGAACAAACACCTGACAGTGGTCGATTCCGGACTGGTGCACAGCACCTATACCTATACAGATACCTCCATGTTTATCTGCGCGCATATTTCCCGCAAATACATGGAGCGATATCTTCCCGACATTGAGCTTTATCAGATCCACTGTATCCCCGACGACCTGACGGATGAGCAGTTTCCGGAATATCGTAAGATCTGCCAGATGCTGGAAGACCTCACAAGGATCTACATTGAAGATGCCTCTGCATTTCTTATGGAAGCGGAAGGGATCATCATGCAGGTTCTCGCGCATCTGATCCGCCATTTCTCCACTCACGCGGCTGCCAAAGTCACTGCCACGGACCGGCTGACCGTGGACCGGATCCGGGAGATCATCACTTACGTGGAAGAACATTTCGCGGAACAGATCTCCCTTCAGGATATCGCCGATCATCTTGGACTTGGAAAAGAGTATTTCTGCCGCTTCTTCAAGAAAAACATGGGTATATCCTTCCTACAGTACGTCAACGAAGTCAGAGCATCCCACATATATCAGGATTTGATCCGCACCGACGCGCCTGTCTATGAGATCGCGGAGAAGAACGGATTTCACAACCAGAAGCTGTTCAACCGGACATTTAAGATCTTATATGGCTGTACACCTTCCTCGGTCAGAAAGACAGAAAAGAGCGGCATGCCATGGCCTTAACGGTCACGAC
>DWUT01000028.1 GCA_019120615.1 Candidatus Mediterraneibacter norfolkensis
TTAACCCGTAGTCATTAATGACTGCACCATTATTATACTAGGAGGAAAGATTATGAAACTAAGGACAAAACGGTTACTCAGTATTGGGCTTGCGGCAGCTATGACAGCAGGTATGCTGGCGGGATGCGGAAAGAAAGCCGGGTCAGACAACAGCAGCAGTAATGAGGATGGCATCACTACACTGACATGGTATATGTCCATCAATCCGGTGGCTGCAGATACAGACAAGGTGATCGAGAAACTTAACGAGTATACACGGGATAAGATTGGGGTGGAGATTGACTACAATGTGATCGCCAATCCGGATTATAAAGAAAAAATGCCGAATCTGATCAATGCAGGAGAATATTTTGACATCTGCTTTACGGCAAACTGGACGACGGATTATCTCCAGTTCGTAGGCAAGGATGCATTTATGGATATCACAGAGCTCCTTCCGGAATATGCGAAAGATACTTATGATTTTATCCCCCAGGAAGTATGGGATACAGTAAAGGTTGACGGAGAGATTTACGGTGTTCCTTCCTATAAAGAAATGGGATGGCAGGGTGGTATTGTGTATAACAGCGATCTTGCCGAGGAATATGGAATCGATATGAGTCAGGTTGCCACTCTGGATGATTACACAAAGGTCCTTGAGGTTGTTGCCGAGAAGTCGAAGGCGGCAGGGCAGGATGTGATCGGTGTGTCCGGACTTGTCAATGCCTGGCCCATGGCGGCTCCTTATGAATCCCTTACCGGAAACTCCACCCTCCCGGCAGTTGCGGCAGTACCGGAGTATGACAACTTCAAGGATATGGCAGGACAGACCGTGTTCAACCAGTATGCAAGTGAAGAATATATGAATTATTGTAAGATTGCTTATTCCTGGAACAAAGCAGGATATCTCGGCGGAGATCCGGTGAACTATGATAGTGATACAGCAAACCGAGACAACGATTTCAACAACGGAAAGCTGTTTTCTTACTTTATCAAGAATGCACCGGGTAATGTAGAGATGATGTCAAATTCAAGCGGACACGGAGTAGGGTTCGTATCTCTTATGGATCCGCTGTTCGAGACAACAAGCGTACTCAGCGGAGGAATCCTTGCAATCTCTTCAGCAAGCGAGCATCCGGAGAAAGCTCTTGAGTTCATCAACCTTCTGAACACAGATGAATATGTGGGAACACTGATCCGTCATGGTATCGAAGGAGAGCACTATACAGCAGTCGGAGATGACCAGGTTGACAGGACGATGGGCGGGACACTGAATCCGGCAGACAATGGATATGACTACACATACGGATGGCAGTTCGGCACACCGTTCAACCAGAAATGGGATATCAGTTATCCGGACAATATCGAAGAACTGTTCCAGGAATACAATGATTCTGCTATTATTTCCCAGAATAACGGGTTCTCTTTTGATATGACACCGGTGGAGACCCAGGTTGCAGCCCTGACCAATGTGATTGCAGAGTACGGCCCGTCTCTGGAGACAGGATCTGTAAATCCCGAGGAATATATCCCGGCATTTCTTAATGATCTGGACGCGAACGGGGCACAGGATCTGATCGATGAAGTGACAGCCCAGGTTGAAGAATTTCAGGCATCAAAGTAAATGATCCAGGATGTTACAGGATGAACTGTAACTTTATAACCGGCACTGCCAGGCGGCGTGCCGGTTTTTTCAACAGTGAAAACATTACAAATGAAAGAGGAGATTAGAAATGAAACGACCAAATATATTGTTCGTCCTGACGGACGATCAGGGGGCGTGGGCAATGCGCTGCGCCGGAAATACAGATATTTATACGCCCAATTTAGACCGGCTGGCAAAACAGGGGATGAGATTCGAGAATTTCTTCTGCGCTTCTCCGGTATGCAGTCCGGCAAGGGCGTCCATACTGACAGGACGGATCCCTTCCCGGCATGGAGTCCACGACTGGATCCGATGCGGCAGCCTTGACAGGGATGCACTTGGAAAATATAAAGATCATCCGTATTTTGCCAATGAAGATAAGCCGGTGCGCTATCTGGAGGGTATGACCACTTATACGGATCTGCTAGCGGATAACGGCTACTGCTGCGCCCTTGCCGGCAAATGGCATCTTGGCGACAGCATGAGCCCCCAGCATGGGTTCACGGACTGGTTCACGATCGGAAGAGGGGGCTGCCTTTATATGGAACCGGATGTGATCAAGAACGGGGAACTCAGGATAGAAAACTGCTATATCACGGACCTGATCACAGAGCATGCGCTGGAAGATATCGATAAATACGCAGACAGATACAGGACTACAGATCAGCCTTTTTATATAAGCGTCCACTATACTGCTCCCCATGATCCGTGGGATGCGGACCAGCATCCCGCAGAATATGTGAATCTGTACCGCGACTGCCAGTGCACGGCGACACCGGATGAACCTCTTCATCCTGACCTGATCCCTACTGCGCCGGGGGGCACTGGGGAAGAGAGAAAGCGGCTCCTCAGGGGATATTACGCTGCGATCACTGCCATGGACGCAGGGGTGGGGCGTCTCCTGGACCGGCTGGATGAGCTGGGGATCGGGGATGATACCCTGGTGATATTTACCGCTGATAATGGCATGAACATGGGGCACCACGGCATATGGGGGAAAGGAAACGGAACATTTCCGTTCAACCTGTTCGACACAGCGGTGAAGGTTCCGTTTATCGCGCGCTGGCGAGGCGTGATCCCTGAAGACAGGGTGACGGAGAGCATGTGCAGTCATTACGACATCATCCAGACGCTGAAGGAACTGCTGGAGCTTGGCGGCGAACTGCCGGAAGGGCTGCCGGGAAAGAGTTTCGCTCCCGTGCTGACCGGTGCGTCGGATACAGATAACCATGTCGTTATTCTGGATGAGTACGGTTCCAGCAGGATGATACGCAACCGGGAATGGAAGTATATCCACCGGTATCCGTATGGCCCAAATGAGCTCTACCATCTCTCAGAAGATCCCGAAGAAAGAGAAAACCTGGCCGCTCGTCCGGAATATGAAGAGATACGCTGCGAACTGTTTGACCGGCTGCAGAAGTGGTATGTGAAATATGCGGATCCGGCCGTGGACGGAACCAGGGAAGCTGTGACCGGAATGGGACAGCTGCGCCGCCCCGGCGTATATTCAGGAGGAAGGCAGGTGTATGCAGAGACGGCGAAGTACCAGAAGTAAAGAGCAGATGAAGGTCAGAGCAAAATAAAATTGTCAGACTATTGACATTTTAACATTTTTATACTATATTATTAAAAACTTAACTATTAAGTTTTGAAATGAAATTGCTGACACGCCGGGCCATGTCCGGCGATATTGTAGTATAAAGAGGTGAATCGATATGAAATGTCAGTTCTGTAATAGAGAAAAGGTTGACCGCGTTTTTTATGTCAACTGGATGGGAACGGTTTATCAGGTTCCCGTATGCTCTGACTGTCTGAACAAAATGTGGAGGAAGGCTTCCGAGGCGGGGCAGACGGAGGAGTTCAAGAAATATACCGGATGGTGGCCCGGAAAGCAGGAGCCGCGTCATCTGGGTGACCGGGCTTTCCCGGAGGAAGCGGTGAGCGGATTGAAAAAGAGAAGAAAACTCGCTGCTCTCAGGGTGCGGCTGAGTGAAGCGGCTGCCCTGGAGGATTATGAAGAAGCGGCAAGGATCCGCGATGATATAGAGAAGATGGAGAAGGAGGTGTGCGGTCATGAGAATTGATCTGAACCTGTTCAGCCAGCGCACCCTTCATATCTTTCAGGAGGCGCTGAAGTTTGTCTCACACATGAAACATGGGTTTATCGGAAGCGAGCATCTGCTCTGGGCGCTCTCCCAGGATGAGGGGACTGCAGGGAAGGTGCTTAGGAGAAACGGACTTGATAAAGATCTGATCGAGGATTATCTCCATCAGTATGATCTGGATGCAAGGGCAGCCGGAGATTTCCGGGCGGTGCAGATCTCGGAAGAGGCGGAGCAGATCCTTCATCTGGCGGAGAGCCGGGCAAAGTCCCGGGAACGCAGCAATATAGAACCCGAGGACGTACTCCGGGCGATCATCGACGCAGGAGAATGCGCCGCTTCCCAGATGATCCTGTCGCTGGATGGGGATCTGGGTGAGATCCGCAGGGGGCTGGACGGCATCACTTCGCAGATAGGAAATGAACCGGTCCCGGCAGGAACAGCGCGATCTGCGGGAAGCACAGGAACGACAGGAACAGCAGGGCATGCGGCGGATGCCGGGATGAACGACGGTCAGCCTGTGCAGGACGCTGAAGAAGAGAACATGCTGGAGAAGTATGGGCTTGATGTGACGGAGAAGGCCGGTGAGGGAGGATATGACCCTGTCATCGGAAGGGAAGATGTGATCGAGAGGATGATCCAGATACTTTCCAGACGGACAAAGAACAATCCGGTGCTGACCGGGGAACCGGGAGTAGGAAAGACAGCCGCTGTGGAAGGCCTGGCGCAGCGGATCGCTGACGGAAATGTCCCGGAAAACCTTCAGGACAAAAGGATCATTTCTCTCGATCTTGTTGGAATGCTCTCCGGTACACGGTTCCGGGGCGATTTCGAGGAAAGGATGAAGTCGTTCCTTGAGGAAGCGGAACGGGAAGGAAATACGATCCTTTTTATCGACGAGCTCCATATGATTATGGGTGCGGGCGCAGGAAGTGGTGAGACCATGGACGCTGCCAATATCCTGAAACCGGTCCTTGCCCGGGGCGGTCTGCAGGTCATAGGAGCGACGACGCGGAAGGAGTACAGACAGCATATTGAGAAAGACGCCGCATTCGAGCGGAGATTTCAGCCGGTGGAAGTGGAAGAGCCTGACAAGGAGGACGCGGTCCGCATCCTGAAGAGACTGCGCTCAAAATACGAGGAGTTCCACGGACTTCTGATCACGGATGAAGCGGTACAGGCAGCGGTGGAACTTTCCGACCGGTATATTCCGGACCGGTTCCTGCCCGACAAGGCAGTGGATCTGATGGATGAAGCCGCTTCCCGGATCCGGACGAGAGGTATGTCCACGCCTCCGTATCTGCTTGAACTCGATGAAGAGATAAGGAAGACGAGAAAAGAGAAGCAGAAGGCAGCAGAACTTCAGGAATATGAACGCGCCGCGGTGTTAAGAGACCGTCAGATCGAGATGGAAAAAGAACTTCGAGAGAAGAGAGAAGAGTGGAAAAAGTCTCAGTGCAGAAAAGTGACTGCGGAAAATATCGCGGAAGTCGTATCTGCCTGGACGAAAATCCCGGTCACTATGCTCACAGAGGATGAGGCAAAAAGACTTCAGAATCTGGAGACGATCCTTCATGGCAGAGTGATCGGACAGGATGACGCAGTGTCTTCGGTGGCGAAAGCGATCCGCCGGGGCAGGACCGGCGTCGCGGATCCCAACCGGCCCATCGGTTCCTTCCTGTTCCTGGGGCCGACCGGAGTCGGAAAGACAGAGCTTTGCAGAGCGCTGGCAGAGATCATGTTCCACGATGAGGACGCGATGATCCGGCTCGACATGTCGGAGTATATGGAACAGTATACCGTGTCCAAGCTGATCGGATCGCCTCCGGGATATGTGGGATATGACGAGGGCGGTCAGCTCACTGAGATGGTGAGAAAGAGACCGTACAGCATTATCCTCTTTGACGAGATCGAGAAGGCACATCCTGATGTGTGGAACAGTCTGCTCCAGATCCTGGACGACGGACGGCTTACGGACGCACAGGGAAGGACCGTCAGCTTTAAAAATACGATCATCGTCATGACGTCAAACATCGGCGCCAGAGAGATCACAGGGAAGAGTTCACTGGGATTTGCGAGAAGCGATGAGAGTGAGGAGAAGCGGCGGGAGGAGAACATCCGCACCCGTGTCATGGAGGCGGTAAAGATGACGTTCCGTCCGGAGTTTATCAACCGTCTGGATGAGATCATCGTATTCCATCCGCTGAAGCAGGAGGATGTCAGGAAGATCGCTTATCTTCAGGTACAGAAGCTTG
>DWUT01000300.1 GCA_019120615.1 Candidatus Mediterraneibacter norfolkensis
CTCTTCTGCCCTTCCTCAGCCGGACGACTTTCATATGCTTCCCGGACACGGTGTATCTGCTCTGACAGAGGGACGGGAGATACTCGCGGGGAACCCGGAGCTTCTCGCAGAACATGACGTCCGGATCCCGGAAAAGTTCTTCCGTCGTGCAGATAAATATATAGACGACGGATGTACCGTCACCTGGCTTGCTGTGGACCGGAAGGCCGCCGGATTTATCGCTCTGTCTGACACGCTCCGCCCGGACGCGGAAAAAACCGTTGCCGGGATCCGTGACGCAGGGGTTTCCCCGGTGCTTCTCACAGGAGATCACGAGAACGCCGCCGGATTTATTGCCGGACAGATCGGCATAACGGACGTCCATTCCGGATGCCTTCCTGAAGATAAGCTTCAGTGGATCGATGCCTGTCAGGAAAACAGTGGCCATGTCTGCATGATCGGCGACGGGATCAATGACGCGCCTGCGCTCAAGAAGGCGTACGTTGGAATTGCCATGGGAAAAGTAGGAAGTGACATCGCGGTGGATGCGGCAGATATCGCCCTGGTTGACGATGAGATAAAAGAGCTCCACCATCTGCTGAAGCTCTCAAAAAAAATGATGACCACCATCAAACTGAATCTCACCTTTTCCATGACCCTGAATTTTATCGCCATCATCCTGGCGATCACAGGGATCCTGAATCCGGTGGTCGGCGCGCTGGTACATAACGCCGGTTCGGTGCTGGTCATCATCAATTCTGCTCTTCTTCTGAAATGGAAGAAAAAGTAAGTCAGATCAGAAGCAGGGTCAGAAATAACTGTTATTGGTAAATGTTGTCCTCCCGCGGTACTGCGCTGAGCCGAAAGCCAGGATCATCGTAAAGATCGGTCCCGCGATCCAGAGTCCGACGCCAAAGAGTTTTCCCTTTCCAAAGCTTGACGCCAGACAGATACAGTACAGGAAATTGATCACGGCATAAGCCAGTCCGCAGACTGCGGCGAGGATCCCGAACAGAGAGAACGAATTTCCTCCCAGGACCTCAAAAATCCCCTGCGCCACTGCAAGAGCAATTCCCAGCCAGAATATCCTCGTATCCCATGCGATCTTATAAAACGTATAGCTGTCATAAATCGGGATGATGCTCTTCCATCCCGGCTCGCCTGCTTTGCTGAGAACCTTCCAGTCCGCCACAATCATAAGAATCCACCATATGATCGAAAATATTATATAGAAGATTCCGCCGATCAACTCAAATAATGTAAAGATCAGTCCGCCAAGCATATCCATCTACCTCCCTAATTGAAGTTTTTCTTTCGTTTCATCCATCCTTTTCCAGAATTCTTTATAGAACTCCTCCTCTTCTCCCTCAAAAGGATTCTGGAAAAAGATACGGAGCACATAAATCCTGAGTATACGGGCATTCTGTTCATCCAGCTCTTTCAGGCCTTCCTCGCACCGGATCAGAAAATCATGCCAGTCAATGATATATCTCTCATATTTCTTTATGTCCGGAATACCCAGCCATTTCTTTACCTTGATCTTGCTTCTGTTTTTCTTCCTGCACTCATAGATCTGGAGAAAATAGCGAAAGCCGCCGTCATCCTCATAATATCTTCCCAGAGGAAACAGCCTGCAGATCCCCGGGCGTACATCGTGAATGGAACACCGACCGTCCTCGTCCAGAAAGCGGCATGTTTCTTTTTCATCAGACATCGCAAAATGGGGCAGGATCATTCCGTCCGCGATCCCCAGTTCCACATATCCTTTCTTCACAAGTTCCGTGAACTCCATCCCGGTTCCTCTGTACAGCCTCCAGATATCCATAGGGTCCAGAATGACCGAATCACCCATACCGCTGCAGCACGCCGAACATCCCTGACAGTCGTGACAGTCCGCCCGGACCATGTCTTCTGCCGTATACAGTCTTCCGTCTGAGATTTCTCTCAGGTCAACATTTCGTTTCATAGACTCCCCCGTTCTCTCAGCACTTTTATTACCTCTTCCATTTCCGGGACCGCCTCCGCCGCCCCTCTTCTGGACACTGCAATGGCGGAAGCCATGGATGCCCTGCGAAGAGCCGATGCGGCGTCGCCGGACGCCAGGTACTCTGTGATAAAATATCCGCTGAAAGTGTCTCCGGCTCCCGTTGTGTCCACGGTCTCTGTGGGAAAGATCTCCTGTCTCAAAACCTTTCCTTCTCCGGAATACATGGATCCGTCCGCGCCGAGCGTGAGCACGATCCGGGCACCTGGGTATCTGCGGCGCATTTCCTGCAGGATTCCCTCCGGCTCCTTCATCCCGGTCAGCTGAGCGCCTTCCACCTCATTCAGGATAAAAAGCCAGACCTTTTCAAGATCACACTCTTTCAGCCGCTCGTCCATCGGCGACGGATTCAGGATGATCTTCATCCCTCTCTCCCACGCCCTGTCAATAATATAAGGAAGACTGCTGATCTCATTCTGGAGAAGGATATGATCTTCCGATCCAAATGATTCCAGGACCCGGTCGGCAAACTGCTCGTCCACTGCCCGGTTCGCTCCCGGAAAGAGGATGATACAGTTCTGGCCGCTGTCATCCACCTGGATAATGGCATTGCCCGTTCTCACATCGGACACGCCGATAAACTGTGTGTCCACTCCGCTTTCCCTGCAGATCTCCTCGAGGATCCTTCCGTCCTCTCCGATCAGTCCCGCATGACATACCACAGCTCCCGCCCGCGCCAGAGCGACAGACTGGTTCAGTCCCTTACCTCCCGGACGTACCTCCTGGCTGCGGGACGTCAGCGTTTCCCCCGGAGCCGCGATATGCGGTACCCGGTAAGTATAGTCCAGGTTCAGCGAACCAAAATTAAGTATGCTCATAGCGCCTCTCCTCTTACCTCAAAATTTCCAATCTCAGTGTAGCATATCCACATCCAGGTGACAATCACCGAATCCGTAGAAATAGTTAGAACTCTGAAAAACCGGCGTTAAGCCTTACAATGGTGATTGTCTGAGCCCAGGGCGAGTTGCACCATTGTAAGGCTTGTCATTAGCCGTTTTACAGAGTTCCTAGTATTTCTCAGTCATTATACCCATTGGGGTTCTGGCTCTGCCATCTCCAGGAGTCTTCGCACATCTCGTCGAGACCTCTCTCGGCTACCCAGTGGAGCTCCTCCTTCGCTTTTGAGGCATCGCAGTAACATGTAGCGATATCTCCGGCACGGCGCGGTTTGATCTGATAAGGGATCTTTTTCCCGCAAGCCTTCTCGAAGGCTTTTACCATATCCAGAACAGAGTATCCTTTTCCGGTTCCCAGATTGTAGACAGATACTCCTGCGTTTTCTTTAAGTTTTTCTACTGCGCGGACATGGCCGACAGCAAGATCCACTACATGGATATAATCACGCACTCCTGTTCCGTCCGGAGTGTCATAATCATTTCCGAATACGCCCAGACACTCCAGTTTACCGATGGCAACCTGTGTGATATATGGCATCAGGTTGTTCGGTATTCCCTTCGGATCCTCTCCGATCAGTCCGCTCTTATGTGCACCGATCGGATTGAAATAACGGAGCAGGACAACATTCCACTCCGGATCTGCAGTATGCAGATCTGTCAGAATCTGCTCCAGCATCCACTTTGTCCATCCATACGGGTTGGTACATGTTCCTTTCGGGCATTCCTCTGTGATCGGAATGAATGCCGGGTCTCCATATACGGTAGCTGAAGAACTGAAAATGATATTCTTCACACCGTGGTTTCTCATCACGTCGCAGAGAGTTATCGTTCCGCCGATATTGTTTTCATAGTACTCCAGCGGCTTCACTACAGATTCACCAACGGCTTTGAGTCCCGCGAAATGGATCACGGACTCGATCTCCTCATTGTCAAACACTTTGTTCATGGCTTCCCTGTCGCGGATGTCGGCCTCATAGAACTTCAGGTCCTTTCCTGTGATCTCTTTTACTCTCTCCAGTGCTTTCGGGGAAGCATTGTACAGGTTGTCGACCACAACTACGTCATATCCTGCATTGAGCAGTTCCACACATGTATGGCTTCCGATGAATCCGGCTCCTCCGGTTACTAAAATAGACATATCATTTCCTCCTTCAACTGTTTTATGGGTCAGGTTTGGCTGTGTGTAAGCTCTGATACCCGGTTATGTATCTCTTCCGCTTACAGTTACAGTATAGCACAGCCTGGCGCAGACTTCTTTATACTTTTATCCCATCTTTTGGTAAAAATGTTGCATACTTTTCTGTGATGATCTTCAGATGCATCTATTTCTGCCGCAGTTCCTGCGGGTAGACACCGGCATCCTTCAGCGCCTGGATCGCGGCGACAACGACCGGTTTGTCTTCTTTGTATGTCACTCCGTACCACTTATCTTCTGATTCAAGCACTGTGACTGTCGCCTTTCCTTCCTCCAGCAGATCACTCACTACAGCCGGAAGATAATACTCGCATTTCATCGGGTTCTCCGACAGTCCCTTTTCAAGAAACGCAGAGAAGCCTGCCTTGATCTCATCCAGGATGCTGTGAGTGAAGCCCCACATATTCATGGAAACCAGCGTGTCCGGATCAAGGTTCGTCCATGTCGCCCCATCATCCTCGGAATACGCGATCCCGTCTCCCCGCTTCTCGATCCTGGTCCTCTCATTGATCGCCACAAGACGGTTTTCAGGATCCAGTTCGCAGATTCCTCTCGAGACATGACCGTTATCCGTGACTGTATTTTTCAGGCGGTAACCCACCATCGTATAGCGGTACTTCTCATCATCCTCATGAGTCGTCAGGTAGTCATAGATCACCTGGAATGCATGACGTCCGTAATAATCGTCCGCGTTGATCACGGCAAAGGGACCGTCCACCTCATCCATCGCGCTCAGGACAGCATGAGCGGTACCCCACGGCTTTACACGACCTTCCGGCACCTGGAACCCGTCCGGGATCTGATCGATATCCTGGAACACATAGGCTACGTCCATCACCTGTTCCATCCTGCGCCCTACCGCCTCTTTAAAATCCTTTTCATTTTCTCTCTTGATGATAAACACGACTTTCTCGAATCCCGCTCTTTTTGCGTCATAGATCGAGAAATCCATGATGATATGCCCTTCTTTGTCCACCGGATCGATCTGCTTGAGACCACCGTAACGGCTCCCCATCCCTGCCGCCATGATAACTAAAACTGGTTTTTGCATCGCTGTTACCTCCATTGACTTCAAACATTACTTCATCATTTTAAAATAAAATGCCATAAAAGTCTATATGCGAACGGAGACAGCCCCAATAAAAGAAAGCTGTCTCCTTTTTTAGTCCCTGTCTCAGATTCCTTTGAACGAGAAAGAGAATTCCATTTTTTCATCTGGCCTGAGCAGATATTCCGGATGAGTCGGAGATCCCCAACTGTCGTCTCCGGCAATGCCCATCTGCCCCATCGCTGCCCGGATCACCGTGTAATGTACCTCAGGAAGCTCATAGGGATGTCTTGCATTTTCCACCTCGTGGGGCGTGTATGGCAGTGCGGAGAACATCATCGGTCCGCTCTTCTCGTCCATCTCAAAGAGCATCCCTCTTCCCTTTCTGTCAGTCACCTTTGCATAGCGCACACCGACTTTTGCACCGCATTCCTGAGGAACGATGTAGGACGCCATATTGTCCTTCACCAGGTTCCTGTAGATTCCCAGCTTCGCTCCCTTCTGTCTGTCGGCATAAGTCTCTGCCGGTCCGAGACCGTACCACTCCAGATGGTCATAGTCAGCATTGATCTTGAACATGACTCCGAACTCAGGCATATCGCCCAGCTCTTTCACCGGATCGTAGGAAAGCGTTGTCTTCACCTTTCCTTCTCCGTCCACTTCATAGGAAAGAGTACATTTCCCTTCCGGTGTCGTCGGAAGGACATATGTAAATGTCACAGTCGCCGTATTTCCGTTTACCTCCAGTTCCGGCTTCATAGTCCTTGCATAGGTGCTCTCATGATAATCTTTATGGGTCAGATACAGGCTTGCGATCTTCCACTGTGCATATCTTGCCGGCATAAAGTTTCCGTTGTCGTTATCAGTAGGCGCTCTCCAGAAGTTCGGCTTCGGGATGGCTTCGATCATTTCTTTTCCTGCATATTTATAGGAAACAAGTCCACCGTTGAGCACGGAGAACAGCACTTCAAAATGCTCGCCCCTCACTCCGATATTGTGGATGCTGCGGATCACTTCGATCTCTTTGTCCACGCTCTTCTTCCCGCCTTCGACCGTATAGACATACTGTCCGAACGCTACTTCATGACCTGCCTTTGCCCAGATCTTATCTTCCTTAAGTCGGAAAGATACAGTGACGGCGTACTCTCCTGCCTTCGTCTCCTCCGGAACCGGAAGAGCATAGGTCTTCTCGCTGAGCGGTTCTACATCCGTCTCAAGCGCTTCCTCCCGGATCAGTCTTCCGTTTCTCTCAACAGTTACGATACATTCAAATGTATTCGTATTGACAAAAAGATTCTTATTTATTACGCGGACATTCTCCCGTCCCGGTTCCGCGGTAATGTTCTGATAATTGAATTTTACCTCCTGCATCTTCGGAGATGGGTTTCTCTCTCCGCCGTAAGCGATACCGTTGGCGCTGAACTCATAGTCTGTCGGACGTTCGCCGAAATCACCGCCATATGCCTGGAACTCTTTTCCATATCTGTCCTTCTTGTAGAGCGTCTGATCGATATAGTCCCAGATAAATCCGCCCTGGTACAGGGGCTCTGTGTCTGTCAGATCAGTGTATTTATGCATTGCGCCACAGGAATTTCCCATCGCATGCGTATACTCACAGCAGATAAACGGTTTGCTCCTGTCTTTTGCAAGGAACCCTTTAATCGACTCAACTGACGGATACATCTGACTTTCCATATCGCTGGTATCATTATATCTGCGGTCATGGAAGATTCCTTCGTAATGAACCAGACGTGTCGGATCCTCTCTGCGGAAAAACTGTGACATCTCATAGATATCTTTTCCGCCATAAGATTCGTTTCCGCAGGACCAGATCAGGATTGCCGGATGATTCTTATCTCTCTGATACATGGAATTGGCGCGGTCCAGCATCATATCAAGCCACTCCGGTCTGTCGTTCGGCACGATCATTGACGTATCTCCGGTCTCATGCACTGTATCCCAGGAACCATGGGTCTCCAGGTTCGTCTCGTCGATCAGATACAGACCATACTCGTCGCAGAGCCGGTACAACGGAGAGGAATCCGGATAATGACAGGTACGGATCGCATTGATATTATTCTGCTTCATGGTCACAAGGTCTTTGATCAGTTCTTCTTCTGACACATGCCGCCCCGTCACTGAACTGAACTCATGCCGGTTTGCTCCCTTGAACACAATTCTCTTCCCGTTCAAAGTC
The DNA here is from genome assembly GCA_019120615.1 of Candidatus Mediterraneibacter norfolkensis. Taxonomy (GTDB): domain Bacteria; phylum Bacillota; class Clostridia; order Lachnospirales; family Lachnospiraceae; genus Mediterraneibacter; species Mediterraneibacter norfolkensis. Next base: position 7,360 of record DWUT01000300.1, read on the forward strand.
ATGATGCTGTTTTTCATTTCAAATCTGCGGAAACCAACTTTCTCCGGAATAAATTCCTGAAGTCCGCCCTCTTCGTCGTACACCTCAACAGAAAGGTCATACAGCTGGGGATCTTCCGCGCTCCAGAGTGCCGGATTCTCGATCTCCATCGCAATACCGCCGCTCTCGAGGTCAAATTCATTTTCAAAAGATACGTTGCTGTTGGACAGTCTTATCTTTGCCTTTCCTTTTCCCCACACTTCGGTCCTGATTTCCAGAGTTCCTTTTTTCAGGGACTCATCCGGGATCGCCCGGATCCGGAGATCACGGATATGTACGTCGGGGACAGTATAGAGATACACGTCGCGGTAGATTCCTGAAAATCTGTAGAAATCCTGATCCTCGCACCAGCTGCTGCTGGTCCATTTGAACACCTGCGCCGCCAGTTTGTTCACTCCGTCTTTTATATAGTCTGTCAGCTCGAATTCAGATGGAGTAAAGGTATCCTCACTGTAGCCTACAAACTCTCCGTTCAGCCAGAGGGCAAGTCCGCTCTCCGCGCCCTGGAAAGAGATAAAGATCCTCTTCCCTTTCATGCGCTCAGGAATCTCAAAATATTTCACATAGCTGGCCACCGGATTAAAACGCTCCGGTATTTCTCCGGGCAGGATCTCTTCGTGTCCTTCCCAGGGGTACTGCGTATTCGCATACTGAGGCACATCATACCCCTCAAGCTGGATATGAGCCGGAACGTGGATGTCGTCCCAGTCGCGGCAGTTATAATCCTCGGTCTCAAATCCGGAGATCGTCGAGGCATAGTTGCGCGCATAGTGGAATTTCCACAGTCCGTTCAGGCTCTCTGTAAAAGAACTGCTCTCATCACGGTATTCTTCCTCACCGGCATAATAGCGATGATCCGAATGAGCGTCCAGTCTTCCATCACGGAAATACTGCGGATCCTTTACTTTCTGATAATCAAAACTCCTCATCTGTCTTTTTCCTCCTTTGATTGTTTCATGATCAGCCCGCTCCGCAGCAAGGATCAGATCCCGGAAAAGATCTGTCCGCAGCGGATTTAACTTAGTTACAGTATAGTACAGATGGACATTCCTGTGTATCATATGTTAAACTAAACAATATAACATTTCGAAACAGGAGGTATTTTTATGCCCATCATCTTCCGGAGCGCCCCTTTCCATGAACCTTTCACTTTTGATTCCCTCGGAAATAACTGGTATCAGGATCCGGTATCCAGGCCGAACGGCTATCCTTTCTACCACTATCTGCAGACAGAAACCGGTACCGGAAGGGTCGAAGCAGACGGAAAGACCTATCTCCTCCGGGAGGGCGAAGGTATTCTTCTGGCGCCTTTTATCCGGCACTCTTATTCCATGGAAAGCGAGAGCTGGTATACTCTTTTCGCCTCTTTTACAGGAACTGTGGAGAGCGTTCTTCCCCGGATCATGGAGAACCGTCCGGTGATACTCACCGGCAGGGAACAGGGCAAACGGATTGCCTCCCTGATCGAAAACTGTATGTCCCTGTGCGGGAAACGTCCTCTCGATGAACGCGCACTCTCCGTCAACTGTTACAGTATCCTTATGACATTCGTGGACGGCGTCCACACAAGGAAACTGGAACAGGATCCTCTGTATCGGCAGTATATCGCGCCTGTAATAGAAGAAATTGAAATCAATTATGCCCTGGATCTGAGCGTGGAGGATCTGAGCAGAAAGGTGTTCATCACTCCCCAGTATCTCTCCAGGCTGTTCCGGAGATTTCTGGGCTGTTCCACCTACGAATACCTGACTTCCTTCCGGATCAGCCGCGCGAAGGAACTTCTTATCACGGATATCCGGCTTGAGGTCCAGGATATCTCCCGTCAGACCGGATTTTCCGATCCCAGCCATTTTATCGCAGTATTCAAACGGATCACCGGGATGACTCCTCTCGAATTCCGCAGGCTCAACCGGGCAATTTAAGAATCATTTCAGCGAAAACGGTTCAAGGGGCTCCAAATGACTTTTGATGTAAAAAAGGCCGCCGGAAAATGGCAGCCTTTTTCTTCGTTATTCTGATTATTTGACAGCACCCGTGATACCTTCTGCAAACTGTTTCTGAAGAACGAAGAAAACGATCATCGTCGGAACAGAACAGAACAGGACGCCCATCATCAGCAGACCGTAGTCCGTTGTATATCCGGAAGCCAGGTTCGCAATCAGCAGAGGCATTGTCTGCGCATCAGGATTTGTCAGTATTACTCTTGGCCACAGATACGCATTCCATGAGTTCATGAATGTGATAACTGCTGCAGCAGCATATGTAGATTTCATCATCGGCATGTACATGCGGTAGAAAATCTGAATCTCATTCAGGCCGTCAATACGCGCCGCCTCCATAGTATCAATCGGGAAGTTCCTGGAATTTTGTCGGAACATCATGATCAGGAACGGCGTTGAAATAGACGGAAGGATAAATCCCCAGACGCTGTTTAACAGTTTTGCTGTTGACAGCAGCTTAAACAGAGGAATCATCGTTGCAACCTGCGGGACCATCATTGCAAGAAGAAGGATAGTAAACACGATATCCTTGCCCTTGTCATGATAAAGTTCAAAACCAAATCCGGCGAGAGAGCAGATCACCAGCGCAAGAAGTGTCTGGACAACTGCATACAGGAGAGAGTTTCCCATTGCTCCCCAAAGATCATTGCCCTGGATCAGGTTCTGGAAATTCTGCAGCGCGTAGGTACCCGGAATGATCTTTCCGCGTGCCACGTCAATAGACTGGTTTGTTGCCGCTGAGATCATCCAGTAAAACGGGAACACGGATATAAATGACCAGATGATCAGGAAAATGTAGGTCGGGATCAGCCGACGCTGGATCATACTCTTGTTCTTTTTCTCAGTCACGTGTATCACCTACTTTCATATTGATTAACGCCAGGATACCCACGACAATAAATACGAAGAACGACATCGCACAGGCGTATCCGAAGTTTGCAACGCCCTGTCCCAGCGAGTTATTGTAAATGTAGTGTGACATGGTGATCGTCGCATTTGCAGGACCACCGTTTGTCAGGTTTACTGACTCATCGTACAACTGCAGCGTACCGTTGATAGACATGATGAACGTCATGATAATGGTAGGCTTCAGAAGCGGAACCGTGATCTTCCAGAATGTCTTCCATCCGTTTGCGCCGTCAATCTTTGCAGCCTCATATACAGAGTACTCAATATTCTGGAGTCCGGCGAGGTAAAATACCATGTTGTATCCTGTCCATCTCCAGATCAGAGCGATGATAATGACTGCTTTCGCACTTGCCGCATTTCCGAGGAAATTATAGTTTTCCTGCAGAATATGCAGATTGACGAGAATCGTATTGATCAGTCCTTCTGTAGCAAACAGAGACTTGAAGATGATGGAGTAAGATACCAGTGAAATCGCACATGGCAGGAATACACAGGTACGGAACAATCCTTTGAATCTCAGATGTTTGTTATTCAGAAGCTGTGCCAGAAGGATCGCAAGGATCAGCATGATCGGCACCTGGATTATAAGATACAGGAATGTGTTGCCTACGGAACGCAGGAACAGCTTATCCTGGAACATTCGCGTATAATTGTTGAAAATCGGTTCGGCCCAGGCCATGTTTGCACTGGAGCCTGTCTGAAGTGACATAATAAATGCCTGGATCATCGGCCAGAACGCCGTGATCGCGATCAGGATGGTGCCCGGGAGCAAAAATCCCCATCCTGCCGCTGACTGCTTCTGCAGCAGTGTCATCCTTTTTTTCTGTTTCACGTAAGAGCCCCTCCTTTTGCAAACAGGCAGGGTAACGGACTCTCTCCGCCCCCCGCCTGCTTCTCATTTACTCTATTGGCGTTTTTTCAGTTATAAAACTTAGTTGCCCATCTCGAAATTGAGCTGATCTTCTGCATCTTTAAGAGCAGATGCGGTATCTGCGCCGTTGATGATATTGATGATCGCAGATCCTACATAGTTACGTGCTGAATAGTGATACGGGCTCTGCTCAACGATCGGCACCTTTGTGGTCATCTCAGCGATATCTGCATAGATCGGCTGATCATTGAAGTACTCAACGCCTTCCTGATAAACCGCAGACTCGCCTGCCGGAGCGTATGTTGTAACAACGCCGCCGTTTTTCAGTGCATTGTCATATGTAACTGTGCTGCCGCCGAATGTGTAAGCAAGGAAATCTTTTGCGAGATCTACGTTCTGGCAGTTTGCTGTAATATACAGGGAAGAACCGCCGTTACTTGCATATCCTTCTTCACCTGAGAATGTAGGCATTGATGTGATCTCCCATTTTCCGCTGTTCTCCGGAACTGCTTCGATTGTGGGGATGATCCAGTTTCCGTTCATAACGCCTGCAACCTGGTCGCCCTGGATTGCTGTGTTTGTGTAATCCTCCCAGCTGTTCGGAAGAAGGCAGATACCCTCGTTTACAAATTTAACGATTGTATCAACAACCTGTACCAGCGTCTCGTTATCTGTGATGTACGGCTTGCCGTCCTTGAACTGAGATACGCCCTCTGCCTGGAGCATCATATAAACAAGGTCGTTACCGTCGCTGTTCATACACATCATGTACTTGCCTGTTGCCTCTTTCACATCAAGAGCGATCTGCTCAAATTCGTCCCAGGTACATCCTGTGAGCTCGTCGATCGTATGTCCTGCCTGCTCCAGAAGGTCAACACGGTAAGCGCAGATAACAGTACCGCCGTCTACCGGCATTCCGTAGTGTACACCGTCGATCGTGGAGAAGTTCAGTTTCTCAGCTGCGAAGTTGTCCCAGTCAACATCAACATCATCAAGCGGCACCCATACATCCGGATAATCGGATACATACTGCTGAATGTAGTGATCCTGGAAAAGAACGATATCCGGCAGTGTGCTGTAGTCTCCTGCAGAAGCAGCTGTTGTGATCGCTGTCTCAACATCCTCGGATGCTGACTGCTCTATAACCTCAAGGTTGAAGTCAGGATCCACATTTTCCTTGTAGTCAGCTCCGGCCGCTTCCATTGCCGGGATATTGAAGTTCGGATCCCATGCGTAAAGTGTCAGTGTATGTCCGTCGCCGCCGGATGCGGAATCCCCGCCGCCGGATGAAGAATCACTTCCTCCGCCGCCACAGGCTGCAAGTGACAGTGCCATAGTGCCTGCCAGTAATGCTGCAAATACTCTTCTCTTCATAATGCTTGTCCTCCTTTTCTGAATAAGCAATTCTCATTCTGCCTTTAACGAATTGCCCTATGTCCTATATTATAGCAAAGAGATGGAGGTATTTGTGTGCATAACCGGTCGGATAATGTGCATTTTCGATCATGATTATAGATTTTGCACTATTTTCCTGTCTTTGAATCTGATTTTTTATTCATTTTATATTGTTAATTTTCTGACATAATCGTTTTTTTATGTCATATTTCAACATATTCCGCGCTTTTTTATATTAATAAAGACGATAGGCACGTTTCTGTTTTATGCCATTTTTATATTTCATTCAAAATTTATTCATCTTTTTATGCAAAAAAGACCCTGTCCGGGTACATCCGCTTGATATTCTGCATCATCTCATCCGTAAGATCCAGAAGAAGCTTGATCTTTTTCTTATTCTCCGTGATGATCATTGTATAGTAAGGAATATCATCGTCATAAGATGTATAATCAAATTTGGGCAGACGTACAGTCCCCCCCTTGATCCGGTATTTCGCCACTGCGTCATGCCAGTTCGGAGCAAGGACTTCCAGTTCCTGAAGGTTAAGCTCATGTCTGTTTTTCCGGTACCGCTTCCCGTAGATCACATCGATTGACAGGGTTCCGTTTTCCAGCGTGTACTCATACCCTCTCTGACCGAAGACATCATACACAAAGTACAGCAGAGCCATCAAAAACCCCGGAAGCATAAATCCTCTTGAAAACACGATTCCCATAAGGATAAAGAGCACTGCAAGGATAATCATGCAAGCGCGGAGCACTCCGCTGAATTTCTTTTTCTTTCTTTCCACCTGTGTGACAATCCTGTAATCTGTATACATGTATTCTTACCATCCTTCCTCTAAATGTATGTCAAATTTCAGCAGCTCGCGCTCGTAATTCTCCGGCCGCCTTCTCCACTCCATCGGAGTGACTCCCATATACTGCCTGAAATTCCTGTTAAATGTAGAATTTGTAGAAAATCCACACTTTACCGCAATTTCGGCGATCGGCTCATCTGTTCTCTTCAACTGCTCACAAGCCATCCTGATCCGCACCTGATTGATATACTCCAGCGGGCCTGTATTCATATACGAAGAAAAAATCCTCCGGAAATGAGTCTCGCTGATATGGCACATGTCCGCAAGCTCTTTTACCTTGATCGGCTCATTGTAATGAGCGTTGATGTATTCAAGGACATGGGCGATCATATCGGAAAACTTGCTTCCCTCCATCCCGCTCTCTTCGCGCTCACTGCTTTCCGTGTTGAGCCTTGCGATTCCCGCCAGAAAAGAGGTCAGAAGCCCTGTCGCCTCCTCCTGATAGAACTCTTCTGTCTTCCTCATGATGTCAAGGATTGCCCTCACCTGAGCCCCCAGTTCGGGATAATCTTTCTCTCTGAGAAAGCGTGCCCGCGAATTAATCCTTCTTATCATACGTTCTGTGCGCATGGGATTGTCTCCCCCATGTGCGGCCCGCAGAACTGCATCCGCATCCACGAAAAGGAACTCCCATCTGCTTATCGTCTTATCATCGCTGTTGGTCGTATGTGGATAGTTCTGAGGGATCACCGAAAATTCCCCGCCCCCGAACCTGAGATCTTTTTTCCCGAGAGTCAGAACGCCGCTGCCCTCATAACAGTATCCGATTTCCATATAATTGTGAAAATGAAGGAAATCCTCATCCCTCCCGTAATGCTGTCTCCATTTTTCTCCGAGAAGAGCGAAGAGCTTCCTCCCCTCCGGCATCCTGTAATACCGGAACTCCATTTTTGGCTTTTTCTTCTTTGCGCTCAATTGTCTGCACCTGCCTTGCTGTTCTTATCTTGGCGGGCATGGTCTGCAAGCAGAGAAGCTTTTCTCTCCCAGCCTCCGGAATAGTAACGTACCGCTCCGACAAGCGCGGCACAGATCCATGTAATGGGTGATACAAACCACAGCCCCCTGTATCCGAAAATACCAGGAAGAAGAAATGCGCACCCGATCCTCGTGATCACCTCACTGACTCCCATGAGTACAGTTACTGCCACGTCGCCGGATGCCCTTAAAATATTATGATAAACCACCAGAACGCCTCCTGCAAGGAAAAAAACAGTAAAAATCCTCATGTATTCCATTCCATACGCAATCGATTCGGGCGTGTCCGTAAACGCCTTCATGATCGGCTCTGCCAGGAAGAACACCCCGGGGCAGAACACTCCGTAACAGATAATATTGAGCAGATAAGCGGTTCTTACCCCTTTTTTCACTCTTTTCAGATTTCCTGCCCCCGCATTCTGTCCGGCAAAAGTTCCCATTGCCGATCCGATGGCATCGGCAATCTGAAAGCCGAGTCCCTCTACTTTCAGCGCCACGCCATATGCCACGATCATCGCAGTGCTGTATGTATTGATCACAGCCTGCAGGGTCATGTCCGAAATCGAGATAATACTCATCTGGAGTCCGGTGGGCAGGCCATAACGTAGGATCTGCCCGATCAGATACCGGTCCGGTTTCCATTCCTTTGCACTCAGCCTCAGAACCGGCAGGATCTTCAGGGCATATGCCAGGCAGAGACCACCGGACAGGAGCTGAGAAAGCACAGTAGCATAAGCAGCTCCCTGTACCCCCATGGGAATCCAGGATACAAACGCCACATCCAGGAACACGTTCAGTACGCTGGACAGGATCAAAAACACAAGCGGCACCACAGAATTACCCAGAGCCCGCAGCACTGCAGACGCAAAATTATACAGCATTGTCGCGCCGCATCCAGCATAAATGATCAAAAGATACGCCGACGCATCCGGCATCAGTTCTCTGCTCGTCTGAAGGAGACGCAGGAGAGGCTCCGTCGTCGCCGCTCCTGCTGCAGTGATCAGAACTGCCATCCATATGGATACATGTATACCGGCAGAAAACGTCTCTCTGATCTTTCTGTTTTCTCCTGCCCCGTAAAACTGAGAGATCACGATACTCACCCCGGTGGTCACTCCCATCATGACCGAGGTCATCATGTACATCGCAGTCCCGGAGATGCTCACCGCCGCCAGCGCCTGATCCCCCAGATATCTTCCGACGATATATGCATCCGCAAAATTATAGATCCTCTGGAACAGCATCCCCAGAAGCACCGGAAGGGCAAATACTGCCATCTGACGAAATACCGGTCCATGTGTCATATCGGTGGTTTTTTCTTTTCCCATATCTGGCTGCTCCTTCTCATCTGTTTATATTTTCCGTCACATTGACGTCTTCTTCAAGTATAATACAGACCGGCTTTCATGTGTATCGCATCTCATACTAAACAATACAATATTTCGAAACAGACAGAAAAAAGCCGGAAGCTCAATGCCTCCGGCTGTTTCCGTCATCGTCCCCGAAACAGCTATACTCCTGAATAAGCAGAATATCCTCCGTCGATCGGGATACATACTCCTGTGATGAATCCGGCCGCGTCATTGTTGATCAGGAACAATACCGCTCCCACCAGTTCCTCCAGTTCTCCGAAACGTCCCATTGGAGTTCCCGCAAGGATCTTCTCGGTACGTGCCGTAGGCGTTCCGTCTTCGTTAAAGAGAAGCCCTCTGTTCTGATTTCCCACAAAGAATCCCGGCGCAATGGCGTTTACGCGGATTCCTGACTTTGCAAAGTAAGTTGCGAGCCACTGTGTAAAGTTTACGATGGCCGCTTTCGCTCCCGAATAAGCCGGAATCTTTGTCAGCGGTGTATATGCGTTCATGGAAGCAATATTCAGGATATTGCCATTCCTGTCGATCATATCCGGCGCAAACACCTGTGTCGGGAGCAGAGTTCCCAGCCAGTTCAGAGCAAACACGAATTCTACGCCGTCCTTGTCCAGATCAAAAAATGTTTTGCAGTTTTCCATATCTTTTGCTTCAAAATGGAACTCATTGTCTGTTGTTGCACGGGGATTGTTTCCGCCTGCTCCATTTATCAGGACATCACATGGTCCGAAATCAGCAAGGACCTGCTCATGAACCTGATCCAGATTTGCGCGGTCCAGCACATTTGCCTTATAGGCCTTTGCCGTGCCGCCTTCTGCTGTGATCTTATCTACAACTTTCCGGGCAGCCTCCTCATTCAGGTCAAGAACTGCCACCTTTCCGCCTGCTGCCGCAAGCTTTTCTGCAAACATTCCGCAGATCGCGCCGCCTGCACCTGTGATCACACACACTTTTCCTGTCAGGTCTGTATTCAGTACATTTTTCTCCATTTTCAGTCTCTCCCATCTTTTTTCTGTTTTATCTTTTATTTCTTTCCCAGTTCTTTCTCACATGCTTCGAACAGCCCGTTTAAGTAAGCAGCTCCGAGGGCACGGTCATACAGGCCGTATCCCGGTTTTCCGGTCTCTCCCCAGATCATCCTGCCGTGATCCGGACGTACATAGCCGTCAAATCCTGTCTCTACAAGAGCTTTTGTTATTTCGTACATATCAAGCGATCCGCAGGATGAAAGGTGGGCTCTCTCCTCAAAAGAACCGTCGTCCATGATCTTGACATTTCTCATGTGCATGAATCCGATCCGGTTCATAGAAGAATATTTCCGCACCATTGCCGGAATGTCATTAAATCTGGCGCATCCCAGGGATCCGGTACACAGGCAGAGTGTATTGGACGGAGAATCCACTATGGAAAGATAACGGTCCAGGTTCTCCTCGCAGGTGATCACACGTGGAAGACCGAAGATCGGATACGGCGGATCATCCGGATGCAGAGCCATTACTACGCCGCACTCCTCTGCTACCGGGATCACTTTCTTCAGAAATACTTCAATGTTCTCCCAGAGCCCGTCTTCGCCCAGTTCGCCGTATGCCTGGATCAGCCCGCGCACTTCATCCTGGGTGTAACTCGCATCCCATCCGGGCAGATTGATATCATCCTTGAGCGGATCCAGCCCTTTCATCTGATCCCAGTACATGACAAGGCTTGTGGATCCGTCTGGCGCTTTTTTGTCCAGCTGTGTACGTGTCCAGTCAAACACAGGCATGAAGTTATATGTAATACACTTGATACCGTATTTCGCACAGCGACGGATATTCTCACAGTAAACATCGATGTGTCCGTCTCTTTTTTCTGTCCCGAGTTTGATATCCTCAGATACCGGGACAGACTCTACCACATCAAAGATCAGTCCATGAGCCTCGCAGTCTGCCTTCATCTTTGCCAGGCTTTCCTCCGGCCATACTTCCCCAGGTTTCACATCATATACGGCAGAGACGATCGAGCGCATCCCGGGGATCTGAGAGATATACTCCAGAGAGATCGGGTCAGACTCGCCATACCATCTAAAAGACATCTTCATGATTCTTTCCTCCTTCTTCTTTCAGGAGTCCTTGATCCTCCTGCTGTTCCTGCCAGTTATTGTACCACTTTTCCCAGGAATTCCTCATAGTATTTTCTGCTTGAAACATGGCAATAAATGCTCTATGATAAGTACCGGAAAGACAAGTGAGGTGATATTTTGTCCATTTTGCGTAAAGATGAATTTTCCCTTCGGCAGACCATGGTCCGGCCCGATTTTGAGTGCTATCACTATCTGGACCAGGTCGCTCCTGAAGTTGATTTTCATGAACACGAGTTTTACGAAGTATTCTTTTTTCTGTCAGGAAATGTTTCATATAATATCGAAGGACGTACATATCTCCTCCGGCCCGGGGATATCCTCCTTACCGACAACAAGGATATTCACAAACCCGAGGTGACACCGGGAAAACCCTATGAAAGATATGTTGTCTGGATCACACCGGAATTTCTTCAGGAACAGGAAAAATACGGTCCAAATCTGACGGACTGTTTTAAAGACGCAAGCCGGAAGGAATATAAACTGATACGCCCCGACGGGAAAGCGGTCGCGCACCTGAAAAGCATTCTGGACAAGATCCTGGAATGCCGCGAGAGCAGCGAGTTCGGGAGTTCCACTCTGGAATATATTTACCTGAATGAATTTATGGTCTTCCTGAACCGGGCGTATTTCTCCACACCGGATACAATCCCGGAGGATATCACAGAAAATGAAAAGATCAACAAGGTTGTCGCGTATATCAACGAAAACCTGGCGGAAGACCTGTCGCTCGATCGGCTTGCGGAAGTATGTTTTATAAGCAAATCCTATCTGTCCCATCAGTTCAAACAGTATACCGGTCTGAGCCTCGTTCAGTTTATCATTAAAAAAAGGCTTACTGTAGCGCGGAACATGATCCAGGAAGGCACTCCTGTCATGGAGGCGTGCATGGAATGCGGATTTAACGATTATTCCAACTTTCATAAAGCGTTCAAAAAAGAATTCGGGGTAAGCCCGAAAGAGTTTCGGTCCGTCCGATAAAAAGTGAACATAGAAAAGCGGATCCTGCTGCCGGCATATCATCATGCCGTATCGCAGAGATCCGCTTTTCTATGTCTCAACTTTTTCTATTTTTATCTTTTCTTCCCACTTCTTCTTTTCTCAATTTTTACGCGTCTTTCTGATCACTCCCGTGTGCATGATCACCATGAGTACCATGATCACCAGAAGATACCACGGAAGCAGAGACGCAGAGATATGGTTTGCCAGAAGTCCGAACACCGGAGGCATCAGGCAGCTTCCCACGTAGGCGCTCGCCATCTGGACTCCTATGAGTGCCTGGGACTTGTCTGCTCCGAAGTTGGCCGGTGTGGAATGGATGATGCAGGGATAGACCGGCGCACATCCCAGCCCGATCAGGATCAGTCCTCCTACTGCCGTCACCTTCCCAAAGGGAAGGAGCAGGATCACAATCCCGGCAATGATCACCGCCTGTCCCGCCCGGATCATCTGATTATCTGTAAACCGCATCATCAGGAATCCGTTAAAAAACCGGCCAACTGTAATGCCGATACAGAACAGGCTGGCGTAGGACGCCGCCTCCTCCGCCGTCAGGCCGTTATGGAGTACCATATAACTGCTGCCCCAGAGCATACTGGTCTGTTCCACGGCGCAATAGCAGAAAAAAGTCACCATGATCTCCTTCGCGCCCGGGATCCGGATGATCTCTTTCAACGTGAGAGCCTTTCCGGAAGAGGCGCCTTCTTCCGGAACTGCAGTCCCCGCTCTCTTCTCCATCTTTCTCCAGATTGGCAGACTCAGGAACAGAGCCGCGCTCAGGACAACTTGGATCAGGGAGATAATCAGGTATCCCCGGTTCCAGGTCATGCCGTTTGTCAGGGCATATCCCATAACATAAGGTCCCACGATCGTCCCCACACCCCACATGCAGTGGAGCCAGCTCATGTCCCGGCTGGTATAATGAAGCGCCACATAATTGTTCAACGCCGCGTCAACGCTGCCGGCGCCTAATCCGTATGGAATCGCCCACAGGCAGAGGATCGGGAAGGATCCGCTGATGGAAAAACCGAACAGCGCCACAGCCGTCATGGCAACGCTGATGGCTGTCACCATTCCTGCTCCCAGCTTTTTCGTCAGTCGGTCGCTCTGAAGACTGGAGATGACCGTCCCCACGGAAATAATCATGGAGATGATCCCCGCATAGGAAACCGGCACCGACATTTCCCGGTACATGGACGGCCAGGCAGAGCCGAGCAGTGCGTCCGGAAGGCCCAGACTGATAAAGGAAACATATATAATTGCCAAAAGTATCTGTACCATTTTGATTTCCTCCTGTGTAACTGTAATTAAGCCACAGGATATTCTACTCTATAAAAATTGCCATGTCCAGTTAAATCAATTTAAAACGAAAACCCGGACAAGCAGTTTTTATGTATTAACCTCCGCCGGTCTTGCCGGAATCCCTGCGCTGTTGTACAGGTTCACAAGGTACCATCCAGTCTGAGCCAATCGTACCTGTGTCGGAACAGAAGATCGTATCTCTGCTCCCGTCACGATAACCTGATTTCCCCTCGCCGCGGCTTTCATCTCTTCCATTTTCAGTCCCTGTCCGTTCTGGAATATCTGCAGACCGCCCAGAGTTTCTTTTCCCACCGCCTGGCCGTAGGGGACATTCTCCGTCAGATACAGTCCGTCCCCGGCATTGTCGAATGTAAGGACGACCTTACCTTCTTCCACCTGAATTTCCTTTAACGAAGGGGCTTCGCACAGCACATTTCCGTCTCCGTACACTTTATTCTCAGCAAGAAGGGCAAGGCGGTGTCCCACCGGCTGTTTCTTCTTAGGATGGATATCGAACTGCATTCCCACATCCGTGATCACTGCCATCCCTGTATCCGGGACTGTCTCCGCCGTATGCTGCTGCGCGTTCCGTATCTCCACATAGTTTTTCCCGCAGCAGTCCATCCACTGCTCCAGCGGAGCGATCTGCACAAACAGGAATGGAAGTTCTTCCTTCCAGAGCGCTCTCCAGCTCCGGATCATGGCAGGAAAGAGAGTCTTATATACTTCCGGATGGCAGTCCCCGTCCGTCTCCCCCTGATACCAGATCACACCCCGTATCCCATAGGGAGCGACCTGTTTCAGCATGGACTCATAAAGTCCGCAGGGGCGCCGCTCATATTTTGGTCCCATCACGGGCTGAAACTCCGCAGGATCCGACTCCGAAGCATCGGCTCCCAACTCTTCCATTTTTTTCTGAAACTCCTCCGGTGTGCATCCGAACATCAGCAGATCACCAACGGGATCTGCCAACTGATCTGTCCGCCAGTTCATCGGGTTGTTTCTGAAGTTTCTTTCATATTCCTGGAGATCAAGATTTCTTAGTGACTTCTCATACTCATCCAGATAAATCTGCCCGCCGCCTTCCCGGACCATATCTTCCGGCATCCATGCGCAGGCAGGAGTACCTCCCCAGTTGCATCCCACGATTCCCACAGGGATATTGTATTTTCTTTGGAGGTCCTTTGCGAAATAATATGCGACAGCAGAGAACCGCTCAAGCTGATCCGGCTCCGCCTTCCTCCAGAATCCGTATTGACTGAGGAAATCCGCCTCGTCGATCTGCCCCGCATAGGAAACTTCCGGATAGTCAAAAAACCGGATGTTATCGTTTTGGCAGATTTTTTTCTCCTCCGCCATATCCGCATCATATCTCATATGAAATTCCATGTTGGACTGTCCTCCCGCCAGCCACACTTCGCCCACCTGAATGTCTCCGAGTATGATCTTATCTGAACCGGAAACGATCGTCATCTCTTCCCGAAACGATGTTTCGAAAGGTCCGCAGAGAACCTTCCACTTTCCCTCGCTGTCAGCAGCCGTATCCGAAGTCTTCCCCTGCAAGGAGACGGATACCGATGCGCCGGGATCGGCGGTTCCCCAGACCGGGATTTCTTTGTCCCGCTGAAGTGTCATATGATCCTGAAATAACAATGCTGTCTTTAACATGGGCTTCCTCCTCTGTCATCATCTGTTCTTCGGGATGCTTTTCAGTTTGTCCGAGATTTCCTGCAGTTTATCTGTTGTAAAATTCATAAATCCGAGGATATCTTTCAGGAGCATGGTGTTTACCATATCCGGAATTTCTTCCACGTGCATGTGCTCCATCATAGGCTGGAAATAAGGCAGTAACAGATCCTTCACTTCTTTGTCCTTCAGCAGATATCCCATTGTACAGTCAGGATTATAAAACGGATCGCGGTTTCCGTTTATCCTCGCCTTACATTTCGGTTCTGTCATCTCCTGGTTTCCAAAATCGCCGAGAACATCTTTCAGCCATTCCAGGCTGTCCTCTACCCAGTGCGGGACACGGCTGCAACAGTCAAATCCCGCCGCAACAGAAGTATCGCCGGTTGTAAATCCGTGAGGCGCGTAAGCATAGATATGGCTCTCGAATGAGATATCGTACTTTGTCAGAGCCTCCATCATTTTTATCGTATTCTTCACCGGTACCGTGGAATCGTTCCTGCTGGCAAACAGAAAACAGGGACAGGTATTGTCATCCACCGCCTCAGCGGCATCCGGTGCCGACGGCAGGTATGTGGATACCGTCTCCTTATCTATTACGGGATAGCCAAGTATTGCAGCGTTGGGGCGGTTTTTCGACATTACCGCGGCGCTTGCTGCAAGATGTCCGCCTGCCGAGAATCCGATGACCGCGATCTTGTCCGGGTACAGGCTCCATTTTTCCTCATTAGAACGGATCAGCTCCATCGCCTTTTCGTAATCCTCAAGCGGATTCGGCCATGTGGCATGTTCTCCCACAGAATAGCGAAGGATAAAAGTCTGATATCCCGCTTTTAAATAAGGGAACGCAACCGGATCAGCCTCCCGATCGGAACACATGGTGTAACCGCCGCCTGGCAGGATCAGAACCGCGGGACGTCTGCTGATGTTTCTGAATTCTCCTCCTGCCGGCTGCAGATATGCTGTCAGTGTCACGTTACGCTCTTCATTCAGGATCATGTTTTCTGTCTTCATTTTTAGCCCTCTTTTCTTTATGTAGTCTGTTATATTATAACTCTTTTCTGTTCCTTCCTGTCACTTTTATCCTTTTCTTTTCTATTTTCTATATAAACTGTTCGAATGAAATACGAAAAATTTCCTGTCAGTATCTGTTCATAAAACATATTCTCTTTCCCAAATCCCGTTTCCCATTTCTTCTGTCTGCTCCCCGATCCTGAGGACCGCACTTGTGTTTGCCGGAATCTCGGCCTTTATCTTTATGTTTCCGTTATCTTTCTTTTCCCATTTCACACGGATCCTGCCGTGGACACTGTCATAATATCCTTCTGCCGAGGTGACCGGACCGTCTGTCAGTGGAGCAATCTCAACCCTGCCATATCCCGGAGACTGACTTCGGATTCCCAGGATATTGCGGTACATCCAGTCTCCCACACAGCCGAACGCATAATGATTGAAAGAACATCCGTCCCTGTTTCCATCCTCATCAATGGCGTTCCATGACTCCCACATGGTCGTAGCACCCCGGTCTACTTCATAGAGCCAGGACGGGCATTTGTCCTGAAAGAGCAGCTTCCACGCCTCCTCTTTCTCCCCGTTCTCCGTCAGCACATCCATGATATGTGGGACAGACATGAACCCACAGTCCATACATCCGTCATTTTCCCGGATCTTTTCAAGAAGCCGCTTCATGATCTGCCCCCGGTGATTTTCTGATACCATATCCATCCTGAGAGTCAGGATATAGAGCCCCTGCAGGTCTCCTTCCAGCGTCCCGTCCGGTTTCAGATAAGTCCGCTCGAACGCCTGCCGTATTCTTTTCGCCAGCTTCCGGCACTCTTCCGCCTTTTCTTCGTCTCCCAGTATCTCTGCAATCCTGCCCAGCTTATCTGTGGTATCCGCATAGATTGCCGTTGCCACCTTGTGTCCCGTCAGGAAAGAGGATGCAGGGCCGTCCGCGAACCCCTGCTCATTTTTCACGCTGGGGACCAGCCAGTCTCCAAAATGAAACCCTGTATTTAAAAGATAATGCTGATCCTCCAGTTCCTCCCCCTCAAGCTTCGCCGCCTCCGGACTCATCTGGTTCTCCGCTTCGTTTCTCAGGAAGGCATGCCACTTTTTCATCGCGTCATAATTTTCTTCCAGCACGGAACGGTCGCCGTAAATCTGGTACAGCTGCCACGGAAGTTCTACGATCACATCTCCCCACCCGGTCGACGCGCCGCCGATCTGCTGTATGTAATTTCTGATCAGAGGCACTGTGTTCTGTATCCCGCCGTTTTCCATCTGTTCCGCGCGCACAGACTTCAGCCATTCTTCATAGAATGACAGAAGATCCTGATTAAAGCAGGATGTCCTGCCGTAAATATATACATCCCCGGTCCAGCCCGCCTTCTCTCTGGTAGGGCAGTCTGTAGGGATCCCGACCAGATTGGAACGCTGGCTCCACATGATATTTTGCTGAAGTCTGTTCAGTCGTCTGTCAGAGCAGGAAAATTCTCTGGACTTATCATTGTCACTTCCTATGACAATGCCCGTAAACTGTTCCGCTTTCCAGTCCATGTCCGAATCGGAAGTAATACGGACATATCGAAATCCATGATAGGTCATGGCAGGCTCAAAACTTTCATCACCTTTCCCGTTCAGGACATAGATATCTTTCTGCTTTTGCTCCCCGTCCGAGAAAGGATAGATAAAGTTCTCTGCTTTGTCCAGTTCCTCTGTATGCTCAAAGATAATCTCCTGTCCCCGTGTACCGTTGATCCCTGTCACCCTGATATGCCCGGCAAAATTCTGTCCAAAATCAAGGATCTTTTCTCCTCTGCCGTTTATAAACAGTCTTTTCGGCTTTAATTCCATCAGACTGCGGATGGGAGCATCCGTCTGTGCCTTCAGCACCGACAAATCCTCTTCTGTCTTATGGACCGGTTTCCATCCTTTCGTGTCCATCTCCGACGTTGCAAATCCGGAAATCTCATATCGCCCGTCAACAGTCTGGCCGTTATACAGATCCGCTCTCCGGATCGGTCCCTCATAACTGAACAGGAATTCTTCATCTGTACAGAGGCAATACTTTTCCCCGTCTTTCATTATCACATCAATTTCCATAAGAAGCCCCGGATTATCTCCGTATTCGCACCCGCATCCTGATGCGATCTTCCCTTTATACCATCCGTCCGCAATCACGGCCAATACAGCGTTCCCGCCCTTTTTAAGGAACTCTGTCACGTCATACACCTGATATTTCAGGATCTTGTCATACGTCGTAAACTCCGGCTCCAATTCGGCATCTGACGCTTTTCTTCCGTTAATATATAACTCATAGATCCCATGAGCCGTAATGTACGCCCTCGCTTTCTGAGGGGTATCCTCAAGCATAAATTTCCTGTACATCATAACTGCCGGATAATAAGGCTGGCTTGGCTGAGCTTTCAGATAAGCGTCCGTGTCGAAAAACTCCGCCTGCTGCCTGGTAAATAATTTCTGCAGAAAAGCATTCCACTTTTTCCTGCACTCTTCAAGCGGATCAAAATCCAGTCCGGGAAGTTTATCCGGTTCCACAAAACATGCCTTCCATTCCGAGGAATCCAGGATCACAGTCTCAAATATATTTTCTTCTGATACAAGTTTTTCTCCTGTGGTGAGTCCTGTCTCCACCTTCCAGGTGTAGTTCTCCCGGCTGGCGAGCGGTCTTCCGGCATACCGGACCCCGAAAGACTGTCTGCTCTGCACTTTCCCGCTGTCCCAGCAGATGCCCTTTTTGTCTCTTATGGTGATCCGGTACCACTCCTGATATACATTATCCAGTTCCGAACGGATCTGCCAGGAGAATCTCGGCTTTTTTGTATCTATATTGATGGGATTGATCTTATTTTCACATTTCGGGTACGTGATCTGCGACATGATGTTCCTCCTTCTTGTTCATATGGGCTGACCATCTTATAATTTTATTATTTCAATTTTCCTGTCTGTTCAAAGCCGCCACAACCGCCTCATACATCGGTCTCGCCTCCGGCGCGGCCCCCAGCATCTCGGAAAGGGTCATCTGTTTTGCAAACTGGATCATAGGATTATCCAGCATTCCCGGGACCATCTGGTTGAACATCTGTACTGCGAGAGGCTGCTGAAGGATCTCGCCGAATGTACTGTCCATGCTGAACCGTTCTGCTTTCAGACTTGTTGCAGTGTCATACTCATATTCATAGACTCCGGAGCCGGTCTCGATCTCTCCTTCCTTTTCCGGAAGGACGATAACCGCGGTTGTATTTGCCGGTATTTCCACATGGATCTGTATCTTTCCGTCTTTGCAGCTGTATCTGCTGACGATCTTTCCGTAGGGTGATTCCAGTTCTGCCCCTGCTTCCTCGATCCCTTTTACGAACATCGGCCTGATCAGGATCTTCTTATATCCCGGCTCAAGCTGATTGATTCCTGCGATCTTCCGGTACATCCAGTCTCCGATGGA
Source organism: Candidatus Mediterraneibacter norfolkensis (assembly GCA_019120615.1). Lineage (GTDB taxonomy): Bacteria > Bacillota > Clostridia > Lachnospirales > Lachnospiraceae > Mediterraneibacter > Mediterraneibacter norfolkensis. The sequence goes on from DWUT01000300.1 coordinate 26,344, forward strand.
ACCATATGCATAGTGATTCAGGGAATTCATGCCCGATTCATCAAAAATGCCGTCCGGCCTGATTGAATTCCATCTCTCCCATATTGTTGTCGCCCCCATATTTACCGCATAAAGCCAGGACGGATAATCCTCCCTCATAAAGAGTGTTGATGCCATATCGTGAGCACCGTTTTCCGAGAGCGCATGACAGATATACGGGGTTCCCACAAATCCTGTCGCCAGATGATTCTTATGGTTTTCAATGTTTGTAAGCAGCGTTTTCAGTATCCTTCCGCGGTCTTTCTCCCTTGCCAGATTAAAATACAGGGAAAGTATACATCCTGTCTGCGTCTCGCTGACAATTCTTCCCGTCTCTGTATAATATTCTTTTCGGAATGCCGCCAGTGTTTTCTCATACAGATGTGCATACTTCTCCGCTTCGTCTTCAAATCCGAGCACTTCTGCGGTCTGCTTTACCAGATCTGTCACATAGAGATAATAGGCATTGGCGATCATATATTTATCCGTAGCCCCGGTGCGGTCCGCGCTTTCCTCCTTGTCAAGGGCAAGCCAGTCGCCGTACTGGAAACCGCTCATCCAGAGACCGTTCTCTTCACAGTGGTTTGTGATATAATCCACCCACTCATGCATGCATTTCCAGTTTTCTTCCAGAATCCGTTTATCTCCGTAAGTCTGATACACTACCCACGGAATGATGACCGCAGCGTCGCTCCATGCGGAAGAGCTGTACTGTTCCAGGATATCGGGAACCACATGAGGGACCCCCTGTTCCAGTGAAGAATCCGCAGAAACATCCCGCATCCATTTCGTAAAGAACAGCGCCGTATTTCTCAGATAAGAGGCAGTCCAGGAAAATACCTGCGCGTCTCCCATCCATCCGAGACGCTCGTCCCTCTGCGGGCAGTCTGTCGGAATATCAAGAAAGTTGTCTCTCATTCCCCAGGAAATATTACTCTGCAGCTGATTTACCTTCTTGTTAGAGCAGGAGAAAGTACCGGTCTGCTCCATATCCGAGTGCATGACGCAGGCAGTGAACATCTCCGGCTTCATCTCTTCAATCCCATCCACCTTGATATAACGGAATCCATGAAATGTGAAATGAGGAAGAAATATCTGTTCTTCTCCATTACAGATGTATGTGTCTTCTGACTTTGCGGAGCGGAGTGTCTCCGGATAGAAGTTGCCGTCTTTGTCCAGTGTCTCTGCATGGTGTATTACGATTTTCTGGCCCTTCCCCCCCCTGATCTTCACTTCCACCAGCCCGGTCAGGTTCTGTCCGAAATCAACAAGACGCTCCCCTTTTGGAGTCACGATCAGATCTTTTGCCGGAATCCGCTCCGTAATCCGCACCGGCTCATTTTCCTGGGCAGTGAGAACGGATTTATCAAACTCCATGACAGAGACATTTCCTGTCCGATAATCTGTCGTTACTGTGTCGATCGTCTCTCCCATATAGATTTCGCTGTAACGGATCTCCCCGGTACGGACACCCCAGTCTCTGTCCGTAGCGATGACTTCTCTTGTCCCGTCTTCATATGTGATATGCAGTTCTGCAAACACGCCAACCCTGTCGCCATACCGGTCAGGCTTCAGGTCAAAGCCGAAAATTCCCTTATACCATCCGTTCCCCGCCGTGATCTCAATCCGGTTGTCCTGGCGGATCTGGGAAGTAATATCATACTCCTGATACTGGAGCCTTTTATGATAGCTGGTCCATCCCGGCGTCATCCGGTCCGCTCCGATCCGCTCTCCGTTCAGAGACATCTCATACACACCCAGCGCAGTGGCATATACAACAGCCTTTTTTACCGGCTTCTCTGTATAGAACTCTCTGTAAAACACCGGGCAGGAAGTCTCTTCCGCCGGAAAGTCATGAGTGATCATCCGGGCATGAAATGTGCGGGGGTCAAAAATCCCGGTCTCAAAGGAAGTCTCCGCGCTGTCTGCCCTTCCATAGTTATCCCATACCGTTGCCTTTACCCGGTAAAGGGTTTCGTCTTTCAGAGGCATTCCTTCATACGGGATCAGGACAGAATCACTGCTCTCCCTCATTCCCGTGTCCCAGACGCAGTTCTCTCCGTCCATGACCCGGATCCGGCAGATCGTCTGCATTACATTTTTCTCATCCGACCGTATTTTCCATGAAAATCTCGGTTGTCTAACAGACAGTCCGAACGGTGATTTCCTGTATTCTGTTCTGAGATCATATATTTTCATATTGCATTCCTCCTTGCGTTTTCCTGATTCAGATACAGCGGACCGCAGACTTCCCTGCGCTCCGCTGTATTTTCTTCTGGGGCGTTTCATTTAGTTTTTAGATTTTTTCTTTTCCAGCTCTGCCTGAATCTCCGGAAGTTTCTTTTCCAGATCAAATTTCATGGCAACAATGAACATGATCACAAACATCGCCAGCGGAGCATAGATGTTAAATGTAAAGATTGCCTGTTTCACCGCCGGAGTAAGTACCGTCGCCGTTGCGTCATACGCCGCGATCGCCAGGCACCATCCGATCATGGACGCTCCTACCCCGTTTCCTACTTTTGAGCCGAAGCTGGCAGCCGCCTGAGAAGAACCGACCATTCGTTTTCCAAACTTGAATTCATTATAGTCGATAGACATCGCCGTTACAGTTCCGAGGAGGCACATCATCGGAATATTCGCAAATGTGGAGAAGCATCCCAGAACCGCGTTGTAAACAAAGTTATATGGATTGATGATCCTCAGGACATTTCCGATGATACCGATCACAAAGGAAACCCGAAGTGATTTTGTAACACCCAAAGTCTTGATCAGGATCGGTGTCACAGCAAATCCGATCACAGTCGGAATCAGGCCTACACCGCCCAGGATTCCAACCAGGTTATCGTTTCCGTAGATCCATTTGCAGTAATATGTTCCTGACGAGTTTGACAGTCCGTAGAATATATTTGAGCATACTGCAAGGATCAGAGCCATAACCCAGTATTTATTGTGGAAGAGACATTTCAGTGTCTCACCAAATGGAAGGCTCTCTTCTTCCTCCGCTGCAGGAGCCTCTGCCTCCTGTCCTTCAACCGCGACATACTCTTTGCTTGTCTTATAGGTTACGAACAGAAGAATTGCAGAAACTACAGCGAGTCCGGCACTGAACATAACCCATGCCTTCTGATCCCCGCCCAGCATATTTGTGATAGGGATGATCATGACTGCGATGATCATTCCGGACACATAACCGGCCGCTGCACGCCATGTTCCCATCTTCGCGCGTTCTTCCTGGCTGTTTGTGCGGACGACCATGATCGCCTGATAAGGCACACAGATGATCGTATAGATCACTGCTGTAAACAGGAAGTTTGTAATGAACATATATGCAATCTGAAGCGGCGAACTCACATTCGCGGGAACCGTGAACATCAGTACCATCACGACTGCCATGGGGATGATCATCCGGAAGATCCAGGGTCTGTACTTCTCTTTTCCCGGTTTCGTGTGGTCAACAACATATCCCATGATGATATCCGTAAAAGCATCCAGTATCTTGACGATCAGAAGCGCTGTGGCAATCGCTCCAGCCGCAACTCCTACTTTGTCTGTATAAAAATATGTAAGCTGTCCGACCAGCCCGCTGATCGCGTTCAGGGAAAACTGCCCTGCCGCATCTCCCAGGTAATCCGGCATCCGCATTACTTTCTGGATTCCCATCTTATCTTTTCCAAGTGGTTTCTTTGCCATTTTAATTCCCTCTCTTCCTTTCTTATCCTACTGTGCGTTCAGCGCATCTACTAACTGCTGCAGCATCTCCCGTGTCACCCCGGGCACAAAACTTAAAAGCTGCCTGAGCGGCATATCCTCCATCATCGCCGCCATCATCTCACTGCTGACTGCTGCAGAGGGATCTTCCGCCTGTTTTTCCTGCTGCTTCTGCATTTCCACCGCATCCGTGTTCTGCGCCATACCGCCCATGAACGAGCCCATCACCGCCTGTGCCTTCGGATCTCTCAACAGCGGTCCGAGACACGTGTTGAGTGTATATACTGTCGGGATGACTTTTGTTCCCTGTACCTGCACCGGTGCGCTCAGGACCATCTCCCGGGCGTTCTTTCCGATCATCACCTGATATTCTCCGCTGTCCACATACCAGTCATGGATTTCTTCATTCCAGTATGCAAAGGCTCTCTGATCCAGTGTGAAAGATACTTCTTTTTCTTCTCCCGGTTCCAGCGCGATCTTATCGAATCCCCTCAGCTCCACCGCCGGACGGATCGTTTCACCTGCGGCGGGTGAGACATAGAGCTGTACTACTTCTTTGCCTTTTCTGGCGCCTGTATTCTTCACTTTCACCGTCACTGTCAGAGTATCCTGATCTGTCATCTGCTCTCTGTCGAGCTTCAGATCACTGTATGTAAACCTGGTATAGGAGAGTCCATACCCAAAGGGGAACAGCACTTCTCTGCCCACAGAGGTATAATACCGGTATCCGACGAACACGCCTTCCTGATATACCGCATGATCGCCGCCTTTTCCATAGGTCAGATAACAGGGTGTATCCCCCAGTCTTGCCGGGAATGTCTCCGGCAGACGTCCGCTGGGGTTTTTCCTTCCATACAGAATGTCTGTCACTGCTCTTCCCACTGCCTGGCCGCCCAGATATGCTTCAATGATTCCCTTTACTTTATCTTTCCAGGGCATCAGTACCGGTGAGCCGTTATGCAGGACGACAACCACATTTTCCTGTACTTCTGCGATCTTCTCGATCAGCCTGTTCTGACATTCCGGCATATTCAGGTGCTTCCTGTCATACCCTTCGGATTCGAAGCTGTCCGGAAGCCCGGCGAAGATCACAGCAACATCCGCTTCTTCCGCAGTCTTCACCGCCTCAGCCACCAGACTCTCATCACTCCGGTCTTCCGCGTCGTCATACCCCTTCGCATAGGTTACTTCTGCAATTCCTTTTACCGCTTCCAGGGCAGATTCTACTTTCCAACTGTTGATGTGGGAACTCCCTCCTCCCTGGTACCGGGGCGCCTCCGCATATTTCCCGATAAATGCCACTTTCTTCTCCCCCGAAAGCGGAAGGATATCTTCTTCATTCTTCAACAGTACGATACATTCTTCTTCAATAGAGGCTGCCGTCTCATGGTCTTGTTCCAGATCCAGCTTTGCCGTCTTATCCCGGTTTTCAGAGTAGCGGAAAATGATATCTATGATCCTCTCACACGCCGTATCCACCACACTTTCATCCAGTGTGCCATCCTTTACCGCCTCAATGATCAGGGCATCGTTCATTCCGCCGCTCGAAGGCATTTCCAGATCCAGACCTGCCTTGAGACCTTCTACACGGTCGTTGACCGCCCCCCAGTCGGACATCACATAACCGTCAAATCCCCATTCCTCTCTCAGGATATCTGTAAGATATTTTTTTGACTCACCTACATAGTCCCCGTTGATCCGATTGTAGGAATTCATGACAGTCCACGGTTTTCCTTTCTTCACCGCGCCTTCAAAAGCTGCCAGATAGATTTCCCTGAGTGTTCTCTCATCGACGTCTGAAGAGCTGGTCATCCTGCGTTTTTCCTGATTATTCGCCAGAAAATGTTTTACGCTTGTCCCCACATTTCTGCTCTGCACGCCCTGGATCATGGCCGCCGCCAGTTCCGATGCTACGAAGGGATCTTCGGAATAATACTCGAAGTTCCTGCCGCAGAGGGGCGAACGTTTAATGTTTATGGCCGGGCCAAGGATGGTGCTGACGCCCATTGCCTGACACTCCTGTCCAATGGTCTCCCCCAGCTTTCTCAGGACATCCCGGTCAAAGCTGGACGCAGTCGCGCATCCAGCAGGAAAGCAGACCGCCTTTTCACTCTCGTTGATCCCGAGATGATCTGCGGCTTCCGCCTGCTTTCTCAGCCCGTGAGGTCCGTCAGTCACCATGACAGACGGGATACCCAGCCTTTCCACACCTTTCAGCTGCCAGAAATCTGCCCCGGAGCACATGCCTGCTTTTTCCTCCAGTGTCATCTGTGCCACCAGATCTCTAATCTTCTCTCTTGTCATTACTGTTCCTCCTTTAACTGATCTTATTCTATGACAGAATCAAGATTCAGTATTTTATATTTGTCCTGCATTTTATAAAATTGTTTTCTTTTTCTTGACGAATTCTTTACATCTTATAAAAAAGCTGCTTAAGTACACTGACAAATCTGTCAGCATCATAAGCAGCTATCTTTGCTTCTCCAATCAGAATCATTTTCAGAGTGTATTTAAAAAACAGTACGGAATCACACCGCTGCAGTACCGGAAGGATCCTTCCCTGGCAGAACATTCCGCATGATAAAATGCACATGTTTCATTCCATATATCCGCCCTTCATTGGGGAAACCGCGGTTTCTGCAAACAATTTCAGCACGCCGTGGGTATAGCGGCTCTTCCTGGGTTTCCATGCCTTTCTTCTCTCGGAGAGGATCCGCTCTATCTCTTCTTCCGTTCTTCTCTCTCCATTTACTCCCACGATACGAAGGATCCTCCGGGGAATGCTGACCTCGATCAGGTCGTCCTCCCCCACAAGCGCGATAGGGCCTCCTTCTGCCGCTTCCGGAGAAATGTGTCCGATTGCAGGACCTTTGGACGCTCCGGAAAAACGTCCGTCTGTCAAAAGTGCGATACTCGCCCCCAGCTCTGCGTCCGAAGCGATGGCCTCCGTCGTGTAAAACATCTCCGGCATGCCGCTCCCTTTTGGTCCCTCGTACCGGATGATCACTGCATCCCCGGGACGGATCTCATGTGTCAGCACTGCATGGATCGCATCCTCCTCACAGTCAAAGGGCCTTGCCCGGAGGATTGCCTCGAACATCTCCTTCGGTACTACTGTATGCTTTACCACAGCTCCGTCAGGCGCCAGGTTGCCTTTCAGGATGGCGATACTTCCGTCAGCCCCAAATGGTCTGTCAAAGGGCCGGATCACATCTTCTCTCTTTAATTTCCACTGATCCAGATATTCCTGACATTTATCGTAATATCCGTTTTTCTTCAGCTCCTCCAGATTCTCTCCCAGTGTCTTTCCGGTCACTGTCATCACATCAAGATGGAGCATGTCTCTGATCTCCTCCATGATCCTGGGAACACCTCCCGCATAATAGAAAAACTGTGCCGGCCATTCCCCTGCGGGACGGATATTCAGAAGATAATGTGCTCCCCTGTGCAGACGGTCAAATGTATCCGCGTCAAGGTCGAAACCAAATTCCCTGGCGATCGCAGGAATATGGAGCAGGGAGTTGGTAGATCCGGAGATCGCGGCATGGACCATGATGGCGTTTTCAAAAGATTCCATAGTCACGATCTTCCCGGGCGTCAGATCGTTCTCCGCCAGCCATACCGCCTGTTTTCCCGCACGCCTTGCCGCATCCTTAAGATCCGGGCTTGTGGCAGGCATAAGCGCAGTGCCGGGGAGCATCAGACCAAGCGCCTCCGCCATGATCTGCATGGTGGAAGCTGTCCCCATAAAGGAACATGCCCCGCAGGACGGACAGGCATTGTGTTTATAGAAATCCATCTGTTCCTTTGTGATCTCTCCCCGCTCGTACATGGCGCTGTATTTTCCGATCTGTTCCAGCGTCAGAAGATCCGGTCCCGCATCCATGACACCTCCGGTCACCACTACAGACGGAATATTGATCCTTCCGACAGCCATCAGATGTGCGGGCATGCTCTTGTCACAACTTGCGATAAATACACCTCCGTCAAAAGGAGTGGCGTTTGCATGGATCTCGATCATATTTGCCATCATATCCCTGGAAGGAAGGGAATAGTTGATACCGTCGTGTCCCTGTGCCTCGCCGTCACATATATCTGTGCAGAAATATCTGGCTCCGTGTCCGCCTGCCTCGGCGACGCCTTTTCTTGCTTCTTCCACAAGTTCCAGCAGATGTCCGCTCCCCGGATGACTGTCTCCGAAGGAGCTTTCGATAATGATCTGTGGTTTTGACAGATCCTCCGGTTTCCAGCCTGTCCCAAGGCGCAGCGGATCCAGTTCCGGTGCAATCTCTCTCAGTTTCTGACTCCTCAGTTCCATAATACGCTCTCCTTTCCATGCAGAACAGATATACTGATACCCCTCTGCTGTTCTGCGTCAAAACATCATATCATTTACTTGAAAATAATTCATCTGATGATTTTCTCCGTTTTTCAGATTAAATTTGTATATTATGCCAAAATTGTAAATAAATCATCTGATGATTTTATTCTATACTATTTACACAAAAAATCAATCAGTAATTATAGACAATATACCATCCGGTTTTTTATTCATATTTATGGTTTGACTTTGGATTTTCTATATACTATTCTTTAGATAACAGTTATTATTTTGAATAAAGGCAGGAAATCATATGATGAATTCGGAGGAAAAGAGTCTGCCGGAAAAACTGGCCGACGATATTGTAGACTATATACTGAAAGAGAAACTGCAGCCAGGAGACCGTCTGCCAAACGAGAGCATACTCGCCGAAACACTGGGTGCGGGGCGCAGTTCCCTGAGAGAAGCAGTGAAACTTCTGGCGTCCCGGAATATCGTAACAGTACGCCAGGGCTCCGGAACCTATATTTCTTCCACACCGGGGATGGTGGAAGATCCCCTGGGCTTCACTTTTATTGAGGACAAAAAGAAGCTTGCTGAGGACCTGCTTGAGATCCGCTTTCTCCTGGAGCCTTCCATTGCAGCAAAAGCGGCTGAGAATGCGTCTGCTGATGACGCGGAGCATATCCTCGATCTGTGCGCAGAAGCAGAGCGTCTGCTGGAAGAAGGGAGAGATCACACCGCAAAGGATATCGAATTCCATACAGCCATTGGTATGAGCAGCAAAAATATGGTCGTTCCCCGTCTGATCCCCATCATCAATTCTTCTATTCCTCTGTTTATCGATCTCACAGAGAACGTATTGAGCCGGGAGACCATAGATACCCACAGAGAGATTGCAGATGCCATTCTTTCCCACGATCCGGTCCGGGCTCATGACGCCATGTATCTTCACCTTGTCTACAACCGCAGACGGATCCATTCTGTATAATAAAAGAAGGCGCTGCCCCATCAGGGACTTCAGCGTTTTACATGCCGGATCATCCCCAGCACCGATTCATTCGCATTGATCACAGTCAGCGTGATATCCGGATGCTGATTCTGAAAGACGCGAAATACTTCATCTGCAAACCCCTGCCCCATGAAATCAATACCGCTGAAATCAAAGATGATCTCCCGGAATTCGTCCAGACGCCGGAGGATCCGTCTTGCCTGAGATCTGGCTACCGGATCGCCCAGCGGACACATCTCTTTCATTGGGATCATCGTTTTTACAAAACCTTCTTCCAGCGGAGCAAATGCGTCGAAAATCTCCTTTGAAGTCCTTTTCGATTCATTTTCCAGTTTCATCACAGCCATCGTTCCTATCCTCTCCATCTTCGTGTAATAAGAAATCAAATGAGACTGCACAAACCGGTCTCTGTCATCACACCGGTAAGAATAGACCGTATTCTCAGACCAGACGGCAAACTCTGAAAGCATTTTCGATACAAAAAAAATCCCTTCTCCTGAATGTCTTTCCGGATCCGTAGTCATCCTTCCTTTATACAGTTCCATGGCAGCCTGCTCAGAATTCAGTGATATTCCTGCCTGTTTTTTGAAATAATCCTGTATATTATGAAATATCCCCACACCATTATCCACAATTGAAATTTCCGTATACAGGGCATCTTTCTGTATTCCGAACCGGATCCGATCCCCATCTGAATGGTCAATTGCATTATTCATGATTTCCGTAAATGAATAGTACCAGATATCCTGTACATTGCCGGGCAGCTCATCCAGTAACGGACTGATATACTTCCAGTACAGGTCATCTTCTTCCAACATACCGGAATTTTCCAAATTCCACTGCTCTGTCACTGTCGTAAGAAAAAGACCTGTCTTCCTTTCCGCGTCTTCCGTAACTGTCCCCTTATCCAGGCAGTCCTTAATATATCTTCGCACGGATGTCTCTGATATTCCAAAATTCTCAGCAGTCTTTTTTATAAAATCCGCATCATCACATCGTATCTTGTCCAGCATATATTTGCGGATTGCTTTTCTCTTCGCCTCAGTAAACGACATCCTTTTCACCTTATCATTTCATATTTGAACTATAAATTCTGTTTTTACAACTATATCACACTATTATCATACATACAACAGGGAAACAGATAAAAAGAGCGCCGCATGAGAAAATAAATTCTTCATGCGACGGCTTCCTTTTATCGTTTCAAGTTAAACGCGCCAAATCCCGGATAAACAGCTGCATCGCCCAGTTCCTCTTCGATCCTGAGAAGCTGGTTGTACTTTGCCACACGCTCGCTTCTGCTGGGGGCGCCGGTCTTGATCTGGCACGTATTGAGAGCCACTGCAAGATCCGCGATCGTTGTGTCTTCCGTCTCGCCGGAACGGTGGGATGAGATTGCCGTATAGCCTGCCTTGTGCGCCATCTTGATCGCCTCAAGGGTTTCTGACACAGAACCGATCTGATTTAATTTGATCAGGATGGAATTTCCGCAGCCCATATCAATCCCTTTTTTCAGTCTCTCGGTATTTGTGACAAACAGATCGTCACCCACGAGCTGGACTCTGTCTCCGAGTTCTCTGGTCATGATCTGCCAGCCTTCCCAGTCCTCTTCATCCAGTCCGTCTTCGATCGAATAGATCGGATATTTATCTACCAGCGTTTTCCAGTGTTCCACCAGTTCCGCTGAGGTGAATTTCTTTCCGCATTTCGGGAGCACATACTCTCCCTTCCGGCTTCCCTTCCACTCACTGGAAGCTGCGTCCATAGCGAGCACGAAATCTTTTCCCGGCTCGTACCCCGCCTGACGCACTGCCTCAAGAATGTATTCAATGGCTTCCTCGTCACTGGCAAGGTCCGGTGCGAATCCGCCCTCATCGCCAACAGATGTGGCAAGGCCTTTCGACTTCAGAAGCGCCTGAAGCGCATGGAACACTTCCGTACACCATCTTAACCCCTCTGCGAAACTTCCGGCTCCGGCCGGCATGATCATAAACTCCTGCACATCCACCGTATTGGCCGCATGTGCCCCGCCGTTCAGGATATTCATCATAGGTACGGGAAGCCGGTTTCCACTGACGCCGCCCAGGAAGCGATACAGCGGGATTTCCAGGGATTCTGCCGCTGCTCTTGCGCAGGCGATTGACACTGCCAGGATCGCGTTTGCACCCAGTTTTGACTTGTCCTTTGTCCCGTCGGCTTTGATCATCGCCTTATCCACTGCATAGATGTCTCCCGCGCTCATTCCCTGAAGAGCGTCATTGATCACAGTATTGATATTCTCAACAGCTTTGGATACTCCTTTTCCCCCAAATCTGTCTTTATCTCCGTCTCTGAGTTCAAGAGCCTCAAACTCACCTGTAGAAGCGCCGCTGGGAGCCGCTCCTCTTGCAACAGTCCCATCCGCCAGATGCACCTCAGCCTCGACAGTAGGATTTCCTCTGGAATCGATGATCTCGCGTCCGATCACTTTTTCAATCTCTAAATAATCCATAACTCTTCGTCCTTTCCCATGGATCCCCCTTGTCCCGGCTCAGGTATTACGGAACAAAGGAGTTCACATGATTCATTCACATACAGTTAGATTAAACTAACCATATGTATCATACCAGAATGTAGGATTATATTCAACTCTTTTATTGAGATTGATTATCAATTATTTAGTATTTCACGAAGGTTTTCCTGTTTTCCTGTCTTCCCGTTATCCTTTCCCGGACATCGCTCTTTTATACCTGAAAACAGCGGCAGAATCTTTTCCCCTCTCCGATTAAGCCGTCTCAGTTCTTTTTCCCGTTCTTTCTTTTCCTGTTCGTATTTTTTCTGCCCGTGCTTTTCTTTCCAGCCGTTTTTTTCTTTCTCACACTGTATCCAAACGTCCCCAGTTTTTTTCCAAGCCCCAGATACTCACCGTGAGAATATGCCAGAAGTCCTGTCCGGTTCAGTTCAAATTTCCCTTTCTCATCCAGATAAGAATCATCCACCCGGACTGCCGTAACCTCAGCAAGAAACATATGATGACTGCCCAGTTTCTCAGTCCTGATCACCCGGCATTCGATATTGACCGGAGATTCTTTTATACAGGGTGCATATTTCAGAAACTGGGCGGGCTCTGCGGTCAGGGAGCACTCCTTCCACTTATCCACATCCCGCCCCGAGCGCACGCCGCAAAAATCCGCGGCCCATGCCAGTTTTTCTGTTGTAAGGTTGATGACAAATTCTCCGCTCTCTTCGATCATGTGATAAGAGTACCGCTCCGGGCGGACCGAGATATATGCCATGGGAGGATTCGTGCATACCGTTCCTGTCCACGCAATGGTCAGTATATTTGTATTTCCGCTTTTATCCGCAGTGCTGACCATGACGGCCGGCAGCGGATAGATCATATTTCCCGGTTTCCAGACCTGTTTGCTCATCTTCTCTTCCTCTCCGTTTCTCTGTTATCCGCTTCTTACTGCTGAAGCGCTCCCACCAGAGTGGGAACCAGCTGTTTTTTCCTGGAAACCACGCCTTTGAGCATGATCTCCCCCGTCTCCTCCGGCAGGTCATACGCACTTAAAATCTTCTCTCGCGCTTCCGGTCCGCAGCAGAGCAGTTCCGAAGACTCCGTAATAATATTGGTCAGCATGAAAAAGATCATATTCAGTCCATGGCTGTTCCGAGCCTTTTCCAGATGCGGCTCTACGATCTTCTTCAGTTCCTTGAGTTCCTCCGCGCTCATAGAATTGACCTGTCCCACACCGAATACAGTATCGTTCACTGTAAACTGTTTAAAATCAAGGAAACAGATTTCTTCCGCGCTCTTTCCTTTCAGATTGCTTCCCGCATTAAACATCTCCTGCGCAAGAGATTCAATCTCGATTCCCGCAATCTCAGCCAGCGTATGAGCCGCCTTTTCATCCACCGGAGTACATGTGGGAGAACGGAACATAAGGGTATCCGAGATGATCGCGGAGCAGAGGAGTCCCGCATTGACCGGATCGATCTCTTCTCCCGCCTCCTGATACATCTGCCATACGATCGTTGCCGTGCAGCCCACCGGCTGATTCCGGAAAAATACAGGCCCCATGGTCTCAATGCTGCTCAGCCTGTGGTGGTCAATGATTTCCAGCACATCCGCTTCCTCCACGCCGTCCACAGCCTGGCTCTTTTCATTATGATCCACAAGGATCACTTCTTTTTTCTTCACATTGAGAAGGCGGCGCCTGGAGATCAGTCCCAGGAACTTTCCCTTATTGTCTACAATAGGGAAATCGCGGAATCTCTTTCTTGCCATGACTTCCTTTACATCGTCCACATAATCCTTCATCTTAAATGTGACCAGATTTCCCTTTGTCATGAAATATTTCACAGGAATGCTCTGATTGATATGCTGCGCCGCCGTAAATGTATCATGGGGCGTGCGGATGATCACGATCTGCTTTTCCGACGCCTCACGTATGATCTCATCGGAGACCGGCGCATTCTGGCACACCACCATACAGCTCACATCTCTGTCGACGGCACAGCGCTGTGCATCCTTTCTGTCCCCCATGATCACCAGATCGTCCCGATCTATAAAATCTGACATCAGAATCCTGCTTGAAGCCGCGATCACAACCTTTCCTTTCAGAAGATAGCTGTGTTCATTCCCGGTCAGCACCTCTCCCTCCACTGCTCTGGCTATATTGCGGTACTGAGTCCTCGCCTTTGACAGGATCATGCTGTCGTATACTTCCATATAAGTCTTCGCGATATCACCGATCGTGATCACGCCTTCCAGCTTTCCGTCCCTGGTCACCGGGAGAGTGTGTATATTGGATTCCTTCATTTTTTCCCATGCCGTGCGAATGGAAATGCTGCTTCTAAGCCCCTCCACTTCCTTGAGTTCCACATCCTTGATCTGTTCCCTCAGATCCGTCAGCAGACTTGGTGTTTTTACATGAAAATGTTCCAGGACATACTGCGTCTCTTCATTGGGCTGTCCCGCTCTGCGCGGCTCATGAGTTCTTCCTGTCAGCTTTGTCTTCAGTGCCGCATATGCAATCGCAGAACAGATGGAATCCGTATCCGGATTTTTATGTCCCACCACGTATACTTTTCTTTCTTTTTCCCTGCTCATATATTCAGTCTCCAATCTATACTGTCTCGTTTTCTACCCAATAGGTTGCCATTTTTTTGCTTTTTCGTCAACCCAAATTTCATTTTCCTGATCCGCTTTCCCCACCCCCTCCCATGATCCTCCGGTTTTTAAGGCTTTTTTCTGTCTGGGATTGTCTTCAACTGTTGTTTTTTTCTCAGACTTTATGATATACTGTTCATGTTGAACAAAAAGAATTTAAATCGAGGTGCTGCACAATGAGCGAAGAAATGAGAGAAGAATTACAGACAAATGAAACCGCAGAGGCGGTTGAAAACACATCCGCTGAAAACGAAACTGCGGAAACTGCATCCGGCGAGACAATGGCGGATTACGAAGAGCATTTTGACGACGCCAACCCCTGGAACAGGGTTCAGGAATATATGGAGAAAAAAACTGTCCTTCCTGTTAAAGTCGAAGGCGTGGTAAACGGCGGAGTCATCGCTATGGTAGAGGGATTAAGAGGATTTGTTCCTGCTTCCAAGCTCTCCCTCTCCTACATCGAAGATCTTGAAACTTATCTTCTCAAAGATATTGAGGTACAGGTTATCGACGTGGATCAGGCAAACAACCGTCTTGTGCTCTCCGCGCGTGAGATCCTCAAAGAGAAAGAAAGAAAAGCACGCGAAGAGCAGATTGCAAACCTGAAAGTCGGAACTGTAATGAAAGGTACTGTTGAAACACTCCAGAATTACGGCGCATTCGTAAAGATGGAGAACGGACTTTCCGGACTGGTACACGTATCACAGATTTCACAGAAGCGTGTAAAACTTCCGTCTGACGTTCTGAACGTAGGAGACGAAGTCAATGTGAAGGTCATCGGCATCAAAGACGGCAAGGTCAGCCTGAGCATGAAAGCCCTGGAAGAGACAAAGGATGAACCCGAGGAGAAGGTTGTGATCCCGAAGAGCGAGAATATCGGGACGAACCTCGGAGATCTCTTCAAGAACCTGAAACTGTAATTTCCCGGGACGGGATGTTACAGGTACGCCGGAAGTATATATTGCTTTCAGGCCCGCTCCCGCTTGGAGAAGCAACGCAGCGGATACGCAGGGGCGTGAGGGATGCGCCGGAGGCGCTGTTCCCGGAAAATAGAAAGTGGAAGCGCAGAATTTGTACAAAAACAGGGGAACGCTATTGTCATAAACCATTAGCGTTCCCCTTTCTACTTTAAATCCGTAGAAATATCAGGCAGTTGCTCCCGCCAGTATTTCTTCCAGCGCATTCTTACTGCTGGTATGACACCGGATCACATCTGCATTGCATCTGCCCGCCTCCTCTACCGCACAGCGAACCATCTTATGAGAAACCGTATTGGTAAAGAGTACGATCAGATCCGGACTTCCGATCTGCTTACTCAGATTCGCCGACATCTGGGTAAATACCTTTGCCTTGCATTTATACTGTTTACAGATTTTCTTATACTGACATACCATCCTGTCATGACCGCCTATGATAACAACACTCATATCAGACCT
Organism: Candidatus Mediterraneibacter norfolkensis; assembly: GCA_019120615.1. Lineage (GTDB taxonomy): Bacteria > Bacillota > Clostridia > Lachnospirales > Lachnospiraceae > Mediterraneibacter > Mediterraneibacter norfolkensis. The sequence goes on from DWUT01000300.1 coordinate 41,997, forward strand.
CCCGAATATTTTATCTGTTATATCGATCCTTTGGTTAGTTGTTTCTAACTTATGAATATATGATACATTAATTGAGAACGGATATCAATATTATTTATTGAGATATTTTATCATTCAGTCACCGGAAGTGGCAAGAGACATATTCCAGGACCGCAGAGAGCCCCGGGATTCCGGATCTTTTCCGGCTTCGACTTTTCGCCGTTGCAAAAAGGATCCTTCGCAGAAGGATCCTCCATACAATGTTTCTTTACTGTTTTTGTTTGCCTGAAAAGGCCTCAGGCACAGCTGCATACCTTTTTCTGTACGTTTTCTCCGATCAGGATCTGTCCTTTTGCCTCCTTGTCATCCATGATGATCTCGTCTACGGCAGGCACACGGATCCATCCCGAGCGCGGATTCTTGATACTGAGAACCGGAGTTGTTACCTCCGCCTCAACTTCAGATTTCTCAAAGCAGAGGTCCGTGTCGATCATCTCACAGTTGATCAGCTTCAGATTCCTGCAATAGCAGAATGGCTGAGTCCCGATAATCTTACAGTTGATCAGTGTCAGACCGTCTGAATACCATGCAAGATACTCCCCTTTCACAACGCTGTCCCTTACCGTAATATTCTTTCCGTGCCAGAAAGCATCCTTTGTATCAAATTTACAGTTTTCAAAAACCGCATCCCTGATATACTGGAAGGAATATTTTCCCTTGAACTCCACATCTGAGAAGCGAAGATTTTCTGATCTCATCATAAAATATTCGCTTTCTGCCTTCGTATTTTTCATCTCGATATTTCTTACGGACCAGCCGAATTCCGGAGAAAGGATATCGCAGTTGTCCACCACAGCGCTGCACTCCCGAAGCGCCTTGATTCCATGCATCTTTGTACCGGTGATCCGGATATTATCAGAATACCACAGCGCTGCACGGCACAGTTCCGTCATCTCCGAATCTGAGATCACAAGTCCGTGATCATGCCAGAAGGGATAACGCAGATTACAGAATGTATTTTCCACAACAATGTTACTGCTTTCTTTCAGGGCACTTTCACCGTCCGCCGGTCCGTCAAACGCACATCCTTTCAGGTGTACCCCCCTGCTTCCATAAAGCGCTCTTTCTTCATCAAATGTCTGACCTTCGATCATTTTCATTATAAATTCCTCCTTCTTTATACAGCAATATTTTTACGGCTGATCTGATAAACAAGATAATCCAGACAGTCGATCTTTTTTTCTTCTGCATGGACCCGTTCCAGAAGCTTTTTTCTGTGCTTTTCCAGGAGACGCAGCTGTCCGTTCACATCACTCTCATCACGGCATTTCATAAAATCTCTGATCACTTCCGGATCACATCCTGCGTCTCTCAGATTACAGATCAATGCCTCTTTCTTTTCACCTTCATGCATTATTACACATCCTTTTCCACTCAACATTATAGCTCGCTGCACCTTCGACATCAAATGCCTGCAGCACATACTCAGCTATACCTTCCGGTAATACCAGATTTTCCGGAACTGTCCTCTCATTTATCCCTCTCTCTGATCACACTTTAGCACCGTTTGGAAAGAATAGCAATTATTTATATTTTATCAATTACCATAATTGAAAACTATACTTATTCATGTTACAATGAGACTGTCAAACTAACTGAAAAGGAGGGGCATCATGGAACTTCGTGTTCTTCAATACTTTCTTGCGGTGGCCAGAGAGCAGAGCATTTCCAGAGCGGCGGAATCCCTTCACCTCTCTCAGCCCACTCTGTCCACACAGCTCAAACACCTGGAGGAGGAACTGGGGAAAACACTGATGATACGGGGAACCAAAGGTTCCCGGAAGATCGTACTGACCGAGGAAGGGATGATCCTCCGGAAACGCGCGGAAGAAATCCTTGATCTGGTAAGAAAAACAGAAAATGAGATCACTCTTTCTGATGACTCGGTTGTCGGAGATGTGTATATAGGTGCAGGCGAAACAGATATGATCCGTCTTGTGGCAAGGACAGCACAGGCTATGAACGAAGAATATCCTGATATCCATTATCATATTTCCAGCGGAAATACCGCTTTCGTCATGGAACAGCTGGATAAGGGACTCATAGATTTCGGAATCCTCTATGATTCTGTTGATCTGTCCAAGTATGACTCTGTAAAGATACCGGAATCTGACGTCTGGGGCGTACTCATGCGCAGGGACGCACCTCTTGCCAGCAAGGAGGTGATAACGCCCGAGGATCTGTGGGACAAGCCTCTGATACTCTCCCAACAGGAAAATCAGAAAAGCGAACTGGCAGTATGGATGCGCCATGATCTCTCAAAACTAAACGTTGTCGCCACATACAATCTGATCTTTAATGGTTCTCTGTTCGTGGACGAAGGGATGGGCTATGCCGTCTGCTTTGACAAACTGATCAATGTATCAGGTGATTCCACGCTCTGCTTTCGCCCCCTGAGCCCTGAACTGAAGGCTGCCCCCTATCTTGTATGGAAAAAATATCAGATCTTCTCAAAAGCATCTGAAAAATTTATGGAATATTTCCTGAAATACTTGAAGAAAGAAACAGACTCCCGCCCGGCATGATCTGCCCTGCGGGAGTCTGTTTCTTTTTCTGTTTTACTCTGTGTTTTCTTTTTATTTCAAATATTTTGCTGATCTGAAGTACTATATACTTTGTCACGCTCTTCTCAGGGACATACTTTTTTTTCTATCTGTGCTTTTGTCGTCAGAATAAATTCTGCAAGTTTCTCTATTCTTTCATCATCCATCCGGCTCACCGGAGCAGATATACTGAACGCATATCGCACCCGCCCCGTATAATCCCTGAGATCTACCGCAATACAGCGCACTCCGCTCTCATTTTCCTCATTATCCAGAGCATATCCCCGCTTTCTTACCTCATCAAGTTCCCTGCAGAACGCCCCATAATCCGTTATTGTATGGGATGTCAGCGGAGTGATACTGCTGCTTTTCCAGATTGCCTCCACTTCTCTCCTCTCCAGATCAGCAGCAATCGCTTTTCCGACCCCGGAACAGTACAGCGGTATCCTGCTTCCTATCCTCGATACCATCTGTATCCCGTTTCTCGGGCATTCCACTTTGTCGATATATACCGCTTCCGTCCCTTCTCTCTCCACAAAGTGCACCGTCTCCTCCGCCTGTTCCATCAGGGTTCTGAGATACGGGCGTACCACATCCACGATATCTATATTTCCCATGATCCTGCCCGCCATATCCACAAGCTTCAGCGACGGTTCGTATTTTCCGCTTGTCTCGTTCTGTCTCGCATATCCCATATAGATAAGAGAATTCAGGACACGGTGAGCAGTGCTTTTGTTCAGCTTCAGTTCTTCACTGACCTCCATCAGACCTGCTCCTCCGCTTTCCACCAGAAATTCCAACGCTCCGAAAAGTCTGTCCGCAACCTGGATCGGATTTTTTTCTTCCATAAATAATTATTTCCTCCGTAATGCGCATCAATAGTTTCATATTATGAAACATATATTATCACAATCTGAACATCGAATCAATCCCCTGAAATAAACCAAAAAATCGTGCGAAAAAATAAAAAAATTGTAGTCTTGACTTTTCTCTTGCCAGGAGTATACTGATAGTTAGATAGATCACATTGCAAAACTTGATTCCACATTATGAAACTTTAAGGAGAGGTAAAAGATGAACGAAGTTTTAAAACAGATTGAAGAGATCGGTATTGTTCCTGTCGTTGTTCTGAATGATGCAAAAGATGCAGAGCCGCTTGCACAGGCACTGTGTGACGGCGGGCTTCCCTGCGCGGAGGTGACCTTCCGTACGGATGCTACCGAGGAATCTATCCGCATCATGACAGAGAAATTCCCGAACATGCTGGTAGGCGCAGGAACTGTCCTCACTACAGAGCAGGTGGACCGCGCGGTAGCCGCCGGAGCCAAATTCATCGTAAGCCCGGGACTTAACCCGAAGGTTGTCAGATACTGTGTTGAGAAAGGAATCCTCATCACACCGGGCTGCGCAAATCCCAGCGATGTTGAGCAGGCCATCGAGAATGGACTTGAAGTCGTAAAATTCTTCCCTGCTGAGCAGGCAGGCGGACTTGCCTATATCAAAGCTATCGCCGCTCCTTATGTAGGAATAAAATTCATGCCTACAGGCGGGATCAATCCGAAGAATGTAAGAGATTATCTCGCATATGACAGAATCCTTGCATGCGGCGGAAGCTGGATGGTAAAAGGTGATCTTGTAAAAGCCGGCGAATTTGATAAGATCAGAGACCTTGTCAAAGAGGCGGTAGAAATCGTAAAGGAAAGCAGAGGTAAATAATAATGGCAAAAAAAGTAGTTACATTTGGCGAGATCATGCTGCGTCTCGCACCGGAAGGATATTATCGTTTTGTACAGGCTGATACATTCGGCGCAACTTACGGCGGCGGCGAGGCGAACGTAGCCGTATCACTCGCAAACTACGGATTCGACGCAAAATTTGTCACAAAACTCCCGAAACATGAGATCGGACAGGCTGCTGTCAATTCTCTGAGAAAATACGGTGTGGACACTTCCTTCATCGCACGCGGCGGCGACAGAGTCGGAATCTATTTCCTGGAAAAGGGTGCTTCCCAGCGTCCTTCCAAAGTAATTTATGACCGTGCGGGCTCTTCCATCGCGACAGTATCCAGAGATGACTTCAACTGGAAAGAGATCTTTGATGGAGTTGAATGGTTCCATTTCACAGGGATCACACCGGCGTTGGGTGATGAAGTTGCCGAGATCTGCCTGGATGCATGCAAGGCTGCAAAAGAAGCCGGGATCACAGTATCCTGCGACCTGAACTACCGCAACAGACTGTGGTCAAAAGAGAAAGCCGGTCAGGTAATGGGCGAGCTCTGTAAATATGTTGACGTCTGCATCGCAAACGAGGAGGATGCCGCTGACGTATTCGGCATCAAGGCTGCAGACACAGACGTAACAAAGGGAGAGGTAAACCGCGAGGGATACAAGGATGTTGCAAAACAGCTTGCGGACCGCTTTGGATTCTCCAAAGTAGCGATCACACTCCGCGAGTCCCTCTCCGCAAACGACAACAAATGGTCAGCTATGCTGTATGATGGAAATGATTTCTTCTTCAGCAAAAAATATACAATGCATATCGTAGACCGTGTAGGCGGCGGCGACAGCTTCGGAGGCGGACTGATCTGCGCCTGCTTAAACGGTTATGATTCTCAGAACACGATCGAGTTTGCTGTGGCGGCTTCCTGCCTGAAACACTCGATCGAGGGAGATTTCAACATGGTATCTATGGACGAAGTCTTAAAGCTCGCCGGCGGCGACGCGTCCGGACGCGTTCAGAGATAATCAAATCAGATGACGCAAAAACCATATATAGATCCAAGCCTTAAAAAAGGGGATGCTTTCTGCCATGTAGCATCCCCACAATTATATCCGGAAATATTCTTAAAGGAGGTATATCTTATGAGCAAATCCTTTGATCTTCTTTCACTCGGCGAAGTTCTTCTCCGTCTCTCTCCTCCGGGAAATGAGCGTCTCGTCCGAGGCGGCACGCTCCAGGAACAGGTCGGCGGCGCGGAACTCAATGTCGTATCCGGCGTCTCTCTTCTGGGACTGCGGACCGGGATCATCTCAAAGCTTCCCGCAAACGATATCGGTACATACGCAAAGAACCAGATCCGTTTCTGCGGGGTGAGCGACGACTATCTTGTCTATGATTCTTCCGAGGACGCCCGTCTCGGCATCTACTACTATGAAAACGGCGCATATCCGCGAAAACCGGGCGTTGTCTATGACAGACGGCATTCCAGTATCAACACGATCTCAGTGGAAGATTTCGAGGACTCTCTTTTTACTTCCACCAGATGCTTTCACACAAGCGGGATCACACTCGCTCTGAGTCCCGAGTGCCGCAGGACCGGTATGGAAATGATCCGGAGGTTCAAAGAAGGCGGCGCGCTCATTTCTTTTGATGTAAATTTCCGCGGCAACCTGTGGACCGGCGACGAGGCAAGAGAATGTATCGAGCAGATCCTTCCCTATGTAGATATCTTCTTCTGTTCTGAGGAAACCGCCCGACTCACATTCCTGAAAAAAGGCGATGCAAAGAGCATCATGAAGAGCTTTACGGAAGACTATCCGATCTCCATCGTGGCCTCCACCCAGCGTATAGTGCACAGCCCGAAGATCCATACTTTTGGTTCCATCATCTATGACGCCCGCAGCGATCATTTCTATGAAGAGGAACCCTACCGGAACATCGAGGTGGTGGACCGGATCGGAAGCGGAGACGCCTATGTATCCGGCGTTCTCTTCGGACTCCTCTCCGACCCGGACAACTGTCAGAGAGCGCTCGAGATCGGCAACGCCACCAGCGCTGTAAAAAATACGATCCCGGGAGACCTTCCCTCCTCCGGCCTGAGAGAAATTGAAAATGTGATCCGTTCTCACAAGAGCACGGGGCCTCAGCCTGAAATGTCGCGGTAGACAGGATCCTATTTCAAAAGAATCGTGCTACTTTAAGGCAATCCCGTCATTGCTCAGATTTTACTTTTGATCTAAAATAATATACAAAGAATACTCTCATTAATGAGAAGGAGGTAAAACGATGAAACAATTTATACATGAAGATTTCCTTCTGAACACTGAGACAGGACGACAGCTCTATCACGAAGCGGCGGAAAATCTTCCTATTCTGGATTTCCACAACCATCTGAATCCGAAAGAGATCCTGGATGACAAGCGTTTCTCCACGATCACGGAAGCATGGCTGGGCGGCGATCATTATAAATGGCGCGCCATGCGGGCTCACGGAATACCTGAAGAGCTTGTCACAGGCTCCGGTGATCCCCATGACAAATTCAACGCATGGGCTGAAACTGTACAGAATGCATTTGGAAACCCGCTATACCACTGGACTCATCTGGAGCTGGCGCGGTATTTCCATATCTACGATACGCTTTCTCCCTCCACTTCCGATAAGATCTGGGCAGAGTGCAATCGCCAGCTCGCTGATCCGGACTTCTCGGCCCGGGGCCTGCCGAAAAAACAAAACGTGTGTATTCTCTGTACTACCGATGATCCTATGGACGATCTTGCCGCACATCGCAGTTTAAAAGAACTCGGGATCGGCTTTGGGGTCTATCCTACATTTCGTCCGGAGAAAGCGATGGCGATCGACAAACCGGATTTTACAGACTACATCAACAATGCTGCTGATAAATACGGAAAGTCCATCACCGCGCTCTCTGACCTACTCGATCTTCTGAAGGAACGTCTGGACTACTTCTGCTCCTGCGGATGCCGTATCACGGACCACAGCCTGGAAGGTGATTTCTACCGTCCTGCTACATATGAGGAGGCAGACGCTATCTTTAAGAAACGCATGAAAGGCATAATGCCGTCAAATGAAGAAGGGGCACAGTACCGAGCATACATCCTGACAGAACTCGGAAAAGAATACTGCAGGCGGGATCTTGTCATGCAGCTTCATATCGGAGCGATCCGGAACAATTCCACACGCCTGTTTGAGAAGCTGGGGCCGGATACCGGACTTGACAGCCTCAACGATTTCTGCTTCGCACCACAGATTGCTTCCCTTCTCGACGCAATGGACAGGACCGACGAACTGCCGAAGACAGTCCTTTACTATCTCAATCCAAAAGATGCGGATATGCTCGCTGCAATGGCAGGAAACTTCCAGAGCAACTCAAAAGGATACCGGGGAAAAGTACAGCTCGGAAGCGCATGGTGGTTCTGCGATCACAAGTATGGCATGGAACAGCAGCTGGAGACACTTGCCCACACCGGTCTACTCTCCACATTTATCGGAATGCTGACAGATTCCCGCAGTTTCCTCTCCTTCCCGAGACATGAATACTTCCGCCGCATTCTCTGTGAGTATGTGGGAAGAAAGGTCGACAACGGTGAGTATCCTAAAGATATGGATTACTTAAAACAGATGATCTCAGGGATCTGCTATTACAATGCAGAGAAGTTCCTGAACTTCTGATTATAAATAATTTAACAGAATGGCCCCGTTCTGATCCGCGGTCATTCTGTTTTTCATTTTTGCTCCTTTTTCTTCCTTTTATCCCGAAAACGTTGTTTTTTCCAGAATCCGAAAGTATAATGATCTTTATATGAGGAAATACGGAAAGAGGAATCAGACATGCATTATACATTCCCACATTATTATAAAAGATTCAGCTGCACAGGCGGATCCTGTCCAGATACCTGCTGTGCGGGATGGCAGATCCAGATTGATCCCGCCTCTCTGAAGAGATACAGAAAAACCAAGGGGCTCATCGGCAGCCGTCTGAAAAATGAAATCAACTGGAAAGACCAGTGTTTCAGACATTACGGCGGCAGATGTGCCTTTTTGAATGACGACGGACTCTGCGATCTCTATCTGGAAGGAGGCGGGGAAAAAGCATTCTGCCGGACATGCCGCACCTATCCCCGGCATATCGAGGAGTTTGAGGGGCTGCGTGAAATATCACTTTCTCTCTCCTGCCCTGCCGCTGCAGCGCTCATTCTTGGAAGCAGTGAACCTGTCCGTTTCATCGAAACGGATGTTTCCTCAAAGGAAGAGACCTATCCGGACTTTGACTTTTTTCTTTTTACCAAACTGACCGACGCCAGAAGCCTGGCCTTTAAGTTCCTCCAGGACCGCAGCCATCCGTTTCAGACAAGAGCGGCCATTGTCCTTGCTCTTGCCCATGACCTCCAGGAACGGATCGACCGTAACGCCCTTTATGCCGCGGACGAACTTCTGGAACGTTATGCGTCACCCTCTGTGTGGTCCTGGTTTGAAAAAAAGCTTGACCAGATCCATGTCGGCGGAAAATATCCCGTAAACACCGCGCAGACCCGCGGAAATCTTTTTGTGATCCTGAACCAGCTTGAGGTCCTGAGGCCTGAATGGAAAGAACGGCTCCGCCACGCCCGGACGACGCTCTCCGCCGCCTCGCCCTTTTCTGACAAACAGAAGGAGGATTTCCGGAAACTTTTTTCCGATATCACAGCCGAACAGCTCATGGTCTATTTTGTCTTCATCTATTTCTGCGGAGCAGTCTACAGTGGAAACGCCTATGGAAAGATGAAATTCGCCTTTACATGCACACTCCTGATCCGGGAGCTGGTCAGAGCAGAGTGTATCCGGAAATCAGGGAATATATCCTATAAAGATGTCATCTCCATTGCACAGAAGTTTTCCAGAGAGATAGAGCATTCAGATTATAACAAATTTCGGATGGAAAAGATGCTGGATGATGAAGAGAGATTTGGATTGGAAAAGATGTTTGCGATATTGTGAAGTTTTTAACGGGTGCCGTGTACTTCGTACGAAGTACACGGCACCCGTTAAAAAAATATCAATACCACCTTAC
>DWUT01000301.1 GCA_019120615.1 Candidatus Mediterraneibacter norfolkensis
ACATTGTTGTTCTGCTGCATATACATAGTATAACAGCGGTTCACCATGTATTCAAACTCTTCTTTTCCCATCGTCTGATCCAGAAAGAAATCATGGATGCCGCTCATCAGCGGATAGTTCATCACCGAGTCGTACTCATCTCCGGTCAGCCACTGGCTGGCGTCATGCCAGATCTCGCCCAGCAGATAGATATCCGGCTTGATCTTTTTCAGATGTTCCCGCATCCGTTTCAGAAACCGGTGGGAGACCTCGTTTCCCACGTCAAAACGGATCCCGTCGATATCGTATTTACGGATCCAGCCCTCGCACACCTGGCAGAAGTACCGGATCACTTCCTCATTGTTTGTATTGAGTTTTGGCATCCAGTCCGCAAAGGCAAAAGAATAGAACCTTCCATCTTTTGTATCCCCCATCTTCCGGATTCCGGACCAGTCCTGCACCATAAACCAGTCCGCATATGTGGACTCTCTGCCCTTCTCCTGTACATCCAGCCAGGGAGCAAACTTTCTGCCGCAGTGATTGAACACTGCGTCCACCATGATCCGTATTCCTCTGTCGTGTGCCTCAGAGACAAGGCGTCTCATGGTTCCGTCGTCCCCGAAGGAAGGATCGATCTTCGTGTAGTCCGTAGTGTCATATTTATGGTTCGTCTCTGCCTCCATGATAGGGTTCAGATAGATCCCGGTGATCCCCAGATCCTGAAGATAGGGGAGTTTCCTGCGGATTCCTTCCAGATCGCCGCCGTACTTTTCTTTATTTGTCACTTTCCCTGTCTGCCAGGGAACGATATCCGCATCCTTCTTCTCCGGCGTGCCGTTGCAGAAACGGTCCGGAAAGATCTGATACCAGACCGTACTGTTGACCCATTCCGGCGTCCGGTTCACGTCCGCCGGGTTCATCCAGGGAACTGTAAAGCACTGGAGCATCCTCCCGTCCATATTGATCTGTTCCTCTGTCAGGAAGCCGTCCTCAAAATAATACCAGACTTCTTTTTCCGTCTGAAGTTCGAAATAGTACTTACATCTTTTATAGGGCGGGATCAGCGTTGTGGTCCACCAGAGCTGATGCGGAAGACGTTTTTTATAGACAATCTCCTCCCTCTTTCCCGTCCATTTTTCATTTCCTCCCAGGATCCCCGCCTCGAAGGGATCCCCGTGATGGATAAACACCCTTTTTACATCATAACCGGTCTTCAGGTTGATGACCAGCCGTTCCTCATCCAGTGGATAACTCATCTGCTCTGACGTCTTGTGATATACTCCTGCAAATTCCATAGACAGATTTCCTCCTATTCTGATACTTATCCCGACACTTTCTCCAGACGTTCATATACTCTGAGGATTTCTCCCACGCTCCACGCCTGTGCAAAGCATCCCTTTGAGGAGACCGGATTCTCCCCGTCGTATATCTCCGGAAGCTGTCCTATGCATCCCTCCCGGAGAGCGCTCTCCAGCACCTCAAGCTGCGCCTTCACTTCCTCTTTTGTCTCTTCACTGTCTCCGTTCACTTTCAGACGGGCAAGGTAATAGGCTCCCAGAGGATAAACCCAGACCGTCCCCTGGTGATATGCCAGATCCCGCTCCAGCACCTCTCCGCCGTAGGAAGGCCGGAACTGGGGATCATCCTGAGAAAGGGTACGCAGTCCGTAAGGGGTATAGAGTTTCTCAAATACCGTGTCCACCACCTGCTGTTCCCGCTCCTGATCCAGCATGGTAAACGGCATGGAGACAGCCCAGATCTGATTGCACCGGATCTGCATATCCGCATCCGTCCCGGAGATCACATCTTTCAGGCAGTGCTTCTCCTCCATCCAGAATGCTTCCGTGAAAGATTCTTTTACCTTTTCCGCCAGCGTCTCATACCCGGTTCCGTCCCCGTCTCTCTTCCGGGAAAACTCAGCCATGATGCGCAGGGCATTGTACCAGTAGGCGTTCACCTCCACCGGTTTTCCGTGACGGGGCGTGGGAAGGATCTCTCCCACCCGGACGTCCATCCAGGTGACCTGATCCAGTCCTTCTCCTGCCATGATCAGTCCGTCCTGATCCATATGGATCCCGAACTGTGTTCCCTTTCTGTAGCCGTCCAGGATCCGTTCCATGACCGGATACATTTCTTCCACAAAAGCCAGATCCTCCGTCGCTTCATAATACAGCCAGACACAGTTGATGAACAGAAGCGCCGCGTCAACCGTATTGTACATGGGGTCTTTTCCGCCCTCCGGGAACAGATTGGGCATCAGCCCGTCCTTCTCGTACCGGGCAAAAGTCCGGAGGATCGACCTCGCCTCATCGTATCTGCGGGTGGACAGGCAGACTCCAGGAAGGGCTATCATGGTGTCTCTTCCCCAGTCCTCGAAGAAAGGAAATCCTGCCAGTATGGTATCCCCTCCCGTAGATTCCCGTTTTGCGATGAACTGAGATGCGCTCTTTGCCAGACAGTCTGCCATATCTGATGAAAAACCGGCCCGCTCTCCCAGTTCTCTGCCGTATTCCTTCTGTCCGCGGATGATCTCTCCGGCGGTTCCGGGAGCAGACAGTCTTTCCGACTCTCCGGACACAGAGAACACTACGGAAATCTCCCTGTACTCTCCGGCCTTTATCAGTGCCCGGATCCGGCAGCCTGCCTTTGCGCTGCCCGTGCTCCTTCTCCCATCGCAGGCGTCATAGCTGTAGTAATACGTCTCTTCCCGCTCCGGGATTTTCTCCGTCTGTGCGTCAGTCCGGATATGGAGTGTCAGTCCTTCGCTCTCGATCCGGTCCGCCTCAAAGCGGAACTCCTGTTCCGCCCTGATGTCATTTCCTTTGGGCACGAACTGTACAAAGGGAATGACTGTGATCCTTGCGTCTTGCCGTGAGCGGTTGCGCACCCTGTATAACACTGCAATCCTGTTCTCCCCCTGCTGCATAGCGGCTTCCTTTTCGATCTCAATGCCGTTTACAAGAAATCTCCACACCGGCGTATCCTCATAGGAAAATTCGCTGAGATACCGGTAGCCTTCTTCTCTGGTCCCGTCGGCAAATTCCTGGCTGGAGAGAGGATATCCTTTCCCTTCTGTCTCGATCTTCTCTGCCAGCCTGTGGATCACATTGTACCGGCTGTTTGGCGCTTTCGTGCATGCCATGAGAAAGGCGTGGTCATTGCGTGCAGCCGATCCTGTCATGGTCATGGAAGAGAATCCTCCCAGCCCGTTAGTCATCAGATAACAGTTCTCCTGTCCTCTCTCAAATGTCTTCCAGTCCTGTTTTCCATAGATCCACTTCATACTGCCTTTCTCCTCCCAAATTCATTTTCTCCCAGAGCGTCCCGGACACATCCAAGAACCGTCACGCTCTGAGGTTCCGCGCAGATGATTCCTGCCACAGGGACCGATGCCTTCCAGAGCATACTGTTGTACGCGTCACACAGAAGTTCCCAGCCTTCACCCGGCAGAGAGACTTTTTCCGGTTTTCCCGTACTGTTGTAAACGACCATCAGGGTCTGCCATCTCGTATCACTGTCCTGATCTCTGTTATCCATCAGGTAGGACACAACGCCGTCCGCGCTCTTTTTTTCAAAAATCCTCTGTACCGCTTTCTCCGACTTATCGCACAGTCCCGGAAGCTGTCTTCTCAGGGCGATAATGCCTTTATAATATTCCACAAGGGTGCGTTCCTCCCATGCCTTTCTCCAGTCCAGACGGTTCAGCGAGATAGGCGCATTAAAGGAATTATCATGTCCTTCCTTTGTACGTGCGAACTCTTCGCCGGAAAGGAGGAACAGAGTTCCCTGACAGGTCATGTAAAGAGCCGCCGCCATCCGGTTCAGCCGCATCAGATCCTCTCCGGGCGCAGTCTCAGCCAGCTTGTCCCAGAGTGTCTGGTTATCATGGGCAGAGACATAAGTGATGATCTGGGACGGAGCTTTTGCACAGATTTCTTCCCCTTTCTTTCCCACATGCTCTCCGCCATCCAGGCACCATGCCCCGACGCTGTGAAGGATCTCCTCCTCCTTATTCTCTCCGCCGTTGATGAATCCCGGAAGTTTTGTCTTCAAGGCAGATCCCTTGACCGCATCCCGCGTGTTGTCACAGAACATCCCCACATTCTCATCCAGCAGCCTGACATTTTTCTTCAATGCAGGGACTGCGCCCCCTTCCATCGCCGTCACATCCGCGGACCAGGGCTCTCCGAAAATGAGCTTTACTCCCTTCCCATAGCGCCGGTCAAGCTCTCTGCGGATCCGGTTCATGAGATCGACGTCCAGAAGTCCCATCAGGTCAAAGCGGAATCCGTCGATGTGATATTCCTCTGTCCAGTACAGCACAGACTCCAGGATAAACTTCGCACACATCTCCCGCTCGCTTGCCACATCGTTGCCGCAGGCGGAACCGTTGGAGATCCTTCCGTCATCGAACACCCGGTAAAAATACCAGGGCGCTGTCCTCTGGAACCAGGAATCCAGAGAGTATGTATGATTATACACTACATCCATGATGACGCCGAATCCCTGGGAGTGAAGAGACTGTATCATCTCCTTCATCTCCCGGATCCTTACCTCGCCGCGGGCCGGATCGGTTGAATAGGATCCTTCGGGCACATTATAGTTCACCGGGTCATATCCCCAGTTGAACTCCGTGTCCTCCCCCGCCTCATTGACGGAACCATAATCATATGCGGGCATGATCTGGATATGTGTCACCCCAAGGTCCCTGAGATAGGGGATCCCGGTGGGATGCACGCCGTCTCCGTCCAGGGTGGTGTCCGTGCAGGTGAACGCCTTGTATTTTCCCCGGTATTCTTCTGGAAAACCTCCGGAAGGATCCCAGGAGAATTCCTTGACATGTAGTTCATAGATGATCCGTTCCGGCCTTTCTTCCGGGGTCCTGTCTTCCTTCCATCCCTCCGGATCCGTACGCCTTAAGTTCACTGCCATGCTCCGCACTCCGTTGACTCCGCAGGCTTTCGCATAGGGATCCGCCGATCGGATCTTCTCCCCCTCGATCTCAAGGGTATAGTCATAGTAGACTCCGTGG
>DWUT01000302.1 GCA_019120615.1 Candidatus Mediterraneibacter norfolkensis
TTTCTAACTAACTGGTTAAATGTTGGCATTCTTTTCACCTCCTATGAATTATTCGTTACCTTACGGCTCATGCCGCAAGGGGCTGCGGATAATTTTATCATTATCCAATTTTGGCGCACAAAAATAATACGTTTTTGCACGCTAGATTAGTTTATTACGTTTATTTTCGGATGTCAAGGGATTTTTTGATATTTAACAGGGAGTTTCCCTGTTTTACTCCTGTTCCAGCAGGGCAAGGATATCTTCCCTGCTCATTCCTGCAAGCTGACCGGTTTCACCACCGATGATCTGATCCGCCAGATCGCGTTTTGTCTCCTGAAGCTTCTGGATCTTCTCTTCAATGGTATTTTTCGCAATCAGTTTATACACCGTAACCTTCTTGGTCTGCCCGATGCGGTGCGCACGGTCAGTTGCCTGGTCCTGCACCGCCTGATTCCACCAGGGATCATAATGAATGACCACATCCGCACCGGTCAGGTTCAATCCCACTCCCCCTGCCTTAAGGGAAATAAAGAATACAGGGACTGTCCCACTGTTAAATTCTCTGACCAGACGGACTCTTTCTTCTTTCGGCGTACTCCCTGTGATCACATAATATGCAATTTCTTCTTTGTCCAGTTCTTGTTCCAGGATTTTAAGCATACTTGTAAACTGAGAAAACACCAGTATCCTGTGGCCTCCGTCTATGGCACTGAGGATCAGCTGCACACATGCGTCGACCTTCGCCGAACCCCCGTTGTATTTTTCAAAACAAAGAGACGGGGCGCAGCAGATCTGTCTGAGCTGTGTCAGCTCCGCAAGCACCCGGAAACGGTTTCTGTTAAAATCATCCTCCGCCTGTCCCGCAAGCGTCTCGCGCATATGGATCACCTGGGCGTCATACAGATTTTTCTGTTCTCCATCAAAGCGCACATAGCGAGTTTCCTCCAGTTTTTCCGGAAGGTCGCTGAGCACATTTTCTTTTACCCTGCGCAGGATAAAAGGACCTGTCATCTTCTGGAGCCTCTTCATCACATCCTCATCCTGATTTTTAACGATCGGAGTCTCGATCTCCCTGCGGAATGTCTCATATCCATACAGAAATCCCGGCATAAGATAATCAAAAATGCTCCAGAGCTCGCTCAGCCGGTTTTCAATCGGGGTTCCGGTCAGCGCAAACCGGTTTCTGCTCTTTATGACCTTCACAGCTTTTGCCGCGGCAGTTGTATGGTTTTTAATGTACTGCGCCTCGTCAATAATTTCAAAACGGAATTCTTTTCCTTCATAAAAAGAAATATCTCTGCGCAGTGTATCATAGGAAGTCACAAGGACGTCATATTCCTGATACTGTCCGATCTTCTCCCTGCGCTCATCCTGACTCCCGGCGATCACCGCGACATCAAGCTCCGGCGCATATTTCCGCAGTTCTTCCTCCCAGTTATATACCAGGGCTGCAGGAGCCGTCACAAGGGATGTACCTGCCCGTCCCTCCTGCTTTGCAGACAGCAGAAGCGCGATGATCTGGAGTGTCTTGCCCAGTCCCATATCGTCCGCCAGTATTCCGCCAAGCTCCCACTCTTCCAATGTACGCAGCCATCTAAACCCCTCCTTCTGATAATTCCGAAGAATGTCAGAAAGACTTGCCGGTTCCTCAAAATCCGAATCATCAATGGTCTTAAACTCCTTGACCATCTCCTTGAAATGCGCGTCCCTTTTACTGTACACATCATCATTTTCAGCGAGCATGCGATCCAGGTACAGCGCCCGGTACATCGGAATATGCACTTTTCCTTTTATCATATCCGCCGGCCTAAGCGAAAGCGCTTCTGTAAGTTCATCTATTGTTCCGACAGAAGGGTCATCCAGGCCCACAAAGCTCCCGTCTGTCAGCCTGTGGTAACGTTTTTTCATCCTGTAGCTGCGCAGAATATCCAACAGTTCTTTCTGCTCCAGTCCATCCGCAGACACTTCAAGTTCCAGCAGACCTTCCGATACAGATACACCGACCCGGGCTTTTACCCGGCGGATCACCCGGCAGCCGCGAAAGCTGTCCGTGCATCTCACCTCTCCGAGCTGAAGCATCTGCTCCACCCCTTCTGTCATTACATGGTAAACCTGTTCCTCATCCCGGCCGGTAGATAAAGCGTCTCTTTCTTCATCCACATACGGCATCCATTCCAGAACTCTGTCCAGGATGCGGGCTTCCTGTGCCGCATCCCGATACGGTTCTGCCATTGTCTCCTGCATCATCGTTTCCACAAGTGAAAACTCTTTCTTTCCATATTTTGCAAAGATTCTGCAAAACGCCTCTCCCTCATCCGCATCCAGATAAAAAAGAAATCTCGTCTCCGGCGTGAGGTATTTACGGATCTTATCACCAGAATGTTCCTTGATTTCGGCAATTTCTTTCAGCCCGGGCAGGATATTGTGATAAAAGGTACTCAGATAATTTCTCCCCACCCGGAAAGTGATATGTCCGTTTTTCTCCTGTTCCGCCAGTGCGCCGAGTTTTTCTGATATCCCCGGATCCGTCCGGTTCATACATCCGTCCGCTATATAATAATCCGCATTCACCCCTGAATACAGCCGCGGCAGGCCAATATCCACGGAAATACCGTGAAAACCTTTTTCCCCACCGATCTTCACCTCAGAAATATCCACAGCGATCTTCGGATTCTGCACTCTTACTTTCAGCGGTTCGTATTTCTTTTTTCCTTCCCCCGCAATTCCACACTCAACTGTTCCCGCTTTGGCCGCCGTATCAAAAAACGAGTCCAGCTTCCAGCCATACAGCGCAATCTCCTTGACGGCATTCTGCCTTGGGCCATAATAATACCCGTTCTGATCCAGCCGCTCCACCGTCTGCTTACTGTCATTTACAGCTTTCATGATAAAATCGACCCACGGCTTTGCTCCTTCTGTAAAATTTGACCGGGCATGATTAAAAATCGTATTTTTTCCATAAGTACCATCTGCGCAATTCTTCACATTCTCGCAGAATTCCTGCAGGTTTTTGAGCACATACATTTTACTGTTCCCAATGCGGAAGGACGCCTCGAGTCCCTGCCAGTTTTCGTCAACTCTTACTTCCAGCCTCAGCTTTTCGCCTGGCGGCACTCCGCAGTCCTGCTTTCCCCGGACCGTTCCGTTCCCGAAGGCTTCCAGAACAGCCCATCCCACGTCATCTGTGGCATCTGTGATCTCATTCTCCTGAAGATACAACGCAAGCGCATTCATGGCGGCCGCAGAATATTTGCAGACCGCCTTCCATCTGCTGTTATACCCTCCGTAATACATTCGGATACACTGCGGACATCCGCACCGGGAATTTACAACTTCATTGCGTGTAAACCGGATGATCTGAGGAATTTCTGTGTCATTCTCTGTCACCTTTGCAGAGATTTCTCCGAAAACCTCCTCTTCTTCCCTGTCAAATCCCGCGCGCACCCTTGTGATCTTTACCGCGTTCTGATGGAAGAGCTTTTTCCCCTCTTTTAAGGCGTCTGCCGGAAACCGGACAGAATTTCGTATCTTCTCAATATCAAAATACCGGTAATGTTCCAGATCGGTAATACTGAAATCGTTTTGCTCATCCTCGTCTTCCCAGGAATCTCCCAGAAGACTGTAATCCCTGTTTCTTTTCTCATCTCTCTGCTTTATCTCTGCCTCCGCCAGACGCGCCTGCTCCCGAATTTCCTTCTCAATCCGTGCTTTTTCCTCTTCTTCCTCTTTCTTCCGACGCTCATCCGCCCGGCGGCGCGCCTCCTCTTCCAGACGTCGGCGCTCTTTCTCTTTCTCTTTCTCTTCCTCTTCTTTCAGGCGGGCTTTTTCCTGTCGTTTTTTCTCATCTTCAATCACATAAAGCAGCGCGGCCATATGTGAACACAACTGTCTGCCTTTCGCTGTCGGGCAGTCGCATTTTCCACGCTTCGGCCTGCCATCCTGCAGGGTTACCGAGACTTCATGCCGCTCCCGGCCTAAGACGGCTGCTGTATACCTGTCCCCATCTTTTCTAAGATCTCTCACACGGTGCGTCTCATATGCCCTTTTCCCCTTTTCAAGATCAGTCTTCTGAAACGCTCTTTCCCATCCGTACATTTCCAAAAGCCCCTCCCGGTCTTTTTCTGGTCGCATAATGTCCTGTGATGCAGTAGTCAAAGCCCCCGATGCAGGCATGTCTGCCTGTCTTGTTGCTTCGCGGGAATAAAAAGTCCCGGCTAAGATATAAGATGATTGTGGCATGACATTGATTTTAGTACGCCCGTCCCCAGTAAACCATATGCTTCGCCGGCTTGCCGCAGCACACGCATACATCGGAAAGATGTTCCGCTTCCATCGGGATACATCTGGAGGTCACTCCTCCTGCCTGCGCCTTGATCTCATCCTCGCATGCTTCCTCGCCGCACCACATCGCTTTGACGAAGCCCTTCTTATTCTGAACAGCATCCTTCATCTCATCGATGGTAGTCGCTGTGCTGATGTGGTCATCCAGGAACGCCTTTGCCTTCGCATAGAGATCTTTCTGGATCGTCTCCAGGATCTCACCCAGTTTTGTGGTGATCTCATCCATGGATACGACGATCTTCTCTCTCGTATCACGGCGTACCACGACCACCTGTCCGTTCTCAATATCCTTTGGTCCGATTTCAATACGTGTCGGGATTCCCAGCATCTCCTGCTCGCTGAACTTCCATCCCGGGCTCTTCTCAGAGTCGTCGATCTTCGCACGGTATCCCGCCGCCTTCAGTGTCTCCAGCAGTTCGTTCGCCTTATCCAGCACGCCTTCCTTATGCTGCGCGATCGGGATGACCCTCGTCTGGACCGGTGCGATCCTCGGCGGGAGCACGAGACCGCTGTCATCACCGTGCACCATAATGATAGCGCCGATGATCCTGGTGGAAAGCCCCCAGGAAGTCTCATATACGCTGTGGAGTTCGTTGTTTTTGTCGGCATATTTGATATTGAACGCATCCGGGAACATATTTCCGAAGAAATGGCTTGTAGCGGACTGGAGCGCCTGTCCGTCATGCATCAGCGCCTCGATCGTGTACGTGTCCTGGGCTCCGGCAAACTTCTCGCTCTCCGTCTTCCTTCCGGCAACCACCGGGATCGCCAGGTCCTGCTCCACGAAATCTTTGTATACATTCCACATCATCTTCGTGCGCTCTTCCGCTTCCTCGTAAGTCGCATGGATGGTGTGTCCCTCCTGCCACAGGAATTCTCTGGAACGCAGGAACGGTCTTGTTGTCTTCTCCCATCTCAGGACAGAACACCACTGGTTCCATACTTTCGGGAGGTCACGGTAGGACTGTACCGTCTTGCTCCAGACGTCACAGAACAGGGTCTCGGAAGTCGGACGGATACAGAATCTCTCCTGAAGCTGCTCCATTCCTCCATGAGTCACCCACGCCACTTCCGGCGCAAATCCCTCAATATGATCCTTCTCCTTCTGAAGCAGGCTTTCCGGGATCAGCACGGGAAGATATACGTTCTCCACTTCCGTCTCTTTGAACCTTTTATCCAGATCCGCCTGGATGTTCTCCCAGATCGCATAGCCATTCGGCAGATAGTTCAGGCATCCTTTTACCCCTGAATAGTCGCACAGTTTTGCCTCACGGACAACGTCCGTGTACCACTGCGCAAAGTCTTCATCTCTTGATGTGATCGACTGTACCAGTTTCTTTTCCTTTGCCATCTTCTCTTCTCCTTT
>DWUT01000303.1 GCA_019120615.1 Candidatus Mediterraneibacter norfolkensis
CTGCTGACAGTATACAGGGCAATCCAGAGACATGCAAGCAGAGCAGCATAATGCTAAACTATGAGGTCAAAAACAGTTTTATCATCTTCATTAATGTAATATAGTGCTGCGCAAAAAAAACCAAAACCTAAAAGAAGAATTTCTTTTTTGCCAAGACCTCTGATGGAATTTGCTAAGTTGCTCATATTTGTGCTTATGGAATTTAACATATAAATCGCTCCTTTCCGCTTCGTTATTCATATTTACTCCTTTTTCATCATTATTTTAGCAATAGTCGAAACGGGTAGCAATAGATTGCTTAAATTTATATTGAATGAAGTAATTTGTTGAAGGAATTGATAAAAAGCAGGCTAAAAATAAATCTTCATATTCATCTGATCTTTTCGGGAAGGCATTGAAACGTTGGAAGAAGATTACTTCGAGAAATATGTTCTATGATGAAAGTGGGAAACATATCCGGACGAACGACAAGGTATTAAAAGGTGTTGCAAGGTGCTTACAAGGTATATAGCATACTGAAAGAATAGCACTTTATTATGAAATAACAATAGATTAAACTCCCGGGTACTGATAAGTACCCGGGAAAAAGAGAGGTATCCTCAATCGTTGTGAGATGCTCTGGGTTTGTAACGTATTTGCAACAACTTTCCGTGTAACCCCTTGATTTTCCAGTATTTTCGGTTACCCAAACGTTAATCAAATCGATTGCGAAGATTGCGAAAGAATTCTTATCCCGGAAGTTTCGGCTTCCGGGTTTTTTCAAACAAATCTGAAATCATTTCATACATATGCAGGTCGTTTTGGCAAGAGATAGGCTGCCGGAACGGTTCGATAACCAGAAAAACAATTCTTAACCGTAAGAATCAGGAGAAGAATGCGGTTCAGATATCAGAAAATCCCAAATTAACCGTAAGAACCGTGGTGGGAGTGCGGTTCAGATACCGGAAATTCTAAAATCAACCGTAAGAAGTAGAAGAAGAGTGCGGTTCAGATACCGGAAATTCCAAAATTAACCGTAAGACTCAGTAGAAGGATACAGTTCAGACGCTGAAAATCGTAATTTTAACCGTATTAGATGGGAAAAACTACGGTTTTACAGTCTATAAAGCAATTCACAACCGTAAATCGGTATAAATTCCAGAAGAAGTTATTATTTCAAGTTACTCTATAACAGGACAGTGTCTGTTGTTGCGGACATGTTTTATTCAGAAATGCAAAAGAAAGGGAAAGTATATGGCAGGTCTTAGAAAGATGCTTTTACAGGAGCAGGACAGACTGGAGAAGATTCTTCAGAAGACTTCGGAACAACTGAAAGATGCTCCTCCGGGAAAACTGCGTCTGTCCAGCAGTAACAAGTGTGTTCAGTATTATTACTGCGTGCCGGGAGGGAGGAAAAACGGGCAATATCTTCCGAGGGAGAAGAAGAAACTGGCGTACAGACTCGCACAGAAATCTTATGATGAAAAGATAATAAAACTTGCTGAAAAAAGATTGTCCCAGATCAGAAAAATTACAGAAAATTATGACGAGGGAGAAATTGAAAAAATTTTCCTGGACGAACATCCTGAAAGACAGAAGCTGATTGAGCCGGTTGAACCTGTATGGGAACAGCAGCTGAGCAAGTGGGCTGCTGAAGATTACAAGAGAAAAGAATTTCAGGAAGATATGCCGGTTATATTAACAGAAAAAGGGGAACGGGTGCGTTCAAAATCAGAAAAAATCCTTGCGGACTATTTTTATCGGAACGGTATTTTATACAAATATGAATGTCCCTTGTATTTAAAGAGTTTTGGCACTGTTCATCCGGATTTTACTTTTCTTTCCAGAAAGACAAAACAGGAAATTTACTGGGAGCATGATGGCAAGATGGACGACCCTGTATATGCACAGAATGCAATAAGAAAAATACAGGCATATCAAGAAAATGATATCCATCCGGGAGAACGTCTGATCCTTACATTTGAGACAAGTAAAATACTTTTGAATACAAGGCTGGTAGAGAGACTTGTGCGCAGATATCTGCTCTGACTGATTGAAAAATGATTGGGGAAAAAACGGTTTTATAACATCGGTCTGAAATAGTGAAATACATGGGTATATAGAGTATAATTTTACTGACGATATTTTAGCTGCCGGTGAATTGGCAATAATTGTACTTTGGTACGAAAACAGAAATACAGGGAGAGCGTGAATGAACAACAATATCTATGACACTGAAAAATTTTTTGACGAATATGCGAAGATGTCCCGCAGCCGTGAAGGGCTTGCGGGAGCCGGAGAGTGGCATCAGTTTCGGAGGATGTTTCCGGATTTAACGGGCTTTAAGGTTCTGGATCTCGGCTGCGGATACGGATGGCATTGCAAGTACGCTGCGGAGCAGGGGGCAGAATCTGTCCTGGGGATAGATCTGAGCGAGAAAATGATCCGGGAGGCGGAAAAACGGAATGCGGATGCGCGGATCACGTACCGGATCTGCGGTCTGGAAGAATATGAATATCCGGCTGGGATATATGACTGTGTGATATCAAATCTTGCGCTGCATTATATTGAGGATCTGGACAGCGTATACCGTAATATCTGCAGGACTCTGAAACCGGGAGGAACTTTCCTGCTTAACATAGAACACCCTGTATTTACGGCCGGGGTGAACGAAGACTGGATCTACAATGGGGAAGGAACCCCAAAGTACTGGCCGATAGATGATTATTATTATCCTGGTGAGCGGACGACGCTTTTCTTGGGAGAACGGGTGAAAAAATACCATCACACTCTGACACAGATCCTGATGGGGCTTATAAACAGTGGGTTTGAGCTGAAAGCAGTGGAGGAGGCAGTGCCGGATCCGGATATGATGGACGTCCCGGGTATGAGGGATGAGATGCGCCGTCCTATGATGCTTCTTGTGAAAGCGGTAAAATCAGAGACGAAGTGTAGAAAATCTGCACAAAATATGGTGGGGGTAAATTGTCTGAAATAAACGAAAATTTAGCAAAAATCAAAAAAATATTACCGAAACATTAAAAAAGTGTTAAAATTATATCAGCATAACTGCCGAAAAGACCGTTACAGCGTTGTACCGGTCTTTCTTTGGCTATACTTTAAGTATGCCGGGAGCGGCGCAGGATCAGAAAGAAAAGGAGGAATTGGATGCTCAGCAGAGGTGACGCGGTTGTTTATAAGTGCAGAGGACTTTACAAGGTGGAAGACATTGGGACGCTTGATTTTTCTTTCGCGGACAGGAAGAAAAACTATTATACCCTTCAGTCTATGGATGACGCAAAGGACAGGGCGTACGTTCCCACGGACGATGAGACGAATATCCGGAAGCCGGTCAGCAGGCAGGAAGCGATGGATCTGATCAGCAGGATGCCTGAGATTGACGTGCTGAGAGTAAAAAATGAGAAGCTCAGAGAGCAGGAATACAAACAGTGTATCGCAGACTACTGCCCGGAGAACTGGGTAAAGGTTTTGAAAACCCTGTATAAGAGAACAAAGAGCAGGGGCAGCGTTACGAGTATGGACAAGAAATACCAGATGCTTCTGGAACATGCCCTGTACAGTGAGTTTTCATTCGTACTGGGAGTTCCGGCAAAAGATATGTCAAGATTTATCGCCGATCATGTAAATAAAAAGGCTGACTGAAGTACGGGACGTAAATAAGAAGAACGGCCGGCGGAATGTCCGGCTGAAAACGGGATGACTTGCGCAAACGTCAGGCTCGTGATATACTTCTCCTGAAAATATTTTATTTTTAGGAGGAGTTATTTTTATGGACGCAGACCCTGCCGGGAACTCGGTAATTTTTCAACTGTTGCTGTTGGTGTTTTTTACGCTGATGAACGCATTCTTTGCGGGAGCGGAGATGGCTGTCGTATCGGTCAATAAGAACAGGATACGAAGCCTTGCAGAAGAGGGAAACAAGAAGGCGAAAGTGATCGAAGGACTTTTTGATGATTCGACGAAGTTCCTTTCCACGATCCAGGTGGCGATCACATTTGCAGGATTCTATTCTTCGGCATCTGCCGCATCCGGAATTTCGCCTGTGTTGGCGGGATGGCTTCAGGGAGCGGGGGTTCCCTACAGCCAGCAGATCGCGCACAACGGCGTGACGCTTTTACTGATGTTCTTTAACCTTGTTTTTGGAGAGCTTGTGCCAAAGAGGATTGCCCTGCAGAAAGCAGAGGCGTTCTGTATGCTGACAGTGATGCCGGTACATTATATTTCGATCATCCTTTCTCCGTTTATCAAACTGCTTTCTGTATCTACCAAGCTGGTGCTCAAACTGCTCGGCCTGAAGACTGAGGATCAGGAGGAGGCCGTGACAGAGGAAGAAATCAAGGCGCTTCTCAAGATGGGAAATGAGAGCGGTGCCTTTGATGATGAAGAGCGGGAGATGATCGATTCTGTTTTTGCGTTTGACGACAGGACCGCAAGAGAGATCATGGTGCCGAGACGAGACGTCGTTGTGATGGATATCGGAGAGCCTTTTGACGAACTGATCGATGAGGTGCTTGAGTCAAGACACAGCCGGATCCCAGTTTACGAAGAAAATATAGACAATATCATTGGTGTGCTTCATGTCAAAGACGTGATGATCGAGATGAGAAAGTCGGGGCTGGAAGGAATGGATATCCGCGGGATGCTCCACGAACCTTTCTTTGTACCTGAGACAAAGGAGGCGGACGAACTGTTCCGTTCCATGCAGGAGACGAGACATCATATGGCGATCCTTGTGGATGAATACGGGGGATTTTCCGGTATCGTGACGATTGAGGATCTTGTCGAGGAGATCATGGGCGACATCAATGAAGAATATGAAGAGGTCGTTCCGGAGATTGTTCCGGTCAGCGAGAACGAGTATGTTCTTGACGGAGGGATTCTGATCGAGGATCTGAACGAGGAACTCGGGCTGAAGCTCGAGACGGAAAATTATGATACACTTTCAGGTTATCTGATCGAGCAGCTGGGGCATATTCCTGCAAAGGAAGACAGAGATGTGATCGAGAGTGATAACCTTGTATTCACGGTCGAGGAAGTGAAGGACAACCGGATCAGCCGGGTCAGATTACAGATCCTTCCTGTTCCGGAACCGGAAGATGAGACAAAGAAAACAAAATGACTGAAGGGAGAAGTGAGAGATGAAGATGGTATCGATTGAGCAGGAACTGAAAGGAAATTCTTATCCGGGAAGAGGAATCATCCTTGGAAAGACTCCGGACGGTAAGAAGGCAGTCGCCGCGTACTTTATCATGGGACGCAGTGAAAACAGCAGGAACCGTATTTTTGTGGAGGATGGCGAAGGAATACGCACTCAGGCGTTCGACCTGTCCAAGATGACGGATCCGAGCCTTGTCATCTATGCGCCGGTCCGCGTGCTGGGCAATAAGACCATTGTTACGAATGGAGACCAGACCGATACGATCTATGAAGGAATGGACAAACAGCTCACTTTCGAACAGTCTTTGAGATCCAGGGAGTTTGAGCCGGACGCGCCGAACTATACACCCCGTATTTCCGGCATCATGCATATTGAGAACGGGACATATAATTACGCCATGTCTATCCTGAAGAGCAATAACGGAAGCCCGGAAGGATGCTGCCGCTATACTTTCGCTTATGAGAATCCGGCGGCGGGAGAAGGCCACTTTATCCACACATATATGGGAGACGGAAATCCGCTCCCCAGCTATGAAGGAGAGCCGAAGCTGATCGGTGTTCTGGATGATATGGAGGAGTTCGCACAGATGCTGTGGAACAGTCTGAATGAGGACAACAAAGTTTCTCTTTTTGTCCGCTACATTGATATTGAAACAGGGAACTACGAGACAAAGATCATAAATAAAATTCACTAAGGAGCGGATGAAAAATGAAAGAATTAGAACTGAAATATGGATGCAACCCGAACCAGAAACCATCAAAGATCTATATGAGCGATGGAAGTGATCTGCCGATCACAGTGCTCTGCGGACGCCCGGGTTATATCAACTTCCTGGACGCATTTAACGGATGGCAGCTCGTCTCCGAACTGAAGAAGGCGACAGGTCTTCCGGCTGCGACATCATTCAAGCATGTCTCGCCTGCCGGGGCGGCAGTCGGTCTTCCGCTGACAGAGACTCTGGCAAAGATCTACTGGGTGGACGATCTGGGAGAGCTTTCTCCGCTCGCCAGCGCGTATGCAAGAGCCCGCGGCGCGGACAGAATGTCTTCTTTTGGTGACTTCATCGCTCTGTCGGACGTCTGCGATGTGGATACGGCAAGACTGATCAAGAGAGAGGTGTCAGACGGAGTGATCGCTCCGGGCTATGAGCCGGAAGCGCTGGAGCTCCTGAAACAGAAGAAAAAAGGAAACTACAATGTCATCCAGATCGATCCGGATTATGTACCGGCGGCACTGGAGCATAAAGAGGTGTTCGGGATCACATTTGAGCAGGGAAGAAATGAACTCAATATTGACAAAGATTTCTTCTCTAATGTGGTCACAGAAAACAAAGAGATCCCGCAGGATGCGAAGAGGGATCTGGCAATTGCCATGATCACCCTGAAGTATACACAGTCTAACTCTGTCTGCTATGTTAAGGACGGACAGGCAATCGGTATCGGTGCCGGACAGCAGTCCCGTATTCACTGTACCCGCCTTGCCGGCCAGAAGGCTGACAACTGGTGGCTGCGCCAGTGCCCGAAGGTGATGGCACTTCCGTTTAAGGAAGGAATCAAGCGCGCGGACCGTGATAACGCTATCGATCTCTACATTGGAGACGAGTACATGGATGTACTCGCCGATGGCGTGTGGGAAAATACATTTACGGAAAAGCCGGAAGTGTTTACAAGGGAAGAGAAGAGAGCCTGGCTTGATAAGCTGACAGATGTGGCGCTCGGATCCGATGCGTTCTTCCCCTTTGGAGACAATATCGAGCGCGCTCACAAGAGCGGCGTGAAATACGTGGCTCAGCCGGGCGGATCCGTGAGAGATGACAATGTGATCGCAGCATGCAACAAGTACGGCATGGCAATGGCGTTTACGGGAATCCGTCTGTTCCATCACTAAGAAGGCGAAGCTGCGCGGGAAAGGATGAACAGTATGGTAATAGAGACACGGAGCCCGGAGGAGACGTTCCGCCTCGGAAGAAAACTGGGAGAAGCTGCAGTCCCGGGGCAGGTGTTTACCCTGATCGGAGATCTGGGAACAGGAAAGACTGTGTTTACCCAGGGTTTTGCGAAGGGACTCGGGATCGAGGAACCGGTCAACAGTCCGACCTTTACTATCGTACAGGTGTATGATGAGGGAAGACTTCCCCTCTATCATTTCGATGTATACCGGATCGGGGATATAGAAGAGATGGAAGAAGTGGGGTTTGAAGATTATATCATGGGAGACGGGGTCTCCCTGATCGAGTGGGCGGAACTGATCCGTGAGATCCTTCCGGAAAAACGGACGGCAGTCCGGATCGAGAAGGACCTGGAGCAGGGGGTCGACTATAGAAAAATCACGATTGAAGAGCTGGGATGATACAGCATATCTGCGCCGGATGTGACGGGAGTACTGTCACGCCGGCGCTTCACAGCATGAAAGGATACAGTAGCTATGAGAGTATTGGCAATAGACAGTTCCGGACTTACAGCGACCGTTGCTGTTGTGGAGGACACGCAGACGATCGCCGAATATACGGTGAATTATAAAAAAACACATTCTCAGACGCTCCTGCCGATGATTGCGGAGATGGCAAAGATGATAGAACTTGACCTGGATTCCATTGACGCGATCGCTGTTGCGGGAGGGCCTGGTTCCTTTACCGGACTTCGGATCGGATCGGCGACGGCAAAGGGGCTGGGGCTTGCCCTCGACAAACCGCTGATCCATGTTCCTACGGTGGATGCGCTTGCCTATAATGTCTACGGGTGCGGCGATATCATATGCCCCATTATGGATGCCCGGAGAAGCCAGGTGTATACCGGGCTTTATACCTTTTCCCATAAGGCGGGAGAAAAAGAGGGGACAAACCGGGTAGAGCCTGTTTTTCAGGTGATGAAGATGCAGATGGCAATCCCGGTGGAAGATCTGATCCGCCGGCTGAATAACTATGCCCGTCCGGTGGTGTTCCTTGGCGATGGAGTTCCTGTCTATCAGGAAGCCCTGGCAGAGGGACTGAAGGTTCCATATTCATTTGCTCCTTCTTATATGAATCGGCAGAGAGCAGCAGTTGTGGGGGCTCTTGGGATCAAATACTTTAAAGCCGGCAGATTCGAGACTGCTGCAGAACATAAACCGGAATATCTCCGCGTTTCTCAGGCAGAACGGGAGAGGGCCGAGCGGGAGAAAAAAGCAGTGACGGAAGTCCGCGAGATGTCGATGGAGGATGGCGCGGCTGTGGCTGAGATGGAACATCAGCTTTTTGCGGATGCCTGGAGTGAAAAATCTGTTCTGGAGACGCTGGGGCAGGAAAATACGATCTGCCTGACAGCGCTGAAAGCAGGAAGGACTGCAGGGTATCTTCTCGCCTATACTGCGGCGGATGAAGCGGAGATCGCAAGGATCGCTGTGACGGAAGAACTGCAGAGGCAGGGGGTGGCCCGTGCTCTCCTTCAGAGACTGGAGAATGTCTGCAAGGAAAAAGGGCTCACCAGGATTCTTCTGGACGTCAGGGAGAGTAATGAAGCAGCCCGCGCACTGTACGAGTCTGCAGGGTTCCGGGAGGATGGTATACGGCAGAGATTTTATGAAGATCCGCAGGAAGATGCAATCCTGATGAGCAGGAAGATCGGAGAGTAAACAATCCTGTCCGGCGCCGGAAGAATACAGCCGGGAATATGGATGATCCTGACTGGAAAATGGCAGAAAACCGAGGCAGCAGTTCCCAGTAGGAATTACTGCAGGTGGACTTTATAATATAGGCGTAACAAATGAATCATACCTTACAGGAGGAAATTGTATGCGCCAGTATCAGTTAAAGGAAACAAAAGAGATCAAAAAGATCATTTGCAATAAATGCGGCAGGGAGATCCAGGTAGTGAACGGATGTCCCCGGGAGGGGGTATTCAGTGTGGATCAGACATGGGGGTACTTCTCGGAGAAGGACGGTGAACACCACAGTTTTGATCTGTGTGAATCGTGCTATGACGAGCTTCTGAAGTCGTTTCTTATCCCTGCGGAGATTGAAGAATAGAAAATGTCATATTCTATAGAGTGAAATGAAAATTAGAGGAAAAAGATGTTAGATGTATGTTTGCTTGGAAGCGGGGGAATGATGCCGCTTCCTTACCGTTATCTGACCGCGCTCATGACCCGGTTCAACGGGAGCAGTCTTCTGATCGACTGCGGAGAAGGAACACAGGTCGCGGTGAAGGAAAAGGGATGGAGTTTTAAACCGATCGATGTGATCTGTTTTACGCATTATCACGGAGATCATATCAGCGGGCTGCCGGGGCTGCTCCTTACGATGGGGAACGCTGACCGTACAGAGCCGCTGACACTCATCGGGCCAAAGGGGCTTGAGAGAGTGGTGAACTCTCTTAGGGTGATCGCCCCGGAGCTGCCGTTCCCGATTGAATTTCGTGAGATTGAAGGCGCGGAACAGACTTTTGAAATGAATGGATATCGGCTGAAGGCATTTCGGGTGAATCACAATGTGCTCTGTTACGGCTACACACTGGAGATCGACCGGGCGGGAAAATTCGATGCACAAAGGGCAAAGGAGAAAAAGATTCCGCTTGAATACTGGAGCAGGCTGCAGGCCGGAGAACAGATTGAGACGGAAGATGGTGTTTTTACACCGGACATGGTGCTCGGAGCTCCGAGAAAAGGTCTGAAACTGACCTATACAACGGATACCAGACCAACGGATTCTATCCGGAGAAATGCTCCCGGATCCGACCTCTTTATCTGTGAGGGGATGTACGGTGAAAAGGAAAAAGCGGCGAAAGCGAAAGAATATAAACATATGACTTTTTATGAGGCGGCGGAACTGGCGAAAGAGGCGCAGGTAAAGGAAATGTGGCTGACCCATTACAGCCCGTCGCTGACCCGCCCGGAACAGTATATGGATGAGGTCCGAAAGATCTTTCCTTACGCGAAAGCAGGAAAAGACGGGATGTCGGCGGAACTGAGATTTGAAGATTGAGAGGCGTGGCGATGAAAGAAATAAGAGATATCAATATTCTGGCTATAGAGAGTTCCTGCGACGAGACAGCCGCAGCGGTGGTTCACAATGGAAGAGAGGTTTTGTCTAATATTATTTCTTCCCAGATCGATCTGCACAAGCTTTATGGCGGAGTGGTGCCGGAGATCGCTTCGCGTAAGCATATTGAAAAGATCAACCAGGTGATCGAAGAGGCGCTGCGGGAAGCAGATGTGACACTTGATGATATTGATGCAGTGGGAGTGACCTACGGCCCCGGACTTGTGGGGGCGCTTCTTGTGGGAGTTGCGGAGGCAAAGGCAATCGCATTTGCCAGAAATCTCCCTCTCGTCGGAGTGCATCATATCGAAGGGCATATATCCGCCAATTATATCGAAAATCCGGATCTGGAACCGCCGTTCCTCTGTCTGGTAGCATCCGGCGGACACACTCATCTTGTGCTGGTACGGGATTACGGGAAGTATGAAATCCTCGGAAGGACAAGAGATGATGCTGCGGGGGAGGCGTATGACAAGGTTGCCCGTGCCATAGGACTGGGATATCCGGGAGGACCGAAGATTGACCGCCTGGCAAAAGAAGGAAATCCGGACGCCATCAAATTTCCGAGGGCACATATTGAAGACGCGAAATATGATTTCAGCTTCAGCGGTCTGAAGTCCGCTGTTTTAAACTATATCAACGGATGCAGGATGAAGGGGGAGGAATTTGATCCCGCGGATATCGCTGCATCTTTCCAGAAAGCTGTGGTGGAAGTCCTGGTGGATAATTCCATGAGAGCAGCAGAAGATTTTGGAATATATAAGTTTGCCATCGCGGGCGGAGTTGCATCAAATACATCTCTGCGGGCGGCTATGAAAGAGGCATGCGCAGAACGGGAGATTCGTTTTTATCACCCGTCGCCGATCCTCTGTACAGATAATGCGGCTATGATCGGGGCGGCAGCATATTATGAATTTATGGCGGGAACAAGACACGGGTGGGATCTGAACGCGGTCCCGAACCTGAAACTGGGGGAACGCCAGGAGGCTGACGGCACACTGACGTTTGCTTATAAACGATAGAAAAAGTCTGTAGACGGAAAAGGGCAGGAATAAGAGATGGATAAAAAATATTGTACAGCGATCGTGCTGGCGGGAGGAAGCGGAAAGCGAATGGGGACGAAGACGCACAAGCAGTATCTCCTGATCGGAGGGAAACCGGTTCTGTATTATTCTCTGAAAGCGTTTCAGGATTCCGAACTGATCGATGAGATCATCCTTGTCACGGGAAGCGGGGAGGAAGAGTACTGCAGACAGATGATCGTGGAAAGATATGATATAAGAAAAGTATCCTGCATTATATCCGGAGGAAAAGAACGCTACGAGTCTGTCTGGAATGGGCTTCGTCAGATTGAAAAAGACGGATTTGTTTTTATTCATGATGGCGCCCGTCCGTTTGTAGACGGAGAAATGATACGAAGAGCGTATGAATGCGTGAGCAGATGCAGAGCATGTGCTGCGGGGATGCCGGCAAAAGATACCATTAAAGTGGTGGATGAAAACAGAACAGTGGTAGATACTCCTGACAGGAACAGACTCTGGATCGTGCAGACGCCCCAGGTGTTTGATGCACGGATCGTATATGAAGCGTACGAACTGCTGATGGATAAGCAGATTACGGCGGTTACAGATGACGCTATGGTGGTGGAGAAAATGCTCGGTTTTCCGGTGCGAATGTTTGAAGGCTCCTATGAGAACATAAAGATAACAACCCCGGAAGATATGGAAACTGCAGAAGCATTTCTGAAAAAGTAAAAAACTGGTTGACATGTACCGGAGTGATGTGATAGAATAGTCAGCGTCGCAAAGGTGACATACAATCTAACTTATCACTAAGTGGTAAGAGATGGAGAGGTATCGAAGTGGTCATAACGAGGCGGTCTTGAAAA